>NZ_JBEPKY010000003.1:0-322762 GCF_040544975.1 Pseudacidovorax sp. 1753 | reverse complement strand
GCTGCCTGTCCAACGATTCCTGGGGGATTCGGTGTACCGCCAGCCGCAAGGAATCCAGCATTCATGCGGGGTGGCGGGGTTTTGCAGGGCCGACTACGACGCGCTGGGCCGTCAAGTGGCCGTCACCGACGCCAACGGCCACACCAACGGCCAGGAATGGGACGCCGCCGGCCAGCTGGTGCGCGAGATCCACGCCGACGGCGGCATCGTGCAGCATGCCTACGACGCCTTCGGCGACGAGGTACGGCGCATCGACGCCCTGGGCGCCCCCACCTGGTACACCCACGACAAGCTCGGCCGCCTGATCAAGACCACCCACGCCCTGGTCGATGTCTACAGCTGGCAGGGCAGCAACGGCATGTCTCCGGCCTATGCCGGCCAGGCCAACCTCACCGAGACCCAGCGCTGGGACCAGGCCGGGCGGCTGCTGTCGAGCACCAACGGCGCCGGCGAGACCACCCGCTACGCCTACGACCTGCGCGGCAACCTCATTCGCACCACCAAGCCCGAGGGCCAGAGCACCCAGGCCGGCTACGACGCGCTCAACCGCAAGGTGCTGCAGGCCGACGGCAACGGCGCCGTCTCGGCCTGGGGCTACGACGGATGGGGCCGCCTGTCGGGCTACGTCGACATCGGCCGCGCCAGCCACAGCTATGCCTACGACCACGCCGGCCAGCTCGTCGCGCAAAGCAGCAGCCGGGGCCAGAACCGGGTCTACAGCTACGACGCGGCTGGCCAGCTGGTGCAGATCAACGACATCGCCCTGGGCCAGACCACGCGCTACCAGTACGACCTGGGTGGACGGCACCTGAGAGAGACCACCATCCAGGGCGGCGTCACCTACCAGGACAACCGCATTGCCTACGACGCCCTCGGGCGCATGCGCTGGGTGGGCGACGGGCGCATCACGATCAACGTGGACTACGACGCCGTGGGCAACCGCACCCACGTGCGCACCCGCGTGAACGATCCGGCCGCCGGTGCCGACCAGATCAGCGACAGCTACAACCAGTACGACGCCATGAACCGCCAGACGGTTGTGGACGCCATCGATGCTTCGGGCAACCTGGGCACCCAGGGCCATGAGATCACCTACGACAAGAACGGCAACCGCACCAGCGACAGGTGGTGGGGCAACCAGGTCGTCACCGTCGGGGGCCAGAGTCAGATCACCGGCTACGACAGCAACAACCAGGCCATCTACAGTTCCGTGCCGACCCAATACCTGACGACCACCGGGTACACGCGCGAGGAGTACCGGTACGACGCGCTCGGGCGCCTGGCCAGCGTCGTGCGCGACGGTGTGCAGACGGACCGGCGCCTGTACGACGGTGCGTCCCGCGTCGTGCAGTCCGGTCCTGCCGGCGCCCTGCCCCAGGCCTACGTCAACGCCCTCAACGGCGTCAACTGGAGCCTGCAGACCCTCGCCGGCACTGGCAGCGAGACCCGCATCAATCGCTACAACGCCAATGGCCAGATCATTCACCAGGACGTTCTCAAGAGCGACAACCTGCCAAAGTACAGCGTCGAGTACAGCCCACTGCAGACTTCGCCCGTCCCAGGCATGGGCACCGCCGGCGGATACGACAATGCCGGCAACCTGCAGGGCTACACGGTCTTCGACTGGACCAGCCTAAACATCACGAACTACTCCAACACCTATAGCCGTGCGGAGGGCTACCGCCAGCTCACCAGCTTTGCCAGCAGCACGCTGACTCAGCCGGGCCTGACGAGTTGGTCCTATGGCAATGCTGGCGAGCTCTCCGGTATCACGGACGCCATGGCGCCCATGAACAACCGCACCTTCGTCAGCGACATGCAGGGCAACATCCTGTACTCGAATCAGGGCGGCCAGGAGCAGTACCAACTCGTGGTCAACGGCCAGGTGCTGGGCCGCTACGGCAAGGTGCGCGACGCGAACAATCCGACCCTGCCGGGCGGCGTGCCGCTGTTCAACGTGCAGGCCGACTTCAACTTCGGCTACCAGCCTATCGATGGCAACTATCCGTCGTCCAGTCCCGGCACCTACGCGGTCGGTGCCGGCGACACCCTGCAGAGCATTGCGCGGGGCGCCTATGGCGACCAGAGCCTCTGGTACCTGATCGCAGACGCCAACGACTTGTCGGGCAATGGCGATCTCAAGTCGGGCCAGGTGCTGACCATCCCCAGCCGGGTGGGCTCGTCCAACAGCGCCTCCAGCTTCAAGCCCTATGACCCCACCAAGGTCATCGGCGACACCACGCCCACCCCGATGGCCATGCCGCAGGGCAATGGCGGCGGCGGATGCGGCGGGCTGGGGCAGATCATCGTCGCGGTGGTCGTAGTGGTGGTTGCCTTCGTCACCCAGCAGTACTATCTTGCAACCTATTGCACATCCATCGGCACTACCGCCGCCGGTGCGACGATCTACTCGACAGGCTCCACCATCGCAGCCGGCGCGATAGGAGGAGCTTCCGGATCAATCGCAGGCCAAGCGGTTGGCGTGGCTATCGGAGCGCAGGAGCGCTTTAGCTGGAAAGGTGTCGCACTTGGAGCGATCAGTGGTGGCGTTTCGGCGGGGGTAGGTGGACTGGTGCCGCAGACGACCAACTCTTTCGTGAATGGTGTAGTAGCCGGCGCGGTGCGGAACACAGTGACGCAAGGTATTGCTGTGGCGACGGGCTTACAGAAGAGCTTCGACTGGAAGGGCGTGGCGGCCAGTGCGCTAAGCGGTGGCATCGCTCAGGGGCTGAATGACGTTATGGGCTACAACCCGCGCATTGATCAGTTCAATCTAGGCAAGAGCCTGATATCGGGCATAAGCAGCAGTGTTGTGGCCAACGCAGCCCGTGGCGGCCGCCTCAGCGGCACCAGCATCGCGGCCGATGCATTTGGCAATGTGATTGGCGATGCGCTGGCAGGGGCCATGGGGCAGAGCAGCGCCAAGGACGATCTCGATGCGTTCCTGAAGCTCAACGACAACTTCAGCGGTGTCGATGCCAGCGGTGGCGCGCTGCTGGTCAACGGGCGCACGTTCTCGCAGGACATGGCGATGCGCAAGGCTCAAAACGACCCCTACGGTCTGAGTGGTGTTGGTTATGACGGCGATGATGGATTAGGGATCGGCGATATTGCAGATGGTGCTGCAGTGCGTGCAGGCCGTCGCAGCATTGATCCTCGTCGCGTGCTGGCCTTGGTTGACGCCAGACTGTCGACGCGAGTGCGCGGCGAGACGCCCGACGACATACGCAGTGGCTTCAACGATTCGATTCGTGATTTGGCTGATCCGCGATTTGCGAGTGGTCTGCGCGGCAGCTATGTGCTCACACCTGGGCAGGCTGCAAGCGTCGACGCTGTGCAACAGCAATACGGATCGATTCGATGGGATGACGAAAGTCGCTACCGCCGTGACCTCTCGGCATTCGCCGACGGGTATCGTGGCTTGGACGATGACATCGTTCGGCTGCACGCGTTGACCAACTTGGCGCAGTCGCAGAATCCGGGCTACGCGATCAATGACGATGTCAGCATTGGCCGCATGCCTACGCTTTTGGGCCGCGACACCTCGCTGCTCGGCCTGCCAAGCCGGCTTTATGGGGGACTACAGGCGATCGTGAACGGGCCGGCAGGCTACGGAGATGATGGTGGAGCGCTCTACCTCAATCCGAGAACGCACACCTACCAAGGGCAGGAGGAAATTGCATTTGAGGCGGCGGCGGTTGGCATGACACCGACCCCTGGGCCTCGCGGTGCTGGTGTGGCTCGCAGTGGATTTGCAGTTGGAGGTACTTCTTCGGAAAAATTGGCCACCACATTGGCGCGCATAGAGGCTGAAAGTTTGCGGCTCCCGGGCGCGGGCGATGAGCTTCTTACGGTCATCTCCCCATCGACCGGTGAAGTTCTTGGCCAGGTATTGCAATCGGGGAGTCGTGGGAGGCCATCGGAATCCTTCTTGAGAGCGATGGACGATGCCGTCTTTACCCACAATCATCCTTCGGGTGCGAGCCTTGGGACAGAGGACGTCGCGACCGCTCTTGCGTATGGTGCTCGACAAGTGCGTGCAGTGGGCGACAAAAACACCTATGTGCTTGACATCAACTTGCCGTCATCCACGCAGTCGCCTGCGCGGATGAACTTTGCTTCAGAGGTCACAGTGGCGCAAGCATCAATTCAGCAAGGCGTGATCGATGGAACTCCCGGCTTCTTCAGTCTGCCCAAGACTGAGCGCATAAGTGCCTTCAGCAGTGCGCTGAGCGAGTACTGGACAAATCTGAGCTCACGATACCCCGAGGCCTTTAAATTCACTGTGACCCCTACAAAGCCATCAAAGCCATGACGGACTCCATGACGAATGCCGAAGCAGTTCCTCCTGTGAACTTGGGCGAGGCGCTGAAGCGTGCCCGTAGTCTGCTCACAGAAGATGATGTCGCGACCCTAAAATCAAAGTCGTTGCCGGCGGCCATATGGTCACTGCATCTGACGCTTGGGCATAGTCTTCGCAGAGACTTGGGTCTATGGAGCGACGACGCGATAACCCTGTTCCGAGATATCACGGAAAAGATGCCCGAGCATCCGGCGCTCGATGCGGACTCTGCGTCGAGCGCATTGATTGCTGCACTGTGGAATGAGTCGCAGTAGTTAATCAACGGGAGGCGGGTCACACAACGGAGACGGCCCCCCGCGTCAGAATAGTTGTCGCCGCGATAAATCCAAGACAGGGGGTGGCGATGAAGGACGAGAGTGGCTCGGTACGGACAATCATTCAAGGACAAGGCTGTAGCGCGCATGCTGCCGCCCGAGAGCGCGCCAGCGGAAGAAGTGGCGCTAGAGGTGGGCATCAGCGCGAGCACGCTGGAGCGCTGGCATAGCGAAGCACTGGCGCAGTCGCCGGGCAAGAAGGTGTGGACGGCCGCAGCGCGGTTTGATGCGGTGCTGGTGACCGCAACGATGGACGAAGCCGGCAAGGCCGCTTGGTGTCGCGCCAACGGCGTGTATCTGAAGGACCTACAGGCGTGGCGCGAGAGCGCCACGCAGGCCTTGGCAGCGCCGGATGAGGTGCGAGCCAGTCCGAACCAGACCAAGCAGGACCGGCGGCGTATCAAGGAGTTGGAGCGGGATCTGCGGCGCAAGAACGCTGCGCTGGCCGAGACGACAGCACTGCTGGTGCTGTCAAAAAAGCTCGAGGCGATCTTCCACAAGGACGAGGACGAATGATCGTCCTGGCAGATCGCCAAAACTTGGACCGAGACATCCTGCAAGCCCACCGCGACGGCGCGCGACTGCGCTTGGCGTGCGAGACCGTCGGGATCGATATCCGAACGCTGCAACGATGGAATGCCGGCGCCGGCCTCGTCACGGGAGATGGCCTATGTCAGCCCGATGCGGTTCGAGCAAGACTGGCATACGGCTCAGGCCACGCAAGCCCATTCATGACTCCGCTATGGGGTACGGTTTCCAGGGGCAAGGTCACGTCAGAATGACGCCTGATGGCAGCTGAAAAAGCATTCCTAGTGGCTGACGGGCGACGACAATGCAGCTATTCGAGCACCCTAGTCCACACGCATGTCGCAAAGCCCCTCTCCTCACACTACCTACGACGCCATCATGGCCGTAGGTATCGCTGCGAGCCAGGCAAATGATTCGGCCGCAGCCATAAGCGCATTTCAGGAGGCAAGTGCCGTCCAGCCGGCAGCTGCACTTCCTCAGTTCATGCTCGGCGCTGAGCTCGCAGCCCTAGGTGACGTGGCACTAGCGGAATCGGCATTTGCCAATGCCGTCCGGCTTGCACCGGACTTTGCACTTGCGCGATACCAACTCGGACTGCTGCAGTTCAGCTCGGGGCGCGCAGCAGTCGCGCTTCTGACGTGGCAGCCCCTACTGGCTCTTGAGCAGCCAGATGAGCCCCTGCCACACTTCGCCAAGGGCTTCGAAGCTCTGGCTCAGGACAAGTTCGACGATGCTCTCGCTCACTTCGAACGTGGCCTGCCTCTCAACACCATCAATGCGGCTTTGTCTGGGGACATTCGCAAGGTGATCGAGAGGATCAACGCCTTAAAGTCCTCTCACCCTCTGCCGGCAACTCCTGAGGCGCAAGGTGCAGGTCAAATGCCTGAAGCGCCGGCCGAAGCCGACGCCCACTTTCTCCTGGCCAACTACCAGCAGAAAGGGTTGGCGCACTAGCGATTGCCTCTATCCATCTGATGATTGACCCGACCACGCAATTAGCAGCCATGATCCGCGCACAGTTCCGCGCGCAGGATCAAAGGCGGGCAGCAGGTGCGGCAAGCACGCAGGACTCGCGAGTCAAGCCTGAGACAGCCGCGCACAACGACACCCAGGAGCTCCAGCCCCATCTCCAGCAGCTGGTCGCAATGCGTATCCGTGCTTTGGACGCTGACGATCCGAATCGTCGTCGCAAGGCCTTTCGCGTGTTCCTCGAAGGTGTTTTGATGCAAACCTTCGGACGCGACCGCATCGACGGCCTTGCTTTCGATCAGATGGTCGACAAGGTCATGCAGCGCATGGAATCAGACGCTGCACTTGAGACATTGATGAGCGAAGCGGGAGAGCTGCTGCTGGCTGATGCTGCGCACCCCCCGACGTCCTAAAGCCGCCTTGATCGAGTCGGTAGACGGATCGCCATACTCCCCATGCCAGCGGGCGACGTCGCACCATCACTGCGCCTCACCCTGAAGCCGGAGCTACATGCCCGCCAGAATGCGGCGGGCGAAACGTTGAACATCGCTGGCATCTTTCACTTCGCCGCTCAGCAACGCCTGCGCATATCGCCCGGAAGCGTTACTGCGATCGAGCCGAAGTGCCAGTTCTGCGTGCTCGCTGGACTCACCCTGGCGAGACTGCATAGCCAGCGCCACTGCCAAGCCTCCATGGCTTTCCGCAAAGTTTCGGTCGAGGCTCAGGGCTGATTGAAAGCTCTCTTCGGCGCCAGCCAGATCTCCTTGGGCGATCTGCGTCCAAGCTAGGCCATGCCAGGTGCCAATATGCTGTCCCATGACGGAGAGCGCCTGCTTGAATGCCTTGAAAGCTTCCCCCAACTCGCCTGCAAGTAGCCAAGCAAACCCACGCGTAGACAGTGCCCGACCATCCCCGGGGTGCCGTTGCAACGCCGCATCCGCAAACCGGCCGGCCATTGCCGCGTCCTGACGTGCAAGAGCCAGCGATGCACACGCAACGAAGGCCTCCGCCGGATGCTCGGCTGCGTCGCCACTTCCCAGGCTCAAATCGCTCCATCGTTTAGCCGCGTCGAAGTCCGAAGCGTCAATTGCGATCAGACTGGCAACGCCGGCAGCTTGCGGATCAAGCGACCCTCGGCGTTCTGCGTCCAAGGCCCAAGCCATTGCGCGCGCGAGCTGTGCGTCCTGATGAAGAGCGCGCGACCAGAGTTGCTGAAGCGCCCGTGCGGCTACCGGAGGGTTACCGGCACTTTCGGAAGCGGTGACGCTGCTCGGCGTCGATGTCTCCAGCACGCTAGCAAGTCGCTCTACGCTGCGCCCTTTGTCGCCTCGACGCAGATCGATAAAGGCAAGGTTATGCATCAGAACGTCCAGAAACCCATGAGGTGGATTGGGCGTGGGCAGAAGCGCCTCCAGGACCGCCTGTGCTTCGTCGTAGCGCTGCTGGGCAAGCCAGAAGTCCCCCTCGCGCAGCCGCCAGCCAAGTGGATCCGCATCGAGCCCTTGGGCATGCCGCAGGTGCGCCTGAGCCTTGTCCCATTCGCCGCAGGCCAACGACGCCTCGAAAGCCGTGATGAGCAGCTCGTTGTTGCTTGGATCTTGCTGGAGAAACCCCTCCATGCGCTGCAGGCGCTGACGCGCGGCGACCAGCCGAGGGTCGTTTTGGATGGATGCGTCGGGTCTGGAAGGAGAAGGTTCGGTCATGTCGATAGGCTTATGGGTTGGCGAAGCGGCTGCCGATGCTCACAGGGAAACATCGAGCCGAGAATCCTTGTGGAGAAGCTCCCGCAGGCGCAGAAGGCCTTGCCGGTGCAGTTGCGATACGCGGCCGCGAGTGACTCCCATCTGGGCAGCGATTTCATCGAAGGGCACTTCTTGCAGGTAGTGGTGCCGAATGACAAGCCTTTGCTGATCCGCGAGCTGATCAACAAAGCTCCGGAGCACGGCCCCGAGCTGACGGAGTTCTGTCTTGCGGAAGTAGCTCACCTCCGGCGACGGAGCATACGAGTCGACGCCCGCACCGAAGGCGTCGGCATCCACCATGCCGGTGTCTTCGAGAAGCACCCCGAGCGCGACGCCTATGCCCACCTCCGCTAAATACTTGAAGAGCTTGTCCGCTGCCCGCTGACCTGAGGTGCTGGCCGCCGTCTTGGCGTCTGAGGAGGGCGAGCTGGCGGCATCGACCCCGTCTTGCATGGAAAGCAGCTCTGAGCTTGCACCTCCTTTGATGGACGCGAGACGCTCTTGCTGAAGACGGGTGCGAATGCTGATCTGCTGATTCTTCTCGGTGAGCCGGACCAATCCGTTGAGGATGGAGCCTTGCACGCGCTTGGACGCGAAGGTCTTGAACTGCGCACCCTGGGACGGATCGAAGCGGTCCACCGCTTCGATGAGGCCCATACGGGCAAGCTGAA
Source organism: Pseudacidovorax sp. 1753 (assembly GCF_040544975.1). Taxonomy (NCBI): domain Bacteria; kingdom Pseudomonadati; phylum Pseudomonadota; class Betaproteobacteria; order Burkholderiales; family Comamonadaceae; genus Pseudacidovorax; species Pseudacidovorax sp. 1753. The sequence continues at coordinate 314,175 of NZ_JBEPKY010000003.1, read as the reverse complement.
GGTATTCCTCGAATTCCACATCGCTGTGCGTCCGGCGGCCATACAGGGTGGCCGCCATCATTCGCGCATAAGGAAGGAAGTGGCAGATCAATAGGTCGCGCGCGGCGGCGTCCTTCTGAACTCTCCACTGGCTCCACAGAGGCGCCAACGCAACCGCCTCTTGCGAAGCAAGATCCGAAACGTCAGCAGCTGATCCGAGCTCACGTTCGTTGACGAACGTACCCGGCGGGTTTCTTGAGGCAGCCGAGCTCAGACGCGCCATAGGCACTCCATCTGCAAAACCACGTCCGATACCCTAGTGAAAGCTGCCAACCAGCGCCTTCAAAACCAGGCTCCAGCCGTCGACCAGGATGAACATCAAGATCTTCAGCGGGAGTGCAATGGTTGTCGGCGGCATCATCATCATCCCCAACGCCATGAGAATGCTCGAGACGATGAGATCGATGAGCAGGAATGGCAGGAAGATCACGAAGCCGATTTGAAAAGCCGCGCGCAGCTCTGACAGCATGAACGCCGGAATCAGCTGCACATTGCTGATGTCGTCCATCGACTGCGGTGTAGGTGCCTTGGAGAGCTCAACCATCAACGCAAGATCGGCTTCTCGCGTCTGTCGCACCATGAACTCACGAAGGGGTGCAATCCCTTTGCTGTAGCCATCCTCCATGGAGAGCTTGCCGGCCATGAAGGGCGCGAATGCATCCTGATTGACCTTCTGAAGCACCGGGGACATGGTGAACAGAGTCAGGAACAGAGCCAGCCCGATCAGCACGGTGTTCGGGGGTGTCTCATTCATCCCGATGGCGTGTCTCAGCATGGACAGAACGACGATGGTTCTCAGGAAACTCGTGAGGCACACCAACAATGCAGGAAGAACAGCAAGGACCGTCAGGCCGAGCACCACCCGCAGGGCCTGGGCGGTCTCTGTCGAGGGCTTCGAAGGACCCGCCCCGATCACGGTGGAACTCGCACCGCCATTTGAGACAGACGGCGACGCCACTCGCGGTGCACCGCCTTTGCCCTGCGCGATGCTTGCCGGGACAGAAGGAGCAGGAGCCGAGCCTCGGGACGGTGACGCCACCGCCGTGGGCACTTGGGCGCCCGGCTCTCGCGTCGTCTCTGTAGATGACGAATCTTCGCCTACTCGCGCAGGGGCGGGCGCTGGCGCGTCTGGCGCTTTAGCCACTGGCGCCACAGAAGCGGTATCTGCCGCCTCCGCCGGTTCAGTCGCCTGTGCCCATCCTGTGCTTTGAAGAGCACAAATCAGCAGACTGACAAGCACGACACGCAGTCCAGCAGGGAAACAGCCGATACCAACAGCCTTCGCCCTCATCGTGCGGCCTCTTCCGCATTTGGAACCGGCGCGGACTCTTTGGCAGGTACCTCGGCCAGCACCCTGATCGAGTTGTCGGTGCATCCCAGCAGGAGGCGTTTGCCTCTCCACTCGATCACGTGCAGGTGATGACGCGGAGACAACCGGGAACCAGAGACTCGAAGAATCTCGGCAGACGCGTCATGCTGAAGCCAACGGTCCCCCAACATCCTCAACCATGGCGCGCCGGCGGATTGATGGCCTGGGGCATCGCCCGACCGTGACGTGAACTTTCTGCGCCGAGCGAGGCCGAAACCCAAGAGACCAACGATGCCCATGATCGGGACAAGTGCCCACCAACGCGCATTGATGGCAGTCTGATCCGCCACAGCGTCCCGGCGCACGGGAATGCTTGGCGGCAGAGTCCCGCCGCCTATTGGGGATGCAGTCGTCAACGCAGAGATCGAGTTGGCGCTGCTCGGCGCTGTTGCCCCAGCCTGCGCCCAAGCGGGTGACCCCGCAAGAAGAGGCAGGAGCCACGCGATCAAACAGACCCCATGCCACCCGGTCAGCACGCCAGACCAGACGTCCTGCGACCAGCGATCCCGGCTCCATTCGCGCATCCGTCAGTTTCCAGCAACGAGGCCAAGCGCCACGGGCAGCTCAGTGATACGCACACCGAAATGCCCATCGACGGCGACAAGTTGGCCCCGCGCGACGACTTTGCCTTCGATGGTGAGATCGACAGGGGCATCCACCTCTCTGTCCAACGTCAGCACCTGGTGCTCCTTCGCGCCGAGAAGCTCCCCCACGGAGATGGTTGCCTCTCCCACCATCACCTGCAAGGTCGCTCTGATCTGGTGCAAAGGGTTCCATCCCTGAAGAACGGGGGTGGCGCCACCTGACCGGTGAGAGCTCTCGCCTCGCTCCTCAGGCAACTCCGGCAAGGCCAATGCCTGCACGGTTGGCGGCGGGGCAGTGTCGGGACCGGGGCGCGCGGCGCTTTCGACGCGGCTCAACCGAAGGTCGGCGGCGATGTTGTCTACTGCTGTTGTCATTGAAGACTTCCCTTTGGCTTTTGAACGTGCAGCGGGATGCCGCTGTATGAGGTTGTTGTCTGGGCCTTCGCCGCTGCATTGAGCGGCCGCTCCTCAAGGGCGCTGGCAGAAGGCACGAGTTCCACGGCCATGCGGCCGGCGCTTTGGCCAAGCCAGGCCTCGCACACGGCTGTGCCATCCAAGTCGACCACGTGTGCGGGGACGTCCAGCGAATGATCCAGAGGCACGACGTCACCCACACTGAGACCTTGAAGCTGCCCCAGGTTGAGCTGAACGCCGTCCAGCATGACCCTTAGTTCAACTTGCCGATCCGCCAGCACCGCATCAAGCCGGCTCTTTGCGGTCCTGGTTGCCGGCAGGTCCGAGGTACGCGGCTTCGGCATGGAGGAAGGAACACTAAGCAAAGTCCGAACGACGTCATACGGCACATCGACGACCCACCCGTAGCCACACCAGTCCGCGCGAATGCGCAAGGCACCCGACCACGCATGAGCTCTGGCTTCAGAAAGTGCGCCAACCAGGGCATCCCGATGCTCAAGTGCCTCGACCTTGAACATGCCGCGGAGCCGTGTCATCCAGTCCGCTACCGCCGATCCGGCGAGCGCAATCGCCAAACCATCGCTCGGCAGATTGAAGGCGCCAGCCAATCCTTTCGTGGAGGACGCTGATGGGGAAGCCATGAAAAACATCTGCGCAGCAACGATCCGCACAGCGATGGCCAAGCCCTCCGACGCGTCGCTGGCGTTGCGATCTTCTCGTGCCGGCTCCACGAACGCTCCTTCACTGCCGGCCGGAGCTTCAATGCTCCAGTAAACGGTGCCTTCGCGCGCACGGCTCCAGGTCCCGTCCGCTTCGAGCACCGCCACCTGCGGTGGGTCGTCAGCGCGGCCGTCCGCACGGAACCAATCCGATCGCCAGGTCTCAAGCAGCTGCGAGAACTGGGTTGCCAATGCGCTTCTCTGCGCTTGCGACCAGTAACGTAGCGGCTGGGCGCGCCGCGATGCCTCTGCTGCGTCCATCAATGCAGACGACTCTCCGACAGAAGACAGCATTGCTTCAGTCACCTGCTCTTCATGGAGAACAGCTCCTGCAGCATGTCGTTCGCCGTCGAGATGACTTGAGAGCTCGCCTGATAGCCGCGCTGCATGATCACGAGGTCGCTGAACTCCTGCGACAGGTCGACATTGGAGATCTCAACCCGACCGGATCGAACCGAGCCGAATGCACCTTCGGACGCCACTCCGACGTGCCACGCATTCTGGTTCAGCGCTTCGAACTGGTTGTCACCCACTGAGCCCACCGCGTCCGGAGAGTCGAATCGGGCAAGCGCCAGCTTCGGTCCCTTGACGGTCTGACCGTTCGAATAGGTCATGACAAGAGTGCCCGTTGCGTCAAAAGCTGCGCCGCTCATGGCGCCCGGCCCCACCCCATCCTGCGAGTCCGCCTTGAGCGAGGTTTGGCCCGCGAACAGCACGACATCGGAACTGAAGTCCAGGGTCAGTGCCATGGCGGGCTGCCCTGAAGGCGTGTAGCTGGCCTGCACGACCGCTGTCGTTGCGGTCGGCTTACCGTCCACGAAAACCATTTCGCTGGTGCTGACGACGGTCGAGCCTTCCATGAGCTCCACTTTCATGGTCGTCCCGCTGGCATCGGCGCTCTTTACAGAGAACTTGAGGCTCAACGTATGGCTGGTTCCACCAGCATCGATCACCGTGATACCGCCGGCCGTCTGCTCTGTCACCGTGTTGGAGAGATTGCCCGAGAACTGCACGCGGGAAGTGGGCTTGCCAAGATTGATCATCTTCCCAGTCAATGACACAGGCGCGAACGCGCCGTTGGCATCCATGGCCATGACTTTCTCGCCGTTGATCCTGCTCACGAGCGTGCCATCCGTGTCGAACTTGAATTGGCCCGCGCGGGTGTAGGTGGTCTTCCCTTGCTCATCCTGCAGCACAAATAGACCTTGCCCGTCGATGGCGAGGTCAAGGTCATTTCCCGTCTGCCGCAACTCGCCTTGCGTGAACGACATGGACGTTCCCGCAGTGTTCACGCCGAAACCGACTTGGTCCTTTCCAGCCCCTCCTCCAAGGCCATCGCGCGAATAGAACAAGTCTGCGAACTGAAGGCTCGAGCTCTTGAAGCCAGGCGTGTTCAAGTTGGCAGTGTTGTTCGCGATGACGCGAAGCCCACGCGAATAGCCCAAGAGGCCGGTCATGCCGACATAGATCGAATCAAGCATTGAGTATCCCTTGTTCAAAGTGGTGGTCAACGCACCGCAACGAGTTGGCTGAGCGACACGTTGTTCAACGTGGCTCCGCCGGTGGTTTGTATCGTCAGAAGGGGCGCATCGCCGGACAACGACAGCGCACTGACGGTGCCTGTCACACTGCCGGTTGCCGTCGTCACTTCGACGTTCTTACCGATCAGCCCGACGGATTGGAGCGCGGCCTGGTTGGTAATCAGCGTCTCAATCTTGGTGTTGAGCTGCTGTGTCTGCTCCAGGCTCGTGAACTGCGCCATCTGAGCCATGAACTGCTGGTTGTCCATGGGCTTCAATGGATCCTGGTAGGTCAGCTGCGTAAGAAGGATCTTCAAGAAGTCCTCCATGCCGAGGCTCTTGGCCTGCAGGTTTGTCGCGCCGGAACTGCTCACTGCATCTATTGCCATCAATCCTCCTGGGATGGGTTCGCATTGAAAGGGATGCCGCTGTCCGCAGGGGACGCCGCATTGGTAGGTGCGTCGGAATGCCAGGCACCGTCTCGCCAGACCAAGCGACCATTGCAGACCACTTGGTGCAGCCGGTCGCCACGCAAACGCATCCCGCGCTCCAGGTCGGCGACCCACTGAGGCATCATGGACAAGAGTTGGACGTCATCCGCGCGAACGGCAATCCAGACGGCTTGGCCTTCGAGGGTGCTTTCCTCGTGCAGTCTGACTGGCGCAACGGGGGCACCCGATTGCACGGACGGACGTAACGGCTGACCAGCTGATGTCCGCGCCAATGCCCACTCGGCCCTGGGGACGGACTGCGCAGCACCCGCGATATCTCCGCTTCGCCCGTGCTGAGGCGAAGCCATCAGCGGTTGCTCTGCTTGCAAGGGCGCCACGGCCGCAGATGCCTGGATGGAACCAGCTGCAAATGTCGTCGAGGCAGGACGGTATGCCAAAGTCATCGCCAGTGCTGCAGAGTCAAGTCGAGCTTGCTTCAATGGCATTTCGGCTGAACACGACGCATCGTGCACATGCTCGGTCGTCTGGACCGGACGCGCCTCGACAGCGGGATTGGCGATAGAACCTGAACTGGGCCGCACGGGGTCCAAGGTACCGCCTTCAGGAAGAGCGGCAGGCGACATCGCCTTGGATTCACCAGTCGCCGACGGAGGCGCTGCTGTCATCGGCAGCGTTGCGCTCGAGGGCTCTGAGTTCGCACTCTCGAGCCCCTCGTCGTCAGCTTTCGCCTCCCACTGGCTCCCTTCAGGCTTAGGCCGCGACGACGCGTGCGTCCAAAGTGGTCGGTCAAATGAGTCCATCGGTGGAGGCTCGACGCTTGCCGACTCAGACCTAGCCTCCAGGCTCATACTCATTGCCGGCAGCATCCCTGCAGGAGCGCTCAAGTCTTTGACTGAGGTGCCTCCAATACCCCTCAACGCTCCAGAGTTCTGCGGGCGCGAGGTCACTGCCGCGGCGTCTGGCAGCTGAGTTTTGAACCACGTGTTCAGTTGAGCACGCTCCATCTCACGCGTCCAGGCAAGTCGTTGGCCTGCGCTCTCGCGAGGCCGATCGGCCGGAGCGCTCACGCCATTGCCCTTCTGTAAATTCAGAGTCAGCAACGCGCCTGCTGGGCCTGTCGTACTCATGTCCGACGCTCCTCGAACGGGGTCGGCGCCAAGCGGATGTTCCGACGCCCAAGCCAGTCTCGATCGCGCTCATTCAGTGAAAGATGACGCATCTCTGCGGCGTACTGCGTCAGGGCATCGTGCTTGTGACGGTCCAAGCCATCGAGTCTGACGCGCTCACTGAGCAATGTCTGGCGCTGCGCTTCGCACCGATCACGAAGCCGCAGCCGCGATTCTTCAAGTTGCTTAGCCTTTTCGCGGAACCGGGATAGCCGCGCAAGACCCAGGCGATGGGTCACCGGATCCAGTCGAAGCGCCAACTGACTGCTGACATGGCGCGCATATTCCTCGAGCGCCTCGAGCACCTGCATCAACGCTGTCTCCGTCTCTGCGAGTTCGGCCTGCGCTCGACTGAGCGCTGCCTGCGCCTTGTCAAGCCGCCACTGCTGCCTTTGGCGGATGGGCTCGAGGGTATAGACGAATGCCCGAGCATCGACATCGCTTGGCAACGAAGAAGACATGCCGAGATCTCCGGCGCTCACTTCGCCACCCCGGAGGACAGCACAGCTGCCGGTTTCTCATGGGCAAGGACAGCCTGCAAGTCCTTGATCGCCTCACTTCGATCCGCGCCCCCGTGGCGCTGACGTAGCCACTCAAGCAGCGCGGGCTCGACGAGCACCGCTCGATCGAGCTCGGCATTGCTTCCCCGCTCATAGGCGCCGATATCGATCATCTGCCGGTTTCGCTCCAGGATCGCGAGCTGCTGCACTGCGGACGTGGCGAGTGCCCGCTGCTCAGCGTCGGCAAGTTCCGGCATCAAGCGACTGATGCTCTTGAGCACATCGATCGCGGGATAGTGCCCACGATGGGCGAGCTGCCTGCTCAGTACGATGTGTCCATCCAAGATGGCGCGCAAGGCATCGGAAACCGGCTCGTTGAAGTCATCGCCCTCAACAAGGACTGTGAAGAGCGCCGTGATGGCGCCTCCCCCGGGGCCCATTCCGCATCGCTCGCAGAGCTCCGGCAGTTCCGCGAACACGGAGGGGGTATAGCCCCGCGCCGTCGGTGGCTCGCCAGCGGACAGCCCCACCTCGCGCCTGGCCATGGCGAACCGCGTGATCGAGTCCATGGTGAGCAATACATGGCAGCCTTGATCGCGGAAATGCTCAGCGATCGAGAGTGCTGCGTAGGCAGCACGAAGGCGCGCAAGTGCGGGCTGATCGGACGTCGCGACTACGACCACCGAACGGGCGAGCCCTTCTGGCCCCAGCTGCTTCTCGACGAATTCCCGCACCTCGCGTCCCCGCTCGCCGATGAGCGCAATGACGTTGACCCCGGATTGCGACATGTCAGCGTCCGCCGCTTTGACGTGTCGCGCGAGCAGGCCCAGCAGGGTGCTCTTTCCCACGCCGCTGCCCGCAAAGATGCCAACGCGCTGCCCTACCCCCAAGGTCAGAAGCCCGTCGATGCAGCGAATGCCTGTTTCGAGAACTTGGTTGATCGGCAAACGGTCCATCGGATTGACCGGCTTTGATTTCAGCGGGCGCCTCGAAGTCGTCGCAGGTGTCGGCCGACCATCGAGCGGAGCGCCGAAACCATCGATGACTCGCCCCAGCAGTGCATGACCCACGCCGACGTGCGACTCCGATCCGAGAGCATGCACCTCGCAGCCGGCTGCAATGCCGTCGACGGACCCATAAGGCATCAGCGTGACCCTGCCAGGCTTGAGCCCTACAACTTCTGCCAGCACGGCGGTTGCTTCGGCGCCTGGTTGGTACATGTCGCCGGTGGACTGCCCCATTGCCGGGCGGGTCATGATTCGGCATAGCTCACCCACGGCGACGTCGGGCCCCTGCGCCTCAATGGCGAGACCCTGCATCTCTCGAACCCATCCAATACGACGAAACAGTTCAGCCGAGCGAAGGGCCTTGATACTGGCCGCGACAGCATTCATGCGGGCTCCCTGTGGACACATCCGGTGCAACACGTGGGCCAACGATTCATCGCGCCTGTGCACAGCGACACCAGAGCGATCTCTGGACAACGCACGTCAGCAACGAGGAGTCCGGCTGAAAGCAAAGACCTCACGCGCGCTCTCCCGAAGCGTCTCGCGCGGCGGCCACTGCGGCGCGCGACCGCAACAACAGCTTGCGCAGCGAACCAAGTTGTACTTCCAGCCGTGCGTCCAGTGCCCCTTCCGGGGATTGCAGAACGCACCCGCCAAGAACGATGCTCGGATCGGCCACCCACTGCACATCTGCGGGTGCCACGTCACTCGCATCCAAGTCCGAGTCTGAGCGAAGCGTGGCCAGATCCTCCGGGTGCATGTGCACGGCCACCACCCGGCGGCTACGCTGCGCCTGAACTGCCTGCCTCAACTGGAGACGCAAGCCTTCCGCAGTCACCGCCTGGTCGCCCAGAATGCGGCATACCGCCTCGAACGACAGTGCAAGCATGTCATCCTCCGCCGCGCGGAGGCGTTCTTCGATCTGTCCGGGAAGCGCTTCCAGAATCTGCATCAGGTTCTGAACACGCGCCTGATAGGCCAGTTGAGCCTGCCGGGTCAGATCATGCTTGAGCTTTTCACTTCGCTCAGCAAGCTGCTGCTCTGCGGCTCGGGCCGCATGCTCGTTCGCTTTCCGGGCCTCGTCGGCCGCCAAGCGACGCCCCTCTGCCAACCCTCTGGCAAGACCATCTTCGTACCCCCTGTCGGTGGCGGGCTTCATCGATTGCAAGGGGGCGGCGGCCGGGCCCGCCGCTTGGTCAGGGCGTGGCTCTGCGGCCCGTGCTGGCACGGGGCGAACGACGTCCAGCGCTGGGCGTTGATCCGGGTGCGGCGAGGCGGAGGGCGTGACCCGCGCGCGTCCCGGCGTGGCCTTGCCTTGAATGATCACGTCTCGAAGGACGCGCGCGGTATCACCTCGCCGCGATCCCGACCCATCCTGTGCGGGGAAGACAGGTTCCTTCACCTCGCACGCTCCGAAGCAGAGATATCCTTTTTGAGAAGTCGCCCGACCCGGTACCGCACGCCTTTCCAAGACAGCGAGGATGGCGCTGCGGGAACGGTCGTCTCACGCACGACTCGCGCTACCGCCTCAATGAGTCTTGCCCGCATGGCCCGGGGAGTTGAGCGCCCCGAGACCGACCGGTCAGCCAGAATCTCCTTGAGTTCCCGACGCTTGTTCGCTTCCAGTGCGCCCAGCAGTTCTTCTCTCCAAGGCCAGTGTGCGCATTGCAACCACTGGGCAAGAAGTTCTGCAGGTTCTGTCCGAAGGCAAGCCACCGCCTGTTCTACGTCCGAGCGGCCCAACCCCATCAGAAACTCCTCGTCGCTGGGCCTTTTGCTTGAATCGTCGTCTGCTGTGGCTTCACTGATGAGCAGCGGATCGCGAGAGACGCCAACGGCCTCGAGTTCCTGCAGAAGCCCATTGATCTGCTGGCGCTGGGCGGACGACAACGCGTCCAGCATCCAATTGCGATCAGCAGGCGCCATTGCATGCAAGAGCAACGCTGCATAGCGGACCCCGTCCGTGCCAGAACCTGCCTGACCAGCTTCGAGATGCCGGGCAAACAAGTCGCCTTCTTCCGAAGACGCCCCCACCACTCGGCCGCCGACAAGCGACATCATGAGTTCGCCCCAGGCGCTGGATCCGGACGCTTCATTCCAGAGGAATCCGACTCGCCCAACCACTCGCGTATGCGCCGCAGCGCTGCTGCGCGCTCCGCCTCCGTCAACTCCCTGCTTCGAGATGCCGAACTCGTGTCTTTTTTGCGCTGGGTCCACGCGCGCGCCACCCAGGCAGCGCAGCCAATCACCAAGACAAGCGCGAAGAGCCAACGTACCGACTCCACGTCGCCGCTGGTTGAAGAATCCTTGACTGCACCTTGCCCAGCTCCATCGACGTTCGGAACTGCAGACTCTGCCTCGCTCGACGCGGTCCCGGCACTCTCGCCGTGAGTTTTCGACGACGGAGCCGCCAAGGTCTGAACGACCACAGTGTCCCCGCGTTCAAATGACGCACCCACCGCGGCTGCGATGAGTCTGCGAAGCTGTTCCTCCTGTGCAAGATCGAGCACTGTCCGAACCACTGCTACCACCTGAATCCGACGGATGGAGCCTGGCTGGCTGACGACCTGCTCGACACGACGGCCTGTCGCGTACTCGACATCGCGCTGTGAGCTTCCGGCTCTGAGAAGCCCCGCCTCGATCCCGCGCGCCTCGCCTGCCCCACCACCATCACGCAGAACCTCACGCTCGCGCACGACGACGCCGGTCGACTGAAGCCCATTACGCGACGGTGCCGGAAGCACATCTTCGGTGGTGGTCCGAATCTGATCCATGTTCAACGTGACATCGACACTGGCCAGCGCTTGTCCTGCGCCGAAGGCCCGGTCAAGGATGGCGCCGACCTTGCGCGACAGATAAGCCTCGGTGTCGCGTTTGATATCCAGGCGCGCAGCGTTGAGTTCGCCCTCGCCGCCGCCCGCGTCCGTCCGAGTCAGTGCGACGCCCCTGCCGTCCACGATGGTGACGTCCTGAATGGACAGTCCTGGCACGGCGGCGGCGACAAGGCGCTGCACACCCGTGATCTGCTCAGGACGCAGCTCTTGCCCCTGGCGCATCATCAGCGTGACAGATGCCTTGGCCTTCGAACTGGCTTGCTTGAACAGTCCCTGTTCGGGGAGCGCCAGAAGGACACGAACCTCGCGCACTTCAGAGAGCGACTGAATGGTCCGCGTCAGCTCACCTTGCAGCGCACGTTGGTAGTTGATCTTCTGCGCGAACTCGGTCATCCCGAAGTCCGTGTTATTGAATAACTCCAAACCAACCGCGCCATGGAGCGGCAGCTCCTTCCCCATCAGCTTGATGCGTGTGGCATGAACCGTCGCCTTGTCCACCAAGATGGCGCTGCCGCTGTCACCAAGACGGTAGGGGATCTTGAGGCGCTCGAGTTCAGCCGTCATCGCCTGAGCGTCCTGCGGCTTGAGATCAGAGAACAGGACCTGATAGTCCGTGCGAAACACCCACCAGGCCGCGAAGGCCAGTCCAAGGCCGATGGCAAGGACGCCCGCCAACAGTCCGGCGCGGGCGCTTCGAGTCAACCCATCCCAGAAATTCATATCGGCATCTTCATCACGTCTTGGTATGCCTCGAGAAGGCGGCCTCTCACCTGCATCAGCACCTGGAATGACAGACGGCTTTCCTCAAGGTTGATCATCAGCTGATGCAGGTTCTGCGCCTCTCCGAGGGCCAGCTTCTGCAAACCGACTTCACCATCGATGATCTTCTTGTTGACCTCGCTAAGTCCCGCAGAAACCATCTGCGCAAAGTTTGTGGTCCCCAGTCGGGCACTCTGGTCGATAGGAAGAGGGCCAGATACAACCGAGGCGGAGGTAGGCGCGAGGGCGCCAGCTTGAAGCTGTGCCACCATCGACTGCGCCTGTGGCGAAAGCGCCGACAGCGCCTCTACGGGCAAGAACGTGGTCATGCATTGCCCCCGATGTCCAACGCACGGAGGGCAAGCGTTCTCGTTGTGTTCATTGCAGACACGTTTGCTTCATAGGCTCGCGTTGCACTCATCATGCTGACCATTTCGGTCGCAACGTCGACTGGTGAGTAGGACACATAGCCGCGTGTGTCTGCGAGCGGATGAGACGGTTCGTAGACCATTCTGGAGGGAACGTTCGACGCCACGACATGGGCAAGCGGCTGTGACTCGGCAACATTCAGCGCCTCGAGCCCTTGATCGAACATCACGCCGAATCCCGATGCCGCAGCACCAGCGGTGGCCGGGTTGCCGGCGGCAGCAACGACTCGCAGTGGCTGATAAGTGACGCCACCGACTCCTTGCACAGTGTTGGCATTGGCGAGATTCAATGCCGCGACGTCGACGCGCAAGCGCTCCACACTCATTCCAGCTGCACTGATGGCAAACGACTGGCTGTAATCCACGTTGATCTCCTTACTTTCTGCCATCGCCAGCCGCCATCGAGAGGATGGCGAAATGACGGGAGAGGCCCTTGACCAGAGCCTGGTAATGCACTGCGTTGCGGGCCATCTCCGCGGCCTCCGCATCGAGCTGCACCGAATGGTCTGCGGCGGGCTCGATGAAGGGGCGGACCTGACCAAGCCCGGCCGGATCCAACCGGCCGGTCGCTTCCATTCCCTGCTTGAGGCCCGTCAGCTGCGCTTCGAAGCTGACTCGCTGCGGGACGTAACCCGCGACATTCGCGTTGGCGATGTTGGTCGCAATCGCCCGCTGACGCATGCTGGCCGCATCAAGAGCGAGGGCCAAGGCAGAGCGGGTGACCGCTTCAATTCCGTCATTCATTCCTGTCTCCTTTTTCTCGGACAGCGTTAGCTAACGTGTACCGCGCACTATTGAACGATGAGTTCGCCATGTAGAGCACCTGCAGCCTTGACGGCCCGGAGGATCGAGATCACGTCCCGCGTACTGGTCTTGAGCCGCGCCAGCGTCTGCACCAGGTCAGACACCGTGTCGGATCCCATCACAAAGCCAGCCCCGTTGAGTTCATCGACATCGACCCGGGTGTTGGTCACGATCGCAGTGCGAACGTCGGGGCCGCCATTGATGATGTTGAATGGCTGGGACGCCGAGTTCTGACTCGAAATGGCGATCTTGATGTCCCCATGGGAGATTGCGACTCGGGAGATCCGCACATCTCCGCCTGCCACCACAGTGCCCGTGCGCTCGTTGATCACCACCTTGGCTCGGCGGTCCGGCTCCACGGTGACGTTCTCGATGCGTCTGAACAAGGCGACCAAATGGTCTCGGTGCATGGACGGGACGGCAATCTCGATGCCGGAAGCGTCGCGCGCAGTCGCCAAGCCCCCCCCGAGCTGTTGGTTGATCGCATCAGCCACGCGGCCCGCTGTGGTGTAGTCCGGTTCAGCAAGGACGAACGTGATGTTCTGGTGCTCATCCACCATGTTTGCGTTCACGCCTACCTCGACGGTCGCGCCGTTTGGAATGGAGCCAGTGGTCGGATGATTCTTCTGCACCACGTTGCCATTGGCGTCGTAGCGATAGCCCCCGACTGATAGCGCACCTTGGGCAAGTGCGTAGACCCTGCCGTTGGCACCCTTGAGCGACGTGACGAGCAATGTGCCACCCACAAGGCTACGAGCGTCCCCCGCTGAGCTCACGGTCACGTCCAACGTGTCCCCTTCTCTGGCGAAGGTGGGCAGCGACGCACTCACCATGACCAGCGCGACGTTGCGGCTCTGAATGGCCTCCGGAGCGATGGTGAGATTGAACTGTGAGAGAACATTGGCGAGAGACTGACGCGTCGTTCTGTTGGATGGCGAATCCCCCGTGCCGGCCAAGCCTGTCACGATGCCGGTTCCGAAGAGCGCGTTATCCCTCCAGCCTTTGAGCTTGCCCAGGTCCTTGACTCGCACAGTGTCAATCGTTGCTGCGCCCGCAGCACGCCTCGCCGATTGCTGCGCGTGAGCCGGCAGCGAAACGCTGAATGCCACTACGCCGAAAGAGCAGAAAAGGATGCGAGCTCCGACCCGCGACATGAAACGGTGCATCACAACCCCAACCAGTCCAGGATGCGTCGCCAAGCGCTGCGCCGTGCTCTGTCAGACACGTCGCCCTCGCCGACGTAGGTGATGCGAGCGTCGGCCAGGCGGGTTGACAGGACGACATTGCCGTCCGAAATGTCCTGAGGGCGCACCCGCCCCTCAAGATTCACCTTCTGCAGTTCATCGTTGACCGTCAGAAGTTGCTCGCCGGCAACCATGAGGTCGCCATTCGTGAGCACGCTCTTCACGGTCACGGTCAATGTCGCAAGCAGTTTGTTCGTCCGCTGCGTGCGGCCGCCCCCGTCGAAGTCCCCGCTGATACCAATTCCCAGAGTCCCTACCACTCGGTTTCCTGTCTGAGTCACGGAGCCCGCAATATCGTTGGCGCGGCGCGTGCCCGTGTTCGCGCTGGTCGAAGCTGAGGAGTTCTCGAACACCTGGACAGTCAAGGCATCGCCTAAGCGGAAAGCCTTGTTGTCGGCGGTGAGGGGCCTGAACGTACCCTCTTGATAGAGGCTCTCGGCCGCAGCGGGCTGGCCCAAGCCTAGCAAGCCGGGTGTGATGATCGCCAAAGCGGCAGTGCGGAAGTTCCAGCGCCAGCTTCCGATGCTCATGGCTGAACCTCCACCTGCCCCGGGCCAGTGACGCGAGCAAGCACCTCACTGCTTGCGCCTCTTACCTTCACCCGAACAACTTCACCGGGGCGGCCATCCTGCAGCACTTCGACGCGGCTCTCCACGGAGACACCTCCGCTGCGCACGATGAGATGAGCCCAGCCGCCACGCGTGACGGCAGGCGATGGCCGCATGTTTTCTGCAAGCAGCACCTCTCCGACATGAAGAGGCCTTCGCAAGCGCTGGGGCTCATCCGCGGTGAGCCCCTCACCCCCGGGCTGCGCAAGTACAGCTGGGCGTCGGCCTTGGAGAGTTGTGAGATCCACCTCCCTCTGATCGATGCTCGCTTGCCTGAGTACGCCGTCCAGCGGTGCATCCCTCTCGAGAGGCATCGACGCGACGCCGACTTGGGCCCAGGCATTCACTTCAAAGGTGACCGCCGTCGCGCGAGCGAAGCGGTCGTTCACCCAGATGTCTACCCACACCAGCATTCGGCGCGAAGGCTGCACCCAGTCGGCGATGGGCCGAACCCGCAGTACTGGATCGCCAGCGGGTAGCATCAAGTCGCGAGGCGTAGACGTTGCCTGCACCTGGCTCTTGAAGCTCCGCGCGCCCAACCAAGTCTGCAGCGCAGACTGGGCAGCCGCGGCGACGGCTTCGCCCGGCAGATTCTGCGAAGCACTCTCCACCACGGTCTCTGCCGCGCCGCTCCATCGTAGGCTCGGGGCGGAACCTTGCGGCCCGCCAATCAAACCCCGTACCCCGACCCAGCGCGCCACGGCTTCGCGCTCCAAGGTAATCATGGATCCAGGGCGAGGCGCGTGCCCCATGGGTATCGCCATGATCCGGCGCAATGCCGACAAATCATCGCTCGTGAGATAAGCGATGTCACCCAGCGAGACCGCACCTTGGCTCACCTGCACACGGGGTCGTAGCTCGATGGACACAAGCGGGGAGGCCGACTCTGCTCTACCCGCAAGCGCGGCGAGAAGCAACCACCAAGGCGCCACGGCGCCTCTAAGAAGGCGCATCGGGTTACTTCCGAAGGCCATTGATCATTCCGAGCATCTCGTCCGAAGCCTGCATGACCTTGACGTTTGCCTCGTAGACGCGTTGGGCGATCATGAGGCTCACCATTTCTTCACTGAGCTTCACGTTGGAGCCCTCCAGAAAGCCCTGAGCCAGACTGCCCATGCCGTCTTCGCTTGCCTTTCCTGCAATCGCTTCGCCCGAGTCCACGGTGGCCCGGTAGAGACCGCCGCCTTGCGCCTGCAGCGCACCCGCAGCGGTGAAGCGGACCAGGTCCAGTTGACCTACTTCAACAGGATTGGCTTGACCAGCAACTTGGACACGAACACGGCCATCCTTGTCGATCTGCATGTTCTGCGCGGTGTCCGGCACGGCAATGTTTGCCTTCAGTGGAAATCCACCTTGAGTGGCGAGGACGCCATCCTTGTTGACCTTGAAGGTGCCCCCACGTGTGAATGCACTCGACCCGTCAGGCATGGAGACTTCAATGAACCCTTCTCCCTCAATCGCGACGTCCCAAGCTGAATCTGTCTTCTTCAAGTCGCCCATGTCGAAGAGCTTGGCGACAGAGGAGATGCCGACGCCGGCCCCAAGCCGCCGGTCAGCCAAAAGCCCAAACTCGTCGGCAGCGGGTTGCGCAAGGGTTTGTTGAACCATCAGGTCCGCAAACGCCACCTTCCCTTTCTTGAAGCCAGTGGTGTTGACGTTGGCCAGGTTGTTCGCGATCGTGTCAACGTTGAGCTGTTGAGCCTGCATGCCGGTGGCGCTGATGTAAAGGGCGTCGAACATGATGTCGGGTCTTGTTGAAGAACAGAAATGCAGGTGTCAGGACAGGTCGCCCAGCTTGCGCACAGCCGCGCCGATCATCTCGTCGTAGCCTTGGGCAACCCGCTGCATTGCTTCGAAATGCCTCATTGACTGAATGAGCTGCGCCATCTCTTCCAAAGAGTTGACATTGGAGTTTTCAAGAAATCCTTGCCGGATCCTGGCATCTGCTACCTGCAACGGTGTTGCATCCGTCTGCAGAAGCCCATTCCCCAGCCGCTCGAAACCGACCTTCCCCTCGAAGCGGACAACCTTGAGCTGGCCAACCGCCGCTGACTCCACATCGCCTCCAGGTTTCCTCTCGAAGATCTGTCCGCTCGGGTCAATCACCACATTCGGTCGGGTCAGCACAATTTCCCCGCCCACACCCATGACGGGGTGGCCCTCGTTGGTCACGAGGCGTCCACGTGGATCCAGCTGCCAGCCACCGCCCCGCGTATAGGCCACGCCTGCGTCAGTCCGCACTTCGAAAAAGCCTGGGCCGTCAAGCGCCACATCGAGGCCCTGACTCGTGGACTTCAAGGAACCTGGGCGGTCATCTGTCTGAACGATCACCGATGTCGCAGACATCGGTCCAGGCAGGCCGCGAACGGCAGCGGCTGGGCGGTCCGCCCCTTGGGACCACGCTGCCCCACTCAGCATGGCTGCTTCAAAGCCCCCGCCGCCCATCGGCAGCGCGCTGACTACCGTCCGCTTGTAGCCAGGGGTCGTCGCGTTGGCAACGTTCATGCTTATGCGGTCAAGGCGTGCCATGTCCTGCTGCAGGGCATTGAGACTGATGGCCAGAATGTCGCTCACGGTGCGCCTTTCATTGGTTCAAAGCTGGACGACGCTGAAGGACTTCAGCTCCATCGAATGAGGCACTTCGGACATGGAGAGCACTCGCAGATGCGGCATGACGCGCTCTGAAAGCGCACGAAGATGCCGACGTAGTTCCGGCGCGCAAAGCAAGACTGGTAGCAGGTTGCTTTTCATCATGCGCTCCGCTTGTTGGACAAGTCGCTTCATCAGCTGCTCTGACACGCGCGGGTCGAGCACGAAGCCCTGAGTTGCCCCGGTGTCCGATGCCGAGTGGATGTCTTGCAAGAGCTGACTCTCTATGGATGGGTCGAGCGTCAACACTTGGAGTGCACTTGCATCGCCCAGTAGTCCCTGACAGATCGCACTCCCGAGCCGCAGCCGCACCATCTCCGTCAGATGTGCGGGCTCTCGCGTCGTACGGCCAGCGTCTGCAAGGGCCTCGAGGATGGCTTCGATATGCCGTATTGACACCTTCTCTCTCAGCAAATTCTGGAGCACCTTCTGGACGTCGCTGGAGGAAAGCACCGTTGGGATCAACTCTTCCACCAGTCCAGGCTGGCTCTGGCGAACACGGGCCAAGAGCCGATCGACTTCGGCTCTGGTGAGGAGCGTCGCTGACTCCCGTCTCAACATCTCGGTGAGATGAGTGATAAACACGGTGGGAGCGTCGACAAGGGTGTAGCGCGCTTGGGAGGCCGCTTCCCGTTGCGTGTCTTCAATCCATAGGGCTGGCAACCCATATGTCGGGTCCCGCGTCGGTTCACCCGGTACCGACTTGACGTCTCCCGCAGGATGAATGGCAAGCAGGCGATCCGCGCGCGCCTCGCCTCTCGCAACCATGACGCCGTCGAGATGTATCTCGTAGCGGTCTGCCGCAAGCTTTGCTGAATCTTTGAATCTCACCCGCGGCAACACCAAGCCAAATTCCTGGGCGTGTTGCTTGCGGAAGGCCGAGACGCGCTCCATGAAAACGCTCCCGGGCTGATTGATGACCGGCACCCAATTGCTGCCTATGTAAACCTCGATAGGCTCGACACGCAGTTGTTCGTAAGGATCGTCTGCCTTGCCGTCCGCGGGACGACCGTCACCCGGACCCGATCCTGCGGAGTCCTTGATGTCGTTATCACCGGGATCAGAAGCCGTTGTCGTCCTCTTGGCACGATAGAGCAGCGTCGACGCAAGAAGGAAGCAAAGCGCCAAAGTGAGGGTCGGGATGGCCGGGATTCCAGGCAACAGAATCAGGCCTCCAAGAGCCAACGCGACCAGCAGAAGCGTCTTCGGGAAGGAACTCACTTGTCGAAGAGCCTCTTTGCTCAAGTTGGCATCGGACGAGGAGCGCGTGACGATGATGCCGGTGCCCACAGCGATGACCAGAGCCGGGACCTGAGTGACGATGCCATCACCAATGGTGAGCAGGGTGTAAGTCTGCAAAGCCTGAGCCCAGGGCAGTCCGTGCTGCATTACACCGATGACAAGCCCGCCAATGATGTTGATCAAAAGGATGATGATGCCGGCTATTGCGTCACCCTTTACGAACTTGCTGGCACCATCCATCGCGCCGTAGAAGCCGGCTTCACGCTCGATGTTCTTTCGTCTCCGCTGAGCCTCAGCCTGGTCAATGAATCCCATGTTCAGATCAGCATCGATACTCATCTGCTGACCCGGCATGCTGTCCAGCGTAAAACGTGCTGCGACCTCCGATACGCGCTGTGCTCCACTCGTCACAACAACATATTGAACGACGATGAGGATGAGGAACACGATCAACCCGATGACATAGTTGCCGCCCACCACGAAGGCACCGACAGCACCGATCACTTTCCCCGCGTCCCCATCAGAGAGGATGAGACGCGTAGCCGCTACATTGAGAGACAGGCGAAACAGCGTTGCTATCAACAGCACGGACGGGAAAGTCGAGAACTCGACGGGCCGCGCCATGTAAAAGGTTAGCAACAAGACGAGAAATGCAAAACCAAAGTTGCTAAGAATAAGGAAGTCGAGCAGGCCGCTAGGGATAGGGGCGAACAGCACGACAAGGACGCCCAAAACGAGCAACACCAGCGCAACGTCACTATGCTTCCCAAGAACTCGGCTCAGGGTTCTCACGAAATAGCACTCTCTCTCACAGAGGAATTAGCCCGTTTCTCTCGCATTGCAAACACCCAAACAATGATGCGCGCCACCTGCGCGTACAGCTCTGGGGGTACCATGTGATCCACGGGCAGTTCTTTATGAAGACGTCGAGCTAGCGGAGGATCTTGTACCACCGGGATTCTGTGCAGTGCTGCCATTTCCCGCATCGCTGCTGCCATGCCACCTGCGCCTTTTGCAAGGAGTTGGGGAGACGTCATGCGCCCATGGTCGTATTTAAGGGCGACCGCAATATGTGTCGGGTTGGTGATGAGTACGTCGGCATCCTTGGTTTTTTTTAATGCGACACTTCGCTGATAATTTTCGCGTCGAAGGTCACGGATACGCGCCCGAATACGAGGATCTCCATCCCGATGCTTTACTTCATCCTTCAGTTCCCGATGGCTCATCCGCATTTTTTTTGCGAACTCATGCCGAGTGTAAATGAGGTCGATCATGGCGATCAGCGCTAGCACCATCACCATCTTCAGACCAATGCTCGAAAAATCGTCGACCAGCATTCTGAGATACGCAATCGCAGAAAGAGAGGAAAGAGCGTAGAACTGCCCCAGAAGTGCTTCCAGAGAAGCATACGCAACAAGCGTGAGTACGATCAACTTCACCACAGTTCGCGCACCGTCGAATAAGACACGCAGTGAAAAAATTCGCTTTATTCCCTGCTTGGGATTAAGGCGCTGAAAATCAAGCTTGATGGGTTCGGCAGAAAGTACGGGACCGGTCTGCATCATATTGCCGACTATCGCCCCTATCATGATTGCGGCGAAGAACGGCAGCATCAAACTCAGCGTCGCAGTAATGCTGTTTGCGATCAGGAACCAGAGTCCAGCGCTCGAGTAATCCACCTGGTTCAGGTGGTAAATCACAGTGAGGTCATGACGGAACTGCGACTGCACCGCCTCAAAGCCCTGCCACGTCAAATACCCAACAGCGATGCAGAAAACGAGCGTAGACACGACTTCCGCACTCTTGGCGACCTGCCCCTTCTCTTTCGCCTTTTTTAGTTTATATGGCGTCGCCGCTTGGTTGCGATCCAAATCCTGCTCCGCCATTAACGTACCCCCGCCATGCCAGGGGATGCGGCCTCAAAGATCTGGGTCCACGTCAATAAAATGGAAGCATATATCCTCGTCATTGCGGCCTCCGCGCCAACTAACCAGAAGGACAGAGCAGCCAGGCCGACAATGATCTTGATCGGAATGCCCATGACAAACATATTCATCTGGGGCAGGTTTCTGCTGACCACGCCAAGCGCAAATTCGACGAGCAGGATGCAGAAAACAACCGGCGCCACCAGCGCGAAACCAAGGCTAAAAAGGCCGGCGGCCTGCTTCAAGAGCGGCCCAAGTACGTGCACTGTCGACCACGGTGCTCCGAGGGGGAATCGCTCTAGGCTATAACTTATGCCCCTCAGCAGCGCATGATGCCCATTAAGCGCAAAGAAGACCAATGCAGCTAGATAATTGAACGCTGAGGTTAATACAGGGACAGGACGCATCGTCACCGGATCTACGATTTGAGCCAATCCAAATCCCAACTGTGCATCGAGAACCTGGCCCGCAATCGCAAACGCCGCAAATGCGATCAAAACTCCCAGACCCAACGTGGCACCCAACGCCAGCTCGTACATCGCAGCAACCAGGATATCGCCCCATTCCATGCGACTGATGACGGGTGAAACTCCCAGCCCAGCCGCGATGCAAATCGCCAGCGAGAGCATTAACAAGGTGCGGACGACTCGCGTCTGCGGCAGTGCATAGAACACAGGGGTCATCACAAGGGTGGCGGTGATCCGCAACGTCAGCAAGCCGACCCCGATCCACCAACCACTGCCGCCTCCTCCCACAATCGGACCGGCCCAGGGAGGAACTTGCGAAGCACCCGTCACAATAGCCGCGTCAGAACATCATGGGAATGCTCGTCCAAAGCTGGACGGTGAACTGCGTCAATTTCCTGAGCATCCAAGGACCTGTGACGACGATTGCGGCACCTGCGGCGAGAAGCTTGGGCACGAACGTAAGCGACATTTCCTGAATCTGCGTGACCACCTGGAGCACGCTGATCACCAAGCCCACGACCATCACCGTGCCAAGGAGCGGAAAGCAAAGAAGCAACCCCGTCCAGAACAAGTCGGACATCATCTTCAGCGCCAAATCCGCATGCATACCCGCTCCAACAGATACAACTTGTGTTGTCTGCAGGACAACTTCGCTTCTCAGTGCATCTTCGAAACGGAGTTTAACAGTCTTGTGACAATGTTTCCCCGAAAGATCGACTGTTTGGGGGATGGACAAGCCGCTTGACGCCTGTCCTTGCTGCAGGAATATTGACGGATGGCCAGCGTTGGCGTATTAGGCGGAAGCGCGGCCAGACACATCAAAGAGTGCGGCGCACACTCCGGTCTGCCATCGGACGATTGCAAGCGGCTCGAAGTGAGAGCTCAAGGAAGACGGTGGTGCAGACATTTGATCCCGCCACACGCGGCGGACAATAGAAAACATTACCGAAGCCGCTCCGGTTGTCATTGCTTTGAAGCGCCCTCCCGGCTACGAGGACGTCCACCCTGAATTGGTGATCGAGGACGCAATGCAGCCTGAGTGGTCGTACCAGTTCTTGAGGGATGAAGGGGCTGTGGTCATCATTGCGGTCGACCGGCTAGAGGACTACGAGTGGTCGTCAGCGTCACGGGTGGCCAGAGACGCCGTGAGGCCAACTTGGCCATCATGGTCACTGGTCAAGAAGTAGTCGCGACCAACCGATGGGCGATGGGCGTGATCTGCGCGTTGTAAGCCGTGGCGCTGCCCTCCGGGGTGATCTTGGTCCTACCCACGCTGATCAGGGACTTCTTTCGCTGATGCTGGCGCTGGACTCGCAGGCCGTGAATCACCTGATCGTCAAGAACCTGCCCTTCGACACATTCAAGGACTTCGATTACCTGAGCCTGCTGGTCACCACGCCGCAGGTGCTGGTGGTGCGCAACGAATTGCCGGTGCGCGACCTCGATCAGTTGGTGGCCTACTTGAAGGCGCATCCCGGCACAGCCTATGGTTCGGCCGGCACGGCATCGGCCGGGCACGTGAACAGCGCACAGCTTTCGATCATCAAGGGCCTGCAGACCACGCACGCGCCCTACAAGGGGGCCGGCCCACTGCTCGCCGATCTGCTGGGCGGCCACATCGATTTTGCTTTCGCTGGCCTGTCCGTGATGCTGCCGCAGATTCAGGCGGGCAAAGTGCGCGCCCTTGCCGTCAGCAGCCCGGCGCGGTCGCGCCAGTTGCCCTCGGTGCCCGCCATGAACGAACTGATCCCCGGCTTCGAATTCCCGACCTGGGTCGGGCTGGTCGCGCCCGCCGGCCTACCCCCGGCCGTGCGCGCCAAAATCCTTCAGGCGCTGCAGGACACGATGCGGGATCCCCAGGTGAGCGCACGTTTCGCCGAGAACGCCTTTGATATTGTCAACAGCACGCCCGAAGCGTTCACCGCGCGTGTGCACAACGACTCGGCGCTCATGGCCGACCTCGTCAAGCGCGGTGTCGTCGGCACTGATTGACGCTTCACGACCCCGTCCCGTCCCCTCGCCACAAGGCTCCCCAGCATGGCCCGCATTCCCTACGCCCGATTCGACGACGACGCCGTGCGCCCGCTCGCTGAGCGCGGCAGTGTGCTGCACCTCTACCAGATGCTGCTGCACAGCCCGCCGGTGGCGCAGGGCTGGCTCGGCTACCTCACGGCAATCCGCCATCAGTGCTCACTGGACGGTGCGCTGCGCGAACTGGTGATCATGCGCGTCGCGCTGATCAACGGCGCTCCTTACGAAGCCGAGCAGCACGCGCCCATCGCCCGCAAGGAGGGCGTGAGCCAGGCCAAGCTGGATGCACTCGGCCACTGGCAGGACTGCCGTAAGCGTCCGCCCACCCCACCTTGACGACCACGGCCGATGCTGAGTGGGGTCAGGCTGTGGGCGACCGGCGATGCGGCAGCAGTTCCTCGATGCGGCTGGCGGGCTGGGTGGGCAGCCGCTGCAGCACGTCCTTGAGGTAGGTATAGGGGTCAAGCCCGTTGAGACGGGCCGAGTGCAGCAGGCTCATCACGGCCGCGGCGCGTTTGCCTGCCCGCAGGCTGCCGGCGAACAACCAGTTGGATCTGCCCACTGCGATCGGGCGAATCTGGTTCTCGACCCAGTTGTTCGAGATCGGCACCTCGCCATCGCTCATGAAGTGGGTGAGTTCCTTCCAGCGCTTCAAGCTGTAGTCGATCGCCTTGATGGTCGCCGAGCCGGGCGGCACCAGTTGCCGCTGCTCCAGCAGCCATCGGTAGAACACCGCAAGCACCCGTCGTGACTTGCGCAGCCGGATCTCCCGTCGCTCGCTACTGGTGAGTTGCTCCGCCTGACGCTCAATGCGGAACAGGGCTTGGTAGAAGCGCATCGCCTGCTCGCCGACCCGGCTGCCGTGGTTTACCCACAGCTCGTGGAACTTGCGTCGGCTGTGTGCCATGCACTGGGCCGACGTCACCCCCTTGTCCACGCAGGCAGCGTAGCCGCTGATCCCGTCGGTCACGAGCGTGCCCTGCCAGGCATCGGACGTGTCCAGCCGCAGGAAGTCTCGGACGTTCTCGCCGCTGCGTGTCTCGCTGAACTCGAACACGACCGCCTTGACAGGGTTGGTGCTCGGCGTGCAGTACGACCAGATGTAGGCCTTGTGGGTTTTGCCATGGCCAGGCTTGAGCATGGCCACCGGCGTCTCGTCGGCGTGCAGCACCATATGCCGCCGCAACTCGTCGGCCAGGGCCTGCACCAGCGGCTGCAACTGCGCGCCGCATTCGCCGACCCATTGGGCCAATGTCGAGCGCGCGATCACGTGCCCGGCCCGTGCGAACACCGCCTCCTGCCGGTACAGGGGCAGGTGGTCCATGAACTTGGCCACCAGCACGTGGGCCAGCAGGCCGGCTGTGGGCACGCCCTTGTCGATCACCTGTGCCGCCACAGGCGCCTGCACGATGCGCTCGCAGCACTTGCACACCCACTTGCCCCGCACATGGCGCTCGACCGTGAACACGCCCGGCTGATAGTCCAGCTTCTCGGCCACGTCCTCGCCGATGCGCCGCATGGCTTGGCCGCAGCCGCAGCGCGTATGCGCAGGCTCGTGCGGCACGTCGCGCCTGGGCAGGTGGGCGGGTAGTCGTGCGCGCTTGGGTCGTTGCTGATCGTGCCCGTCCTTCGTGTCGCCCTTCTTGCAATGGCGCTGCAGCTCACCGTCGAGCTCGTGGATGTCGGTGTCCAGGGTCTCTTCCAGCAGACTTCGCTGCTCGGGCGAGAGGGCGCTGGCAAAGCGCTCGCTGGTGGCGGCGAACTTCATCCGCTTGAGGATCGCCATCTCGTGCGTGAGCTTGTCGATCAGCGCCTGCTTGAAGGCGATCTCGGCATCACGCTGCTGGACCTGTGCCAGCAGGGACTGCACGGCCTGCCGCGTTTGCGGGTCCAAGGCGTCCAGTTGCTCTGCGCTGATCATGGACGGCCATCGTGGCGCGTCGATGCCCAGCGCACATCGGCACATCCGGCAATTGCCTTGGCGCGCGCTACGCCGTTCAGATCGTGCGAATGATGCCGGCCTCGCCCAGGCGCTGCCACGGCAGGCCGAGCACCAGCGCGTCGAGCTGCACGCGCGTCAGGCTCTGGGTACTCGCGCCATCCAGCGGCCACGCGAAGCGGCCGGCATCGAGCCGCCTGGCCGCCAGCCACACGCCGATGCCGTCGTGCACGAGGACCTTCATGCGGTTGGCGCGGCGGTTGGCAAACAGGTAGGCATGGTGCGGGTGCGCGGCACCAAAGATGCGTACCACGCGGGCCAGCGCCGCTTCTGTGCCCAGCCGCATGTCCAGCGGCTGCACCGCCAGCCAGACCGCATCGACGCGGATCAACCCAGCACCTCGCGCAGCCAGGCGGCGCTGCGCGCGTCCAGCGGCACCTGTGCCTGCACCGTGGTGCCACCACGGCGGATCTCCACGCAGATGCAACCAGGCGCCTGTGGCGGTGCCGACGCCGCGGCGGGACCTGCTTCGTGTGGCAAGGGTAGTTGCACGAATGCCGGCACCGCCGCTGTGTCCTTGTGTGCACCGCTCGGCACACACTCACCAGCTTCCCTCACCCAGCGGCGCAGCATGTTGGCGTTCAGGCCGTTGGCCAGCGCAACGGCCGCCGTCGAGACGCCAGGCTGTCGCGCCAGTTCGATGACTCGTGCCTTGAACTCGGCTGAGTGCCGACGCCAGCTGCGCCCCGCGGCTGCAGGCAGGTCCCCTGCGCTCAAATCTGAAGTGTCCATGTGTCCATGCATATCGCCGTGGACACAAGCATCCAAGTGCGGTCACCAGACTTCAAGGTGACTTCGGCGGACGCATACGGGCTTTCTGCCCGACGATCTTGCCTTTGTTCCAAGGCTCGCGATGAGCATTGCTGCCTGTGGTGCCCATGATGGTCTCCCATCGAGTTGAGGGCCATACAAGATGCGCCGACTGAGCATCGAAGTCCTTGCCCTGCGTCAACACAACCCCATCGCGAACCAGACTGGAGGGCCGCTTTCGGGTCAAGGCAGCTACTCACACTGCCGGCCATAAGCGGCCGATCGCCCTGCGCTCGAAAGTTTGGCCGCGGCGAGCGCCCGAAGGTCAGGTTTGCGGCGACGACTCCGGGCCTCTCATCGGCCCGTCCCGGCCAATAACGGTCGCTGGTGAACGGCCTCTTCCTAGCGTCCGATCGCTACGCGGCTGTGAAGAGACACGCCATGGTTGGGCCGCATGCATCTTCACGTGCGAATGAATCCTTAGGACGTCGCCAATGCAGGGCAAGGTTCTGACCGGCCGCCTGCTCACGCGTCTTTGCCCAATATCTTCTGTCTGGCTTGGTCTCGAATCTCGTCGGCATAGACCACGCCCCACCGCCCGCCGGGGTGGTCCTTCGACGTCAGCAGTCGTTCGTGGAAGCCGCTTCTTCGATACCACTCTTCCTTCTCCGCCCAATCGTCACGGTAGGCCTTGTGCGACAGCATCCCCAAATGCTCCCAGTACCAGGTGCGCCCCCCATGTCGAATGGTGAAGTCTGGCAGCCGATAGTCATCCTTGGACCCCGGCGCGAAGAGTCGTTCTTCATACCTCGGCGACAGGCCGCAGCGCTTGAGCACTTCATACACAATGACTTCGCTCTTGGACCGCATCGGGGTACCGTCCTCCGCCCGATGGATCAGACCTTCAGGGCGAAATCTCTCCGCCAACTCCAACTCGCGTGCCGTGTCGCCGAGTAGCAAGTCGAACATGAAGGTGCTCCGTCGTGCAGTCTCCGAGTACGCTGGGCTGCGCAAGGCATCGAGCACTTCGGTGTCACGCTCCAGCAGCACAATGAGGCGCCGACGGAATCGCGTGAGTGCTGTGTAGAGCAATTCGCGGGTTAGTGTCTGGGCCTTGCGAGGCAACACGAATATCGCGTCATCGAAGTCGCTACCCTGCGCCTTGTGCACGGTGATCGCGTAGGCGAGTTCAAGGCACTCCTTGGCCTCGACTTTCAAGAAGCTGTATCGCGCCTTCGGTTGCGTCGAGAAGACAACTACCGCCCGGTCATCACGATCTTGCTCCCTCTTTTTCCACGTCTCTGTGACGATTCCGATCTCGCCGTTGGCAACGAACCGTAGGCCTTCGCTGTCCTGCGGAAGCCATCGTGACATGTTGATCGTTTGAAGTACCTTGTCGTGGTAGACGATGCCTTGGTCACCTATAGGAGCTGGCCACCGAGAACGCGCATCCATCGCTTTGGCGATCTCTTCGGCGCGGTACTGGGCCTGCAGTACGCGGTTGATCTCGCCAGACCCGAATGCATGGATGCGAGTTGGCGAAAGAACTTGCCATGCCTCCGACTTGCTCCACTGCTCTTGAGTGATCCCCAGCGAACGATCGAATGCCTTCGCATCGCCCTCCGGCACTCCGATCAGCCGAAGCGCTCTTTGGGTGCACTCGAGCAGTTCATCGTGATCGTTCCACGTCAGGAACGTGACATCGCCGAAGGTCCCCGTGCGTGCTGCCTCGGCCGCAATGCGGTCGTCGCCGGGTGCAGCGAGGTCACGGTAGCCGTTGGCCAACTGCAGGCCCGCGCTGACGCTCTCCTTCCCGTCTATAGTCTCCACGCGCATGCAGGTCTCGAGTTCGGCTACGGCGCTGGGATGGTTGATTCGCAGCCATCGAATGATGTCGATGAACGGCCGCCCGGGGCCGATTGGTGGCAGTTGGAAGGGGTCACCCACGAGGATGAGGCGCTCGATGGACTTTGCATCAACTGCGCGGAACAGGGCGGCGAGCAGCTCGATGGAAGGCATCGAGCTCTCGTCTATCACCAGCGTCGTGGCGAAGCGCTTGCCCTTTGTCGGTTCTTCCAGGATCCGAAAGTTCGCGCCCAGCATCCCTGCGTCGTTGAGGATCTGGTGGATCGTATTTGCTTGGCGGCCGGTGCTACCCTGCAAGCGGACGCGCGCCTTGCCCGTGGGGGCAGTGAGGATCAGCGAGCGCGGGCCTTGAATCTCCGTCAACTTGCGCAGGAAGGCCTTCAACACAGATGTCTTTCCGGTGCCGGCGCCGCCCGTGAGGACGCTCAATCGATGCCTGAAGAGCACGTCGAGCGCTGCCGCTTTCTCCTTGATCGCTTCCTGCTGCCGCACGGTCTTCGGCGTTCCGAAGCCGCCCTGATCGACCGGTGCAGTCAGAACCGCAACCCAGTCTGGAGGTTTGACGAGGTCGGGAATCTCACCCACCTGATTCTTAATGACCTGTGCGATCTGGATTTCGCATAGGCGAACGCGCTTGAGCGCTACCAGCTGAATCTCCTCGGACTCTTGGTCGGTGTGACCGTCCGATCCCTTGTCCTCTCGAAGCTCGGCCAGCTCATCGTCCTCAGCTGACGTCTTATCGACGCGTTCCCACGATGCCGGCAGCGGAACAGCTTTCATCCACAGAATTAGCTCGTAAAACCGGCGGTCCTCGCTGCCCCATGCGACCTCGGAATTGACAGCACAACGGCGCTTCTCGGGGTGAAAGGCGCTTGCGCGCGATACAAGAGTGTCAAAGGGTAGAACAGTGTCGCCGGCGTCCGCAGCTCGACGAAGAACAGCGCACATGGTCGCTCGAACGCGCCTGCGGTCGTTGGCGGCCATCCCGGGCTCGCTGCGAAATCGCGCGGCGTTTCCCTCGGGCATCATGCCCTGGTCAATGACCTCAAGGCTTATCGCCGCACTCCGAGCGGTGCCGTGGTCCTGCTCGTAGATGAGGTAAGGGTTCGCGATGAGGTTGTCCACAGAGGCCTCAATGCCGCGATCCTTGCGCGTGCCGGCAACCACGATGTCGGCAAACTGATCCGTCGTGAGTTCGAATCGAATCAAGCTTTCGAGCAATGGATGTGAGGGCGTGAGCTTTCGCCACTCAGCCGCTGCAACCATCAAACCTTCTGAGTACTGTGGCTCGGGTGACTGTCGTCCGTCGAAAATTGCCTTGAGGTGTGCCCACGGACTCTGGCCGGACTCTTCGACGGCACGCAGGACGGTCGCGTGGTACGCGACACCTCGGGTGAACTGAAGGTGATGCAGCAGAGCGCCGATTCCAGGGAATGCTCCTCGCCCGCCCCAGACTTCGTCAAGCGCGCCGCTCAACCAAGAGAGGGCGTCGTCCCAGTTGCCCTCGACGCCGCGTCCTTGGAGCTGGTCGGCTCGAACCTGCTCGAACGCCGATGTCAAGGCAAGGAGCGTTGAGACGGCGTGCCCGTCCGAGAGGTGCTCTGCCACATAGGAGAACGGCAACGTCAGGTCGGCTGGCGGCCGGCAAGCGATTGACTCAGGCGGCAGATTGCGTGCGATGTACTCTTGATACGGAACGCGGACCCCTTCGTCGGGGAAGTTGTGAGTCACACGCCGCGACCACACGGGGAAGCGACCGGGCGTCCGCGTGCTCTTGCCGAAGTAGAGCTGTTCGCCGATCTCTGTGATCCGAGCGACGCCGACAAGCAGGCGGTTTGTTGCGTCGTCAACGGCGTTGCCACGGTTGCAGTAGAAGAAGATGAATGAACTGCCTTCGGTGAGCTTGCTCCAGAAGCGATCGAGCATGGCGCGCTGGCGGTCGTCTTCCTGAATCCACGTTCCGGGCTGCTCACGAGGGGAACTACGCAGGAGCAGGTTCTCCGCCTCACAGATGTCCCGAAAGTTGGCTTCCAGCATCCAACGGTACGGTGTCGGACAGAGGCTTGCGGGCGGCAGTTCCTCGTCCGCCGGCGGCAGAGCTCGCTGGTCAAGCGGATCCTGGTGACGAACGATGTAGCGCCGATCACCGAACGCGTTCGCATCTCGCTGGCACGGTGGAAGGTAGTTCGTGGAGGCCACGAGTGCATCCAGCGCGCATCCGGCGTTCAGATCTTCGATCTCCAGCTTTCGTCCGTCGCGCACGTGCTCGTGCTCCATGCAAGCCGCGTTCGTCGCCGGGCTCCGGCACAGGTGACCGTTCCAGGCGGCGTCATGCCAGGTCAAGCGGGCAGAGAGGTGGGTGGTCAAGGCTCCTCCATTGCGAATCGTTACGGGTTAGGTTACCGCAGCCGCTGGGCCGATATTCATTGATGCGGCACGCGGCACGCGGCGAGGGCGGGCTTCGTCATGCGCATTAAGCCGCCCCTGCTGCGTGCAGGGCCAGCGACGCGCACCGCATCCAACTGTCGGGCCGAAAGAAGATAGAACCGCAGTCGGCTCGAGACAAGGGCCGCCACCCATTTTCTGCCGGCAATGCCGTCAATCGTCTCGACGTGGGCGCGTGGCCTGCCGAGATGCAATGCCTCGTGAGGCGCTGAAGTCTGACCAGCGGCGCGCGAACGGCGCCTTTGCGGCAGCGACCTCAGGGAAGTGTTCGTCTCGTCAGGGTCGAACTGAGCCACTTGCTGTAAACAAGAGCGGTCGGTCGCGCCGGGCCTCAACCGTCGTAGCGGACGGGCGACCGGATTCGGGAATGAAGCAGTCGGTCGACGCCGCCGAGCGTCAGTGACCGGTGCTGGTGCGAGCGGTCATTCAGGCCCCAGGCTGCGACTGACTCAGATCAGTCTGAAACGGCCATCCCACTCTAGGCTTCGCTCCAGCAGGTTGTTCCGATCACCTTCGATAGCCACCATGAGCGGCAACGATCTCTTCACGGTTGCCACTATGCAAACGCCGTCGTCGCCGTCTTCCGAGCGAAGCCCCGCCCTTCCGCACCCTGGTGCCGCACGGTACAGTGACCTCCCGCAGTTCCCGTCCAAGGCCCCGCTGCCTTTCCGCCGCACGATCCGCCGCCACGAACTGCACCAGATCGTTCCCCTGGCCGAGACCACCATCTACGAGATGGAGCAGCGCGGCGAATTCCCCCTACGCTTCCGCCTCACCCCCCGCTGCGTCGTCTGGGACTTAGAAGAAGTCGAGGCCTGGATCGAATCTCGCAAGCAGGACTCGCGATCAGCGAAGCTCCGCACTCCCATTGGCCCCGACGTGAGGCAGCGCCAGTACCGCCCGGTGAGATAAGACCGCCGCACACCGCAAGGGTACACAGCGTCCGCCCTAACGTGTACGCGCCGGCAGAACCTGTATCACCTCGGCAGCGGCAAGACCCATCGCACCTTCTGCACGCGCGCACGGCCGCATCTGGCCACCAGCCGGGCGACTGTCCCCGCCCCCTCCCCTGCTCACGTCTGCACCTGCAGTTGCAGGGGCCGGGCGCGCAGCGCGTCGGCCAGCCGCGCGAGCGCGTCCGCGATCAGCCTTGCGTCCTATGCATAGTCATGCACAGGCAGCCAGGCCAAATCGATACCCACCTAGCGCGCGACGAGGCTGTTGGAGTAGCCGTGCGCCCTCAGCCAGCGGGTGGAAACCAGGCGCGTATCGCCCAGTTCAGCCGTCAGGCGGTTCAGCTTTCCGGGATTCTGATCACTCCTGGTGATCAAAATGCCGCTTTCGTGAACTCTCGCCGAGCTTCCGCGGTTTAAATAAGCCATGAAAAGATCACCTTGAGTGACTTTCAGCAACGAAAGCAAATCGACCGCCGTGCTCCGGCCGCCGGCTCGAAGAGATCGATCGTGTGACCCTCCCCCCTATAACGTCGCACTGAGGACCGGCACCACCACGTTGTCCGGCAGCAGCTTCGGCACATGGGTGCGCCCATCGATCCAGGCATCGACCATGTCCGCCCACTCCTGCAGCATGTGGCGCCGCTGCTCGGCGTACTCGGCCTTGTTGTAGACCGAGCGCGAGGAGCGCCCTTCCTCGTGCGCCAGGCACTTCTCGATCCAGTCCCCGTTGAAGCCCACCTCGTTGAGCAGCGTGGAGCCGGTGCGGCGCAGGTCATGCACCGTGAACGGCTCCAGCGGCAGGCCGGCCGCCTTGGCCCGCTCGACGATGAGCTGGGTCACCCGGTTCAGGGTCGCGTGCGACATGGAGCGCGTGGGCTCGTAGCGCGAGGGCAGCACGAACTTCGATCCGGCCGCACATGTGTGCAGCGCCACGAAGATGTCCAGCGCCTGCCGCGACAGGTAGACGACGTGCGGGTTGCGTCCTTTCATGCGCTGCTTCGGGATCGTCCAGGTGGCATTCTCGAAATCGACCTCGCTCCAGGTCGCCTCGATCAGCTCGCTCTTGCGCACCAGCGTCAGCAGGACCATGCGAAGGGCAAGCCGGATCGTCGGGTACGTGGCGATGGACTCCAACTGATGGAAGGCCAGCCGGATCTCGGTCGGCGACAGCGCCCGGTCCTTCGGCACGAAGGTCGCGATCGACGCCGCGCCCACGTCGTTGGCCGGGTTGTCTACCTTCTCGCCGTGCAGGATGGCGAACGCGTAGACCTGCTTCACGATGTCGCGGACATGGACTGCGGTGGCGGGCGCGCCGCGCGCCTTCACCTTGCCGCACAGCGCGCGCAGGTCATCGGCGCTGATCTCGGTGAGCAGTCGATTCCTGAACGCCGGCAGGATGTCCCGATCGACGATGTGCTTGCGCATCGCCCGGGTGCTGTCGGCCATGCGCGCGTCGGCCATCCAGCGCAGCGTCATGTCGCCGAAGTTCTGGCCAGCGGACAAGCGGCGCTTCTCGCGCTGCTTCTCCATCGCCGGAGACCGGCCCTCGGCGATGGCCCGTTTGGCATCCAGAAGCTTCTCGCGGGCCATGGCCAGCGTGATGCCGGCCGGTCCGTAGCGGCCGATGGTCAGGGTCTCCCGGCGGCCGTTGAGACGGTAATCGTAGCGGAACGCGATAGTGCCAGCCGGCGATACCGTCACATACATGCCGTCACGGTCGGAAGCCTTGTAAGTCAAGGACTTAGGCTTGAGGTTGCGCAGCGCGGTGTCGGTGAGCATCGAGGTTTTCCTCCTGTTCAAGACGGTTTTTACCGTCAAGGGCTAGGAAACCTGTCGATGCCCGGAAACCCGCATGGATACTGAGTTCCGGAGGTGCTTTTTACCGTCAAGACGGAAAAAGCGCCGACCATCAATGAGTGGGTCTGAGACCGGATCGGAAATTGACCGTCAGCTTTACCGCCAACTTATCCTGCTGGCCGGCGATAGGCTCCGATAGCCACCGTGACATACTTCTTTCTAAATCAACACGTTACGATGACCTCTGGATAGCTGACGATAGTCTCCGAAGAACCCGATTTCACTCCCACTCGATCGTCGCCGGCGGCTTGCTCGACACGTCGTAGGTGACGCGGTTGATGCCGCGCACCTCGTTGATGATGCGGCTCGACACCTTCTTGAGCAGCGCGTAGGGCAACTCGGCCCAGTCGGCGGTCATGAAGTCGCTGGTCTGCACGGCACGCAGCGCCACCACATAGTCGTAGGTGCGGCCGTCGCCCATCACGCCCACGCTCTTGACCGGCAGGAAGACGGTGAAGGCCTGGCTGGTGAGGTCGTACCAGGTCTTGCCGGTGGCGTCGTCGCGGAAGTTGCGCAACTCCTCGATGAAGATCGCGTCGGCCCGGCGCAGCAGGTCGGCGTACTCCTTCTTCACCTCGCCCAGGATGCGCACGCCCAGGCCGGGGCCCGGGAAGGGATGGCGGTACACCATCTCGGACGGCAGTCCCAGGGCCACGCCCAATTCGCGCACCTCGTCCTTGAACAGGTCGCGCAGCGGCTCCAGCAGCTTCAGGCCCAACTGTTCGGGCAGCCCGCCCACGTTATGGTGGCTCTTGATGGTGACGGCCTTCTTGCTCTTGGCGCCGCCCGACTCGATCACGTCCGGATAGATGGTGCCCTGGGCCAGGAAGGTCGCGCCCTTGTGTCCGCCGGTGCCGGCCTTGAGCTTGGCGGCCTCGGCCTTAAAAACCTCGACGAACTCGCGGCCGATGATCTTGCGCTTCTGTTCGGGGTCGCTCACGCCCTTCAGGTGCCCCAGGAACTGCTCGCTGGCATCGACATGGATGACGCGCGCATGCAGCTTGCCAGCAAACATCTCCATCACCATCTTGCCTTCGTCCAGGCGCAGCAGGCCGTGATCGACGAACACGCAGGTCAGCTGGTCGCCGATCGCCCGATGGATCAGGGCCGCGGCCACCGACGAATCGACACCGCCCGACAGGCCGAGGATCACCTCTTCGTCGCCGACCTGCTGGCGAATGGCTTCCACCGCCTCGGCGATGTGGTCCTTCATGACCCAGTCGGGCTGGGCCTGGCAGATGCCGAGCACGAAGCGCTCCAGGATCGCCTTGCCCTGCTGGGTGTGCGTGACTTCGGGGTGGAACTGCACCGCGTAGAACTTGCGCGCCTCGTCGGCCATGCCGGCGATGGGGCAGCTGTCGGTGCTGGCCATCAGCTTGAAACCGGGCGGCAGTTCGCTGACCTTGTCGCCATGGCTCATCCAGACGTTGAGCATGCCGTGGCCTTCGTCGGTCGTGAAGTCGGCGATGTCGCGCAGCAGCTCGGTGTGGCCGCGGGCGCGTACCGCCGCGAAGCCGAATTCGCGCTTGTGGCCACCCTCGACCTTGCCGCCCAGCTGGTGTGCCATGGTCTGCATGCCGTAGCAGATGCCCAGCACCGGCACGCCCAGTTCGAAGACGGCCTGGGGTGCCTTGTCGGTGGTCTCTTCGTACACGCTGGCATGGCTGCCCGACAGGATCACGCCCTTGAGCGAACCATCGGCCGCGTATTGGCGCACCCAATCGTCGGTCACGTCGCAGGGATGCACTTCGCTCAGCACATGGGCTTCGCGCACGCGGCGGGCGATCAGCTGCGTGACCTGCGAGCCGAAGTCGAGGATGAGGATCTTGTCGTGTTGCATGGTGGGCTCCGAAAGAAGGGAGATGCGGCCGCGTTGGCGCCGCGTCAGGTCAGGTCGGTGATGACGGGATGGTCCAGCTGAAGGCAGGCGCGGTGCAGCGCAGGCGCCATGGTGACCAGCGGCGCCTTGAGGTCGACGGCCAGCTTGAGGTAGGCCGCATCGTGAGGGCCGAGCTGCATCGACTGCGCCCAGGTCCAGAACTCCAGCGGCGAGATGCGCATGGGCGCCAGGGCCACCGGCAGCCGGCTCAGCAGCCGCAGCACGTGCTGGTGGACGGCCGTCGTGAACCGGCCGGTGGCCAGCGCGCAACCGGTGGCGTGGAGCACATCGAGCGGGAAGGTGGCGGCGCTGGTTGCGCTTTCTTCCTCCGTCATGACGCGGATCAGCGCCTGCGACACGCGATCGCTGCCTTCGGACGGGAAGGCCCAGCGGGTGAAGGCGGAGGCGTCAATGACCAGCATCGTCGTCCTTCGGGTGCCCGGCCGTGGGGGGGTCGCTCTTGACCCATGACCCCGTGCGCGCTGCCTGCGCGGCCTCGTGCTGCTGCCACAGCAGGTCGAAGCCGGCACCCTGCTCTGCCGCCGTCGCGGCCACCTTGGCGCGCAGCGCCTGCAGCTCTGCCACGATGGCCTGTCGACGCGCCTCGATGCTGGGTTGCACCGACTCGGGCTCCTTGATCAGCCGGATCACCCGCTTGCCGTGGCGAGTCAGCACGACTTCCTCTCCGTTCTCGACAGCGCGGATCAGTTCGGAAAGCTGGCTCTTGGCTTGGTGGATCGGGACGGTGTGCATACCGAATCTGGCCCGTCTATGGGGAATTCGGACCATATTCTAACGGAGGAAGAAAAAAGGGCCAGAAAAATCTGGCCCTTTTCAAGATGCAACTGGATCACTCCGCCCGGTAGTTCGGTGCTTCCTTGGTGATTTGCACATCGTGCACATGGCTTTCGCGGATGCCGGCTGCCGTGATTTCCACGAACTCGGCGTTCGACTTCATCTCGTCGATGGTGGCGCAACCGCAGTAGCCCATCGAGGCCCGCAGGCCGCCGGCCATCTGGTAGACGATGGACAGCATCGACCCCTTGTAGGGCACACGGCCTTCGATGCCTTCGGGCACCAGCTTGTCGGCATTGGGGTTGCCCGTGCTCGACTCCTGGAAGTAGCGGTCGGCGCTGCCCTGCTGCATCGCACCGATGGAGCCCATCCCGCGATAGCTCTTGTAGCTGCGGCCCTGGAACAGGATGATCTCGCCCGGCGCCTCTTCGGTGCCGGCAAACATGCCGCCCATCATCACGGTGCTGGCGCCGGCCGCGATGGCCTTGGCGATGTCGCCCGAGTAGCGGATTCCGCCGTCGGCGATCAGCGGAATGCTGTCGCCCAGCGCCGTGGCCACGTTGTCGATGGCCATGATCTGCGGCACGCCCACGCCGGCCACGATGCGCGTGGTACAGATGGAACCCGGGCCGATGCCGACCTTGACCGCATCCGCGCCCGCCTCCGCCAGCGCCTTGGCAGCCGCGCCGGTGGCGATGTTGCCGCCGATCACATCGACCTGCGGATAGTTCTGCTTGACCCAGCGCACGCGCTCGATCACGCCCTTGCTGTGGCCGTGGGCGGTGTCGACCACGATGGCGTCCACGCCGGCCTTGACCAGGGCCTCGACACGTTCCTCGGTGCCTTCGCCCACACCCACCGCCGCGCCCACGCGCAAGCGGCCCGATGCGTCGCGCGCCGCGTTCGGGAAACTGGTCTGCTTGGTGATGTCCTTGACGGTGATCAGGCCCTTGAGCTCGAAGTCGTCGGCCACAACCAGCAGACGTTCGAGCTTGTGCTTGTTCAGCAGTGCCTTGGCCTCGGCGGGCGAGGTGCCCTCGCTCACCGTGATGAGCTTGGCCCGTGGCGTCATGATCTCGGTGACGGGCACGTCGTAGCGGGTCTCGAAGCGCAGGTCACGGCCGGTGACGATGCCGACGACCTTGCCGCCGTCGATCACCGGGAATCCGGAAATGCCCAGCTCTTCCGACAACTGCAGCACCTGCAGCACCGTGTGCTGGGGCGTGATCACGACCGGGTCGCGCAGCACGCCGGATTCGTAACGCTTGACCTTCGCCACCTCGGCCGCCTGCTGCTGGGCCGTGAGGTTCTTGTGCACGATGCCGATGCCGCCTTCCTGGGCGATGGCAATCGCCAGGCGGGCTTCGGTCACGGTGTCCATCGCCGCCGAAACCAGGGGCAGGTTCAGCTCGATGTTGCGGGAAAGGCGGGTCTTGAGGGAGGCGTCCTTGGGCAGGACCTGGGAGAACGCAGGCACCAGCAACACATCGTCGAAGGTGAGCGCTTTGCCGAGAAGGCGCATGGTGAAGCTCCAAAAGACGGATTGTAACGAGCCGCCATTGCTGCCACTACACTGGCCGGATGAGACCCGCAACCTGCGTCCTGTTGGCCCTGCTGGCACTGCCGCTGGCCGCCCAAGCCCAGTGGCAGTGGATCGATGGCAACGGACGCAAGGTGTTCAGCGACCGGCCACCGCCCGCGGATGTTCCGGCGCGCAACATCATCGGCCGGCCGGCAGGCGGCGGCGCTGGCGTGCCGGCGATGGCTGCGCCGCAGGCCCCCGTCCCCGCTGCGCCCGCCTCCGCGCCGCGCGTGGACCGGGCGCTGGAAGAAAAGGCCCGTCAGGCGGAAGAGGCCGAGAAGGCCAAGCGGGCGGAGGCCGAGGCCAAGGCAGCCAAGGCCAGGCAGGACAACTGCGCCCGCGCCCGCCAGGGGCTGGCCACCCTCGACAGCGGCATCCGCATTGCCCGCGTCAATGGCCAGGGCGAACGCGAGATCATGGACGACGCCGCACGCGCGGCCGAACAGCGACGGCTGCAGGGCGTGGTCCAGAGCGATTGCTTGGCGCGCTGAAGTCCGCCGCAGGGATGTGCCGCCGGCGCACCGGCGTCCGCGCTGGCGAAGCCCTGGCCAATGGGCCTCAGTAGCCCGCCTTGGCGCCCTGCCTTCGTTTGGCAAACAGCCCAGCCGTCCGAGAACCTTGCCGTTGAAAGCGTTCGCGCCGCGCCACCTTCGGATCCACCAGCAGAGGGCGGCACAACTCGACGCGGTCTCCAGGACGCAATGGCGTCTCCCAGGGCACTGCTCGCCCCCAGATGCCAGGGCTGGCTTCATGGGCCCAGCCGGGCCACTGCTCGCCCACGGCGCTTGCAGCGGCTGCCTGGCGCAGCGTCGTGCCTTCGGCCAGTTGCAACCGCTGCTCGCCCACCTGTCGCGGCGCGGCCGACCAGCACACGACGATGTCGATCATGCAGCCGGGCCGCCCTCGCCATAGACCTGCTCGGCCCGCTTGACGAAGGCCTCGACCAGCGTCGATGCGATCTTGTCGAACACCGGGCCCACCAGCGCCTGCAGCGCGAAGTTGTCGAAGCCGTAGTTCAGGTCCAGCGTGACGCGGCAAGCCCGTTCACCCTCCTGGCCGACAGGGGCGAACTTCCAGATGCCTTCGAGTTGCGAGAACGGCCCCTTGACGAGCTTGAGTTGCACTTGGCGGCCGGGCACATGGGTGTTGCGCGTGGTGAAGCTCTGACGCATGCCGCCGAAGGCGAGGCCGACTTCGGCCGTCATGCCTGCCTCGTCCTGCTCGATCACCTGGGCCCGGTCGCACCAGGGAAGGAACTCGGGGTAGCGGGCCACATCGGTCACCAGGTCATACATCTCGGTGGCGCTGTACCAGATCAGGACGGACTTATGGACACTTTTCATAGAATCTGCACGTGTGTGCGGGCCGATTGTAGGAATGCCATGCGCCCCCAAATGGAATCCACATGGCCAACAAAAAGCAGGACAACACCAATCCCCGCATCGCCGACAACAAGAAGGCGGCGTACAACTACTTCTTCGAGGAGCGCTACGAGGCCGGCATGGTCCTGGAGGGCTGGGAGGTCAAGGCGCTGCGCGAAGGCAAGGTGCAACTGACCGACGGCTACGTGCTGATCCGCGACGGCGAGATGTTCATCGTCGGCTGCCAGATCAACCCCCTCAAGAGCGCGTCGACCCACGTCAACCCCGACGCCATCCGCACCAAGAAGCTTCTGCTGCACAAGGAAGAGATCCGGCGCCTGACCGGCAAGGTCGAGCAGAAGGGCTACACGCTGGTGCCGCTCAACCTGCACTGGAAGGCCGGCAAGGTCAAATGCGAGATCGCCCTGGCCAAGGGCAAGGCCGAGCACGACAAGCGCGACACCATCAAGGACCGCGAGGGCAAGCGCGAGGTCGAGCGGGCGCTCAAGGTGCACAACCGCTGAGGGCCAGACGGGCGGATGCGCGCCAGCGCGAATCCAGCAGCCGGGCACCGCGCCCGCACACTTTTTTCGGCTCGCCTGGAATAAACCGCGATGCGCTGGCGTTCATGCAGTCAATGAGCGCCTCCCACGCCATCGTCGGCCAGATCCCCGCCCTGCGGCGCTACGCCCGCGCGTTGACGGGCGACGCCTGGGCCGCCGACGATCTGGTGCAGGACACGCTGGAGCGCGCCTGCCACAAGTGGTCGCTGTGGACGCCGGGCACCGATCTGCGGGCTTGGCTGTTCACCCTGATGCACAACCTGCACGCTAGCCAGCTGCGGCGAGCGCCGGCACCCGCGGTGGATATCGACGCGCTGGAAGCGGAACCCGCGGCCATGTCCTCGGCAGCCGACGGATCGCTCGACCTCCAGCGCTGCCTGTTGCTGCTGCCCGACGAACAGCGTGCGGTCCTGCTGCTGGCTGCGCTGGAAGACCTCTCCTATGCCGAGATCGGCCGCGTGCTCGGCGTGCCCATCGGCACCGTGATGTCGCGGCTGTCCCGCGCCCGCGAGCGGCTGCGCCAGCTCATGGATGGCCATCCCCCCGAGCGCGCCGGCGCGGGCCCCAGCGGCCGCCCTGCCCTGCGGCGCCTCAAATGAGCCCCCGACCCGCGCCATGAACCGCCCCGACCCACCGCCAACGCACCACTCCCCCGACGAGGAATGGGATCGCCTGCGCCAGCAGTTGCGGCAGCTGCACGCGCCGGTGCTGGAGGAAGCCCCGCCCGCTGGCCTCCTGGCCGCCGCCAAGGCATTCGAAGAAGCCGTGGCGCGCAAGCGCCGCCAGGCCCAGGCGCTGCGATGGAGCGGCATGGCCGCCGCCCTCGTGCTCGCCTTCGGCGCCGGCTGGTCGGCCAATGGACTGCAAGGTGCAACCGGCGGACACACCATGGCCGCAACCCAGGCGCCGCCCCTGCGTGGCTTCGTCCGCGAAGCCGCGGTGGCCTACAGCCTCTACGTGCCCGAGAAGCGCCACCCTGTCGAAGTCGGGGCCGCGGAGGAGCAGCACCTGGTGCAATGGCTGTCTCGTCGGCTGGATCGGTCCCTGAAACTGCCTGACCTGGTATCGCAAGGCTACGCGCTGGTCGGCGGCCGCCTGCTGCCGGGCACGGCGGGCGCGCGTGCGCAGTTCATGTATCAGAACGCCGAGGGCCAGCGCCTGACGCTCTACCTCGGGCAGCTCGATGCCGGCACACCCGAAGCCAGGGGCGCCGCCTTCCGCTTCGAGGCCGGCCCGCAGCTGTCGACCTTCTATTGGGTGGACGACGGCTTCGGCTATGCGCTGAGCGCGCCCCTCGGCCGCGACCGCCTGCTTGCGCTGGCGCAAACCGTCCATGGGCAGCTGTGAGACAGGCACCGAATTCGCCCTGCGCCTACGCGGCAGGCCCCGACCCCCTTCCTACACTCGTCCCGCTGTCTTTCGTTCAACCAGGAGAACCACATGATTGCCATGAAGAAGACCACCCTGATCGGCGTACCCGCCCTCGCACTGGCTGCGCTGCTGGCCGGCTGCGCCACCACCCCCGCGCCCGACATGCCCACCCGCACCGTGGACGGCGTGCTGATCGGCCCGAACGGCAAGACGCTCTACACCTTCGCCCGCGATGCGCAGAACAGCGGCAAGTCGATGTGCAATGCCCAGTGCGCCGCCAACTGGCCGCCGCTGATGGCCCCGGCCGATCCCAAGCCGATGGGCGGCTACACCATCGTGATGCGCGATGACGGCAGCAAGCAGTGGGCCTACAACGGCTGGCCGCTCTACTACTGGTCCAAGGACGCCAAGCCGGGCGACCGCACCGGCGAAGGCATGCTCAACGGTGCCTGGAAGGTTGCCCGTCCTTGAGAAGAGGCTGAAAAGCGCCGCGGTCGCACTTGAAGGGCGACCAGGTCAACAAAAGCACGAAGGGGGCATTCCGCCCCCTTTTCTTTTGCTGCGCGGCCACGCCGCGCCATTGAGGGTCAGCACGGCCCACGCGCCGCACGCCATCCAAGCCATTCGTTGGCCACCAGCGCACCGATCACCAGCAAGCCACCGCTGAACACCGTCGGCGCCGGCACCTCGCCCGCTCCGACCCAGGCGAGCGCGATGCCGAAGAGCACTTCCAGCAGGGCCAGCAGTGCCACCTCGGGCGCCTTGAGCACGCCCGCGGCCATCATCGACAACATGCACGGAATGGCAAGCTGGAACACGCCCAGAAAGCCCAGCAGCGCCAGGTCGCGTCCGCTGGCCGTGAAGGGCCAGGCCAGCGGCAGCGTGCAGGTGGCCGACACGGCGGCCCCGATGAGCACGGCTGGCAGGAGATCGACGTCAGCCCCGCTGGCATGGGCCTGCTGCACGTTGGTCCAGTGGCAAGCCCCGGCGATGGGCACGCACAGGGCCACCAGCGTGCCCGCCAGCGCGCCGTCGTCGCCGATCTGCGCGCCATACATCCAGGCGATGCCCGCACCGGCCACGGCAATGGCCGCCCAGGTGCGCGCCGGCAGGCGGTGGCCGATGAAGAGGCGCGCCGCCAGGGCCGCGAGCAGCGGCCCGGTAGCCAGCGTGACCAGCACGTTGGCCGTCGTGGTCAGCGTGAGCGCCACCATGAAGGCGGTGAACATCACGCTCCAGCAGGCGCCGGAGATCCAGAGGTGACGTCCGCCCTCGCGCAGGCTGCGCCAGAGGCCACGGCCGCGCCAGGCACCGAGGATCAGCACCATGGCCAGCAGCGTGAAGAAGCTGCGCCAGAAGGTGACCTCGAAGCTGACCGCCCGCTCCAGCTGGCGGGTGACGACGCCAGCCGTCGCCCACATGAGCGTGACCAGCACCATCAGGGCGACAGCGCGCCCATGTGTGAGGCCGCGCCGCGCCGAGCGCGCAGGATCAGGCTTCGCGGCTGGCGCGCTTGCGCTCATGTTCCTTCAGGAAGCGCTTGCGCAGGCGGATGCTCTTGGGCGTGATCTCGACCAGTTCGTCGTCCTCGATGAACTCGACGCCGTATTCGAGCGTCAGGTCGATGGGCGGCGTGATCTTGATCGCGTCTTCCTTGCCGCTGACGCGGAAGTTGGTCAGCTGCTTGGTGCGCGTGGCGTTGACAACCAGGTCGTTGTCGCGGCTGTGGATGCCGACGATCATGCCTTCGTACACCGGATCATTCGCCTTCACGAACATGCGGCCACGGTCGTCCAGCTTGCCCAGGGCGTAGGTGAAGATTTCACCGTCATCCATGGAGATCAGCACACCGTTCTTGCGGCCGCCGATGTCGCCCTTGTGCGGCTCGTAGCTGTCGAAGATGTTGCTGATGAGGCCCGAGCCGCGCGTCAGGTTCAGGAACTCGTTGGTGAAGCCGATCAGGCCGCGCGCCGGAATGCGGTATTCCAGGCGCACACGGCCGCGGCCGTCCGGCTCCATGTTGACCAGCTCGCCCTTGCGCTCGCCCAGGGCCTGCATCACGCCGCCCTGGTGGCCTTCCTCGATGTCGGCCGTCACCAGCTCGATGGGCTCGTGACGCTCGCCATCAATCGTCTTGAAGACCACGCGCGGCTTGGAGACGGCCATTTCATAGCCCTCGCGGCGCATGTTCTCCAGCAGGATGGTCAGGTGCAGTTCGCCGCGGCCCATGACCTCGAACACGCCTTCCTCGTCCGTCTCGTTCACGCGCAGCGCGACGTTGTGCTGCAGTTCCTTCTGCAGGCGGTCCCAGATCTGACGGCTGGTCACGAACTTGCCTTCGCGGCCGGCCAGCGGGCTGGTGTTGACGCAGAAGTTCATGGTCAGGGTGGGCTCGTCCACCTTGAGCATGGGCAGCGGCATCGGGTTGGCCGGGTCGGTCACCGTGACGCCGATGCCGATGTCGGCGATGCCGTTGATCAGCACGATGTCGCCGGGGCCGGCCTCGGTGGCCTGAACGCGGTCCAGGCCCTGGAAGGTCAGCACCTGGTTGACGCGGCCCTTGTAGCTCTTGCCGTCCGGGCCTTCGCACACGAGCACGTCCTGCATGGGCTTGAGCGTGCCCTGGCTGATGCGGCCCACGCCGATGCGGCCCACGAAGGTGGAGAAGTCGAGCGCCGAGATCTGCAGCTGCAGCGGCGCAGACGGGTCGCCCTTCTGCGACGGCACGTGCTTGAGCACGGTGTCGAACAGGGCCGACATGTCGGGGCCCCACTGCTCGCCCGGCGCACCCTCTTCCAGCGAGGACCAGCCGTTGATGCCCGAGGCATAAACGACCGGGAAGTCCAGCTGCTCGTCGGTCGCGCCCAGCTTGTCGAACAGGTCGAAGGCGGCGTTCACCACCTTGTCGGGGTTGGCGCCGGGCTTGTCCACCTTGTTGACCACGACGATGGGCTTGAGGCCGAGGGCGAGGGCCTTCTTGGTCACGAAGCGCGTCTGCGGCATCGGGCCTTCCTGCGCATCGATCAGCAGCAGCACGCCGTCCACCATGGACAGCGCCCGCTCCACCTCGCCGCCGAAGTCCGCGTGGCCGGGGGTGTCGACGATGTTGATGTGGGTGCCCTTCCAGCTCACGGCGCAGTTCTTCGCCAGGATGGTGATGCCCCGTTCCTTTTCGATGGCGTTGTTGTCCATCACCGTGTCGACCACCTTCTCGTGGTCGGCGAAGGTGCCGGACTGGCGCAGCAGCTGGTCCACCATGGTGGTCTTGCCGTGGTCGACGTGGGCGATGATGGCGATGTTGCGGATCTGTCGGGTCATGGTGTCGTTACCTCCTGCGAGGGCTCTGGTGACTTTGAATGGGTTTGCAATAGGGTCTGCTGGATTTCGAGCGGGCTCAGCAGTCGCCCGGGAATCAATTCGCCGGCCTTCACATGGGCACTGCCCAGGAAGGCTTTGGGCTGTGCGCCAAAGACGGCCACCGCCTCGGCATCGGTCCAGTGGCCACGCCGGCGCATGCCGGACAGGAAGCGACCAGCATCGTCCGTGCCCAGCGTGACGGGCACATGGCCGGCCACGAGCGCATCAGTGGGCAGCAGTGCTTCGAGGCGCTGCGCGTCGTCCATGGCCTCCAGCGCCTGCAGCGACACGCACTGGTGGGCCGCGAAGGGTCCGGTGCGAGTGCGGCGCAGGGCCGTCAGGTGGCCGCCGCAGCCCAGCGCCGCGCCGATGTCGGCGCCCAGCGTTCGGATGTAGGTGCCTTTGGAGCACTGCACCGCCAGGCGCAGGAAGGGCTCCGGCCCCTCCAGTTGTGCGTCGAGCAGCGTCAGCGCATGGATCACGACCGCGCGCGGCTCGCGCTCCAGCACGATGCCTTGCCGGGCGTATTCATAGAGCGCCTTGCCGTCCTTCTTGAGGGCGCTGTGCATCGGCGGCACCTGCGAGATGGGTCCGCGAAAGCGCACCAGCACCGCCTGCACTTGCTCGGGCGTGCAGTCGACCGGCTGCTCGCTGGTCACCTCGCCCTCGGCATCGCCCGTGCTCGTCGTGCGGCCCAGGCGGACCGTGGTCTCGTAGCACTTGTCGGCGTCCAGATGCAGCTGGCTGAACTTGGTGGCAGCGCCGAAGCACAGCGGCAGCACGCCGGTCGCAAGCGGATCCAGCGTGCCGGTGTGGCCGGCCTTTTCGGCGCGCAGCAGCCATTTGGCCTTCTGCAGCGCCTGGTTGCTGGACAGGCCCAGCGGCTTGTCGAGCAGCAACACCCCATGCACAGGGCGCCGCTGCACCCTGACACGGGATGGCGACGTCATCGGTCTACTCTTCTTTCGAGCGCGAGGACACCGCCTTGGCGATCAAGGCGTTCATGTCCGCCGCACGCTCGGTGGTGCGATCGAACACGAAATGCAGCGTCGGCACGGTGTGAATGTGCAGCCGCTTGAACAGGCCGTTGCGCAGGAAGCCGGCAGCCTGGTTCAAGGCCTCCTGCGTCTCCTGCGGATCACCCACCAGCAGGCTGAAGAACACCTTGGCGTGGGCATAGTCGGGCGTGACCTCGACGGCCTGCAGGGTGACCATGCCCACGCGCGGAT
This sequence comes from Pseudacidovorax sp. 1753, assembly GCF_040544975.1. Taxonomy (NCBI): domain Bacteria; kingdom Pseudomonadati; phylum Pseudomonadota; class Betaproteobacteria; order Burkholderiales; family Comamonadaceae; genus Pseudacidovorax; species Pseudacidovorax sp. 1753. The sequence continues at coordinate 269,404 of NZ_JBEPKY010000003.1, read as the reverse complement.
CCTTCAGCTCGCGGGCGATCAGCTCCGACAGATCGCGCTGGATCTGGTCCGCGACCTTGAAGCCGCGGTTGGGGACGGATGACTTCTTCGCTGGCATGGCGTAGGGACCTCTGACCGGCGCTTACAGCGTCCGGGCGATTTCTTTGATCTCGAAGAGCTCCAGCTGATCACCCTCGCGGATGTCGTTGTAGTTCTTGAGCTTGATACCGCACTCGAAGCCTTCGCGCACTTCCTTGACGTCGTCCTTCATGCGCTTGAGCGAATCGAGCTCGCCGGTGTAGATCACCACGTTGTCGCGCAGCAGGCGGAAGTGGGCGTCGCGCTTAACCACGCCGTCCAGCACATACGAGCCGGCCACCGTACCGATCTTCGTGGCCACGAACACCGTGCGGATCTCGGCGTGGCCGATGACCTCTTCGCGACGCTCGGGCGCCAGCATGCCGGCCATCGCAGTCTTCAGCTCGTCCACGGCGTCGTAGATGATGCTGTAGTACTTGATGTCCACGCCATTGCCTTCGGCGAGCTTGCGCGCGCCCGAATCGGCACGCACGTTGAAGCCGATGACGATGCCCTTGGAGGCGATCGCCAGGTTGACGTCCGACTCGCTGATGCCGCCGACACCAGCGTACACCACCTGCACGCGCACCTCTTCGTTGCTCAGCTTGAGCAGCGACTGCGACAGCGCTTCCTGCGAGCCCTGCACGTCCGCCTTGATGATGATCGGCAGCGTCTTGACCTCGCCGGCCGTCATCTCGGAGAACATGTTCTCCAGCTTGGCGGCCTGCTGACGGGCCAGCTTGGTGTTGCGGAACTTGCCCGCACGGTAGGTGGCGATCTCGCGCGCACGGCGCTCGTCGGCCATGACCATGAAATCGTCGCCGGCCTGCGGCACCTCGGTCAGACCCTGGATCTCCACCGGGATGGAGGGACCGGCCGACTTGGTGTTCTTGCCGTCTTCGTCGGTCATGGCACGGACACGGCCGAAGGTCGCGCCCGCCAGCACCACGTCGCCCACCTTGAGCGTGCCCGACTGCACCAGCACCGTGGCCACGGGGCCGCGGCCCTTGTCCAGCTGGGCTTCGATCACCAGACCCTTGGCGGCGGCATCCACCGGCGCCTTGAGCTCCAGCACTTCGGCCTGCAGCAGCACCTGCTCCAGAAGCTCGTCGATGCCCTTGCCGGTCTTTGCCGAGACCTCGACGAAGGGCGAGTCGCCGCCAAATTCTTCCGGCACCACCTCTTCGGCCACCAGCTCGCTGCGCACGCGCTCGGAGTTGGCGTCGGGCTTGTCGATCTTGTTGATCGCCACCACGATCGGCACCTTCGCCGCCTTGGCATGCTTGATGGCTTCCTTGGTCTGGGGCATGACGCCGTCGTCCGCCGCCACCACCAGGATGACGATGTCGGTGGCCTGCGCACCACGGGCACGCATGGCCGTGAAGGCCTCGTGGCCCGGGGTGTCCAGGAAGGACACCATGCCGCGCGGCGTCTCGACGTGGTAGGCGCCGATGTGCTGCGTGATGCCGCCGGCCTCGCCCGCCGCCACCTTGGTGGTGCGGATGCGGTCCAGCAGCGAGGTCTTGCCGTGGTCGACGTGACCCATGACGGTGACCACCGGTGCCCGCGGCAGCGCGTCGGCCGCTGCGGCTTGCACTTCTTCCTCGGTGAAGGCTTCGGGATCGTCCAGCGCGGCCACGACGGCCTTGTGGCCCATTTCCTCGACGAGGATCATGGCCGTGTCCTGGTCCAGCGACTGGTTGATGGTCGCCATCTGGCCCAGCTTCATCAGCTGCTTGATCACCTCGGAGGCCTTGATGGCCATCTTGTGCGCGAGCTCGGAGACGGTGATCGTCTCGGGCACATGCACTTCGATGATGCGTTGCTCGACCGGTGCCGACTGTTGCGGCGAGTCGTCGCGATCACCGCCGCCACGGCGGCTGCGGGGCCCGCTGCGCCAGTTGTTGCGGCCCACGCCGCCGCTGGCATCGCCGCGGGTCTTGATTTCCTTCTTCTTGGCGTTGTCGTTCGCCCAGCTGGAGGACAGCTTGGCCGACTTGACCTCCTTGCCGGCGCCAGGCGCGGCAGCCGGCGCGGCCGTCGTGCCAGCAGGACGCGTGCCGGTACCGGTGGCAGGCTTGTGCAGCGTGCCCTTGACGGCCGGCTTGGCCTCGACGGGCTTCGGCTCTTCCTTCTTGGCGACGAGCACGCGCTTGGGCGCGTTCATCATCTGGCGGATGGCCTCGGCCTCGGCCAGGGCCTTGCGGCGGCGCTCGTCCAGGTCGCGGGCACGGGCGGCCTCGGCGTCGGCGGCCGCCTTGGATTCGGCGGCGGCCTTGGCGCGCGCCTCTTCGCGGGCGTCCTCGCGGGCCTTCTCGGCAGCGGCGCGGTCGGCAGCGACCTTGTCGGCGCTGGCCTTCGCGGCGGCTGCGGCATCGGCTTCAGCCTGGGCGCGGGCACTGGGTGACGACGCCACGCGGGCCTGGTGCGCGGCGGCGTTCAGCGCGGCAGCCTCGGCGCGCGCACGCTCGACCTGCACCTCGCGATCACGGCGGGTACGGTCCACGGCGTCCACGGCATCGGCCTTTGCACGGGCAGCCGCCTCTTCAGCGTCTTCTCTTGCTTGGCGCTCGCGCTCGGCAGCCTCGGCCGCCTCACGCTCGGCGCGCTGCCGGGCGAGTTCCTCTTCCTGCCGGCGCAAGGCCTCGGCGGCCTGACGGGCCTCCTCCTCGCGGCGGGCCAGCTCGGCCGCACGGCGGGCGAGTTCGGCCTCTTCCTCCTGCTGCGCGGCGGCGTTGTCGACCGGCGCATCGTCGCGCTGCATGAAGGTGCGCTTCTTGCGCACCTCCACCTGGATCGTGCGCGCACGGCCCAGGGCGTCGGCCTGCTTGATTTCGCTGGTCGATTTCTTGGTCAGCGTGATCTTCTTGCGCTCAGGCGGCGCGGCAGTGCCATGGCTCGCCTTGAGGTGGCTGAGCAGGCGCTGCTTGTCGCCCTCGGTGAGGGCATCCGAAGCGGCAGACTTGGCCACGCCGGCGCTGCGGAGTTGGTCAAGCAAGGTTTCGGGCGTCTTCTTGAGTTCTTGTGCGAACTCTGCAACGGTAGTGCTGGACATAGGATCTGGTGCCTCCCATCACATCACTCTTGCGCGCCGTCGAACCAATGTTCGCGTGCCTTGAGGATGAGGGACTTTGCTTCGTCGGCGGTCTGGCCGGTGATTTCGGTGAGTTCGTCGACGGCGAGGTCGGCCAGGTCGTCGCGGGTGTGGATGCCGGCTTCCGCCAGCTTGCCGATCAGTTCGGGCGTCAGGCCTTCCAGGTCGCGCAGGTTCTGCGACACGGCCTCCACCTTCTCCTCGCGGGCGATCTCCATCGTGAGCAGCACGTCCTTGGCACGGGCGCGCAATTCGTTGACGGTATCTTCGTCGAAGGCCTCGATCTCGAGCATCTCGGCGATGGGCACGTAGGCCACCTCTTCCAGGCTGGAGAAGCCTTCCTGGATCAGGATGTCGGCGATTTCTTCATCGACATCCAGCTTCTCCATGAAGAGCTGGCGCGTGACGGCGGTTTCCTCGGCCTGTTTCTGGGCCGATTCGTTCGCGTCCATGATGTTGATCTTCCAGCCCGTGAGCTCGGAGGCGAGCCGCACGTTCTGGCCGCCGCGGCCGATGGCGATGGCGAGGTTTTCCTCGTCCACCACCACGTCCATGGCGTGCTTCTCTTCATCGACGACGATGGACTGCACGTTGGCCGGGGCCAGCGCGCCGATGACGAACTGGGCCGGATCCTCCGACCACAGCACGATGTCCACGCGCTCGCCGGCGAGCTCGTTGGTCACGGCGTTGACACGGGTGCCGCGCACGCCGACGCAGGTACCGATGGGGTCCACGCGCTTGTCGTGGCTCAGCACGGCGATCTTGGCGCGGCTGCCGGGGTCGCGGGCGCAGCTCTTGATCTCGAGCAGGCCCTGCTCGATCTCGGGCACTTCGTTGCGGAAGAGCTCCATCATGAACTCCGGCGCCGAGCGCGACAGGATGATCGGCGCGCCACGCAGCGTCAGGTCGACCTCCATGATCATGGCCCGCACGCGGTCGCCATTGCGCAGGTTTTCCTTGGGGATCATCTCGCCGCGGCGCAGGCGCCCCTCGACCCGGCCGGACTCGACGATGATGTCGCCCTTGTCCATGCGCTTGACGGTGCCGGTGAAGATTCGCTCGCCGCGCGACATGAAGTCGTTGAGCAGCATCTCGCGTTCGGCGTCGCGGATCTTCTGCAGGATGACCTGCTTGGCGGCCATGGCGCCGATGCGGCCGATGGGCAGTGACTCGACGGGCTCCTCGATGTATTCGTCGACCTGGATGTCCGCCACTTCTTCCTTGGCTTCGAACAGCAGGATTTCCTGGTCGGGTAGCTGCAGGCCGGCCTCGTCGGGCACGACGTGCCAGCGGCGGAAGGTTTCATAGGCGCCGGTGTCGCGGTCGATGGCCACACGGATGTCCACATCGCCCGGATACAGCTTCTTGGTCGCCTGTGCCAGGGCGGATTCCACGGCGGCGAAGACGACGTCGCGCTCGACGTTCTTCTCGCGCGAGATCGCATCCACCAGCATCAACATTTCGCGATTCATTCGATGACCCTACTGTTCGTTCTTGTCACTGCGGCGTCGCCGCGCCGCTCTTGGGCTTGCGCCCCTTGAAATCCACGATGGGGGCGAGTCGCGCCTCGCGCAACTCGTCCAGGGTGAAACCCAGCGCCTGCAGCGTGGCGGGCGCGCGCTTCTTGCTGATCTTCTGGCCCGGCTTGGCGGGCGTGGGCTCGTCGCTCCAGACGATCTGCCAGCCATGGCTGCCGTCGGCCGCCTCCACGCGCTCGAGCGTGCCGCGGAACTTCTTGCGGTTGGCGCTGACCTGGCCGGCGGCCGCCTGGCCCATGGGCGCCTTGAGCACGATGTCGATGACCTCGCCCACGAAACGCTCGAAATCGCGGTCGTGGCGAAGGGGGCGGTCGATGCCGGGCGAGGAGACCTCGAGCCGCTGGTAGTCGACGCCTTCGACCTCGAGGGTGTATTGCAACTGGCGGGTGACCTTCTCGCAGTCCTCGACGGTCACGAAGGCTTCTTCAACGCCTTCGGCAACGGGGCCCGCCCAGGGCAGATCGATCGTGACACGCAGCAGCCCACCGGCCGAGCGCTCGATCTCGACCAAGTCGTAACCCAGCCCAGACACTGTCTGGGCTACCGTTTTTTCTACCGTCTGCTGCAATGCCACCGTTCGCGTGCGTCCTTCTGACTGAGAGCCCTGGCCGATCTTTGCTGCCGCACCAGAACCGAAGGCCTGCCGGACGGCAGTGCATCCGGCGGGCCTGAACATCAAGTACCCGAGGCGGCGAAGAAGGGGGGACAACCAAAAAAAAAGGGCGGTGAGTACCCGCCCGTTTGGTCGTGAGCCTCCGATTATAGGGAATTTGTGTCGCAATTGCACCTGCTGCGCAGCAGGGCGGCCAACACTCACGCAGAAAGGCAAATAGGAGCCCGAATGGCCGCTCTTTCCTTTCGCATTCCTTGCCGTACCGAGCGCGCCGGATTCAGCGCCCTCGCCCCTTGGATGCAGTGCGGTGCCAGACGATCACGAACAGCAAAGCCCCCAGCATCAGCGCTGCCGCAGCCACCCACAGTGCCGGCGCAAAGCTGCCCCAGCGCTGCGCCACCGGTGCGGCGAAGAGCGGCCCCACGATCTGCCCCAGTCCGTAGGAGGCCGTGGCATAGCCGATCAGTCCGGCCGCGGCATTGCCGCGCAACCGGCGCGCCTCCCGCACCGCGAACAGGGTGACCGCGGTGAAAGGCAGGCCCAGGAGCATGCTGCCGACCGCAAAGCCCGTGATCGTCGGCCACGTCACCGACAGCAGGACACCCAGCGCCTGCATGACATAGCCACTGGCGAGCAGCAACCGATTGTCCCAGTGCTGCGGTGCCCGGCCGCCGATCAGCACCCCCGGCACCACGGCCAGCCCGAAAAGCGGCCAGAACAGGTCGGGCCAGGTCGAGCCCGGCAACGCCTGCCGGGCGATGACCGGCAGGAAGGTCGCCGTGATGATGTAGCCGAAGCCCGCCAGGCCGTAGAGCCCGACCAGCCAGGCCGCCTCGGCGCCGCCGCTGGCCGCGGCCGGCGGGATGGGCGAAGCCGCTGCGGACGCAGGCACTCCCTCGCGCCCATCGTCGAAAACACGCCACACCAGCGCAATCAAGGCCATGGCCAAGCCGCCATATACGCACCAGGCGATCGAAGCCCCCCAACGCCCTGCCGGCCCACCCAGGAAGCCCGTGATCGCAATGCCCAGGCCCGGCCCCGCATAGATGACGCCCCCCAGTCCGGGCGCATGCGCCTCGGCCAGGCGGCGCGCACCCCATCCGCTGGCAAAGACGAAGACCCAGGCGCTCGCGAGCCCGGCCGCCGTGCGCAAGGTGGCCCAGGCGGCAAAGCCATGCAGCAACCCCATGCCGACCAGCAGCGCGGCCGTGGCCATCAGCCCCCCGCGAACCAGCGTGCGCGCAGGCGCACACAGCCAGGCGCTGGACAAGGCGCCGAGGAAATAGCCCAGGTAGTTGAGCGAGGCCAGCACGCCGCCCGCCTGCAGATCGATCTGTCCCTCGCCGAGCATGACCGGCAGCATGGGCGTGAAGGCGAAACGGCCCAGACCCATGGCGACCGCCAGCGCCACCATGCAACCCAGGGCGGCGCGCCAGGCCTGGGCGCTTTCGGAGCGCGGGCCGCCCTGGCCGGCGCCGCTCACGTGGAATGCCCCATCAGCGCCGCGGAGACGAGCTGACGGGTATAGGCATGGACCGGTGCGCCGAGCACGGCATCGACCGGCCCCTGCTCGACGATGCGGCCATCCTTCATGACGACCACGCGATGCGCCATCGCCTGGACGACCTCGACGTCGTGCGTGATGAGCAGGTAGGCCAGGCCCTGCTCGCGCTGCAGCCGCTGCAACAGGGCCAGCACCTGCTTCTGGATGGTGACGTCCAGCGCGCTGGTGGGCTCGTCCAGCACCAGCAGGCGCGGCTGCACGATCAGCGCGCGCGCAATGGCGATGCGCTGGCGCTGTCCGCCCGAGAACTCGTGCGGATAGCGCGACAGCAACTGCGGGAACTGCGCTTCTTCGAGCCCGACTTCTGCGAGCGCCTGCACGACCCGCGCATGCCGTTGCGGCGCCTGCAGTTCGGGGGCGTGGACCGACATGCCCTCCCCCACGATCTGCGCCACCGTCATGCGCGGCGACAGCGACGAAAAAGGATCCTGGAACACGGCCTGCACCTGCCGCCGCAGCGCCCGGTCGGCCCTGGCGCCGCGGCGCCACGCCAGCCCGGCCACGCGCATCTCGCCCGCAAAGGGCAGCAAGCCCAGTGCAGCCAACGCCAAGGTCGACTTGCCGGATCCGGACTCGCCGACGACGCCCAGCGTCTCGCCGGGTCGGATCAGAAGGTCGGCGTCCTGCACCGCGACGAACCGGTCGCGGCCGAACCAGCCGCGAACGCCCGGACGCGGCACGGGATAGCTGACCGCGACCTCGCGGGCCGACAGCACCGGCGCTTCGTCGCCCTTCGCCGGCACCTCGGCCACGCGCCGCTCGGGCCGGCTGTCGATCAGCTTGCAGGTGTAGGGATGCCGCGGCGCGTCGAAGACCTGCCGCACACTCCCCTGCTCCACCATGCGCCCATGCTCCATCACGGCCACACGGTCGGCAAAGCGCCGCACGAGGTTGAGGTCGTGCGTGATCATCAGCACCGCCATGCCATGGCGCTGCTGAAGGGTGTCGAGCAGGTCGAGGATCTGCACGCGCAAGGTGACGTCCAGTGCCGTCGTTGGCTCGTCGGCGAGCAGCAGCCGCGGCTTGCAGGCCAGCGCCATGGCGATCATGGCGCGCTGGCGCTGCCCGCCCGACAGCTGATGCGGAAAGGCGCGCGCGCGCCGCGCCGGCTCCGGCACGCCGGTGTCGGCCAGCAGTTGCACGGCCGCCTCATGGGCGGAGCGGGCGTCGAGGCCTTCGTGCAGCCGCAGCACCTCGGCGATCTGGTCGCCCACCGGGTAGAGCGGGTTCAGGGCCGTCATCGGCTCCTGGAAGATCATGGCGATCTCGCGGCCACGGATGCCGCGCAACGCGCGTTCGGGCAGCGCCAGCAGATCGCGCGGCGGATCGCCCGCCAGCCGGGCCTCGCCGCTGACCTGCGCATCGGGCAGCAGACGCAGCAGACTGAGCGCCGTGACGGTCTTGCCCGAACCGGACTCGCCCACCAGCGCCAGCTTCTCGCCCGGTGCCAGCTCGAAGTCGACGCCATGCACCACCGGTTTGCCGTCGAACGCGATGCGCAGGTTGTTCACACGAAGAAGCGCTTCGGTCATGAATCAGGCCTTCCGCGGATCCATGGCGTCGCGCAGCGCGTCACCCATGAAGGTGAGCAACATCAGCGTCACCACCAGCACACCGAAGGTGGACAGCGAGATCCACCAGGCGTCGATGTTGGCCTTGCCCTGGTTGAGCAGTTCGCCCAGGGACGGCGTGCCCGGTGGCACCCCGAGGCCGAGGAAGTCCAGCGAGGTCAGCGCCAGGATGGCCGCGCTCATGCGAAAGGGCAGGAAGGTCACCACCGGCACCAGGCTATTGGGCAGGATGTGTCGCCACATGATGGCCAGGTTGCCCACGCCCAGGGCGCGGGCCGCGCGCACATAGTCCATCTGTCGGTTACGCAGGAACTCGGCCCGCACATAGTCCGACAGTCCCATCCAGCCGAAGAGCGAGAGCAGCACCAGCAAGAGCGCCACGCTGGGCGCGAAGATCGCGCTGAAGATGATCAGCAGGTAGAGCTCGGGCATGGAGCCCCAGATCTCGATGAAGCGCTGGAAGGCCAGGTCGGTCCTGCCGCCGAAGAAGCCCTGGATGGCGCCGGTGATCACGCCGAGCACCACGCCGATGGCTGTTAGCGCCAGCGCGAACAGCACGCTCACCCTGAAGCCGTAGATGAGCTGTGCCAAGAGGTCGCGGCCGCGGTCGTCGGTGCCCAGCAGGTTCTCGGACGAGGGCGCAGCCGGGTTCGGCCGGCTGGCGAAGTAGTTCAGGGTGCGGGGCCCGTACGGGTTCGGCGCGTACAACGCCCAGTTGCCCCCCTGCGTGATGCGCTCACGGATGAATGGGTCGAGGTAGTCGGCCGGTGTCTCGAAGTCGCCGCCGAAGGTCTTCTCGGAATAGTCGGTCAGCACCGGAAAATAGAGCTGGCCGTCGTAGCGCACCACCAGCGGCCGGTCGGACGACAGCACCTCGGCGAAGAGGCTCAGCACCACCAGCACGGTGAACAGCACCAGGCTGACGAAGCCCAGCCGGTTGCGGCGAAAGCGCCGCCAGGCACGGCGCCCTGGCGACAAGGGAACGGAAGGCGCGGAGGTGTCGCTCATGCTCAGTCGAACTTCACGCGCGGATCCACCCACACGTAGCAGAGGTCGCTGATCAGCTTGGTCACCAGGCCGATCAGCGTGAAGAGGTAGAGCGTGCCCAGCACCACGGGATAGTCGCGGCGGATCACGCTCTCGTAACTGAGCAGGCCCAGGCCGTCGAGCGAGAACAGCGTCTCGATCAGCAATGAGCCGGTGAAGAAGGCACCGATGAAGGCGGCCGGGAAGCCCGTGATGATGGGGATCAGCGCATTGCGCATGACGTGCTTCCACAGGATCTGCTTCTCGCGCAGGCCCTTGGCGCGGGCCGTCAGCACGTACTGCTTGCGGATCTCTTCGAGGAAGGCGTTCTTGGTCAGCATGGCCGTGACGGCAAAGCTGCCCAGCACCATAGCCGTGATGGGCAGCGCGATGTGCCACAGGTAGTCAACGATTCGCGCGCCCCAGGACATCTGCTCCCAGTTGGCCGAGGTGAGCCCGCGCAGCGGAAACCACTGCAACTGGCCGCCAAAGATCACGAGAAGGGCCACGCCAAGTACGAAGCCCGGAATCGCATAGCCCACCAGCACGAGCAGCGTTGTCACGAAGTCGAAGCGCGTGCCCGCCCGCACCGCCTTGGCGACGCCCAGCGGCACGGCGATGAGGTAGCTGATGAAGAAGGTCCACAGGCCCAGGCTGACAGACACCGGCAGCTTCTCCTTGACCAGGTCCCACACCGCCTTGCGCTGGTAGAAGCTCTGGCCGAGGTCGAAGCGCGCGAAGGCTTTAAGCATCTGCCAGAAGCGCTCGGGCGCCGGCTTGTCGAAGCCGTAGAGGGCCTTGATCTCGGCCACCTGCTGCGCGCTGAGCCCTTGCCGGCCGCGGTAGGCCGACCCACCGGCAGAAGGCCCCTCGCCCCCGGCCGATCGGCCCTGCAGTTGCGACACCATCTGCTCGACCGGACCGCCCGGCACGAACTGGATGACCGCGAAGCTCACCAGCAGCACGCCCAGCAGGGTCGGCACCATCAGCAGCAGACGTTTGAGGATGTAGATGGGCATGCCGCGCTGCCTACTTGTTGCTGGGGGACGCCCACCACGTTGCCGCGGCCCAGCTGTCCGGTTCGTAGTAGGGCGGGACGCTCGGCGGCAGCACGAAGCCGGCGGGCCGGTAGCCCACCAGGAAGCCACTGCTGTACCACTGCGGGATGCCGTAGTAGCCGTTGGTGAGCACGCGGTCGAGCGCGCGCATGGCGGCGCCCAGCTCGTCGCGCGTGGTGGCGGCCAGCACGCGGCGAATGAGCGCGTCCACCGCCGGATCCTTCAGGCCCCAGTAGTTGGCCGACCCATGCGTGCCGGCTGCTTCGGAGCCGAAGTATTCGAGCAGTTCGCTGCCCGGCGTGGTCCGTGCCGGGATGCGGATGCTGCCGAGCTCGAAATCGAAGTCGTTCATGCGCTGCTGGTACAGCGCACCGTCGACGTTGCGCACCGTCATCTGGATGCCCAGCTTGGCCATGGCGGCCTGCATCGGCAGCACCAGCCGCACGCCCGAAGGCTGGGCGTTGAGGTATTCGAGCGCGAAGGCTTCGCCCTTGGCATTGCGCAGCGCGCCGTCGCGATAGGTCCAGCCCGCTTGGGCGAGCAGATCGCGGGCCTTGCGCAGGTTCTCGCGCAGGCTGGAGGGCGGCACGGTGCTGGGCGACAGCGGCACCGGCCCGAAGACCTCGGGCCGGAGCTGGCCGCGCAGCGGCTCCAGCAAGGCCAGTTCATCGGCGCCCGGGAGGCCCTTGGCCTGGAAGGGGCTGTTGGGAAACCAACCCTGCACGCGCGTGTAGATGCCATAGAACATCTGGCGGTTCAGCCATTCGAAGTCCATGGTCAGGGCCAGCGCCTGGCGCACCCGCACGTCCTGCAGCTTGGGGTTGCGCAGGTTGAAGATGTAGCCCTGGTAGTCGCCCGGTGCCCCGCTGGGAAAGACCTGCTTCTTCACCTCGCCGCGGTCGAAGGCGCGGCCGGTGTACTGGCGCGCCCAGTTGCGCGAGATGAACTCGCGCTTGAGGTCGTACTCGCCCGCCTTCAGGCCCTCGAAGCGGGCCGTATCGTCCAGGTAGAGCTTGTAGGTGATGCGGTCGAAGTTGTACTGCCCGCGGCGCACCGCGAGGTCACGCCCCCAGTAGTTCTTGTCGCGCACGTAGGTGATGTCACGGCCCAGCCGGGCGCTGGATGGCCGATACGGACCAGAGCCGATGGGCAGTTCGGTGATGACTTGGTCGAAGGGCTTGCCCTGGCCCCAGCGCTGGCTGAAGACCGGGATGCCACCGGCCAGCAGCGGCAACTCGCGGTTGTCCGAATCGAAGTCGAAGCGCACCACGCGCTCACTGACGGCCTTGACGCTGCGGATGCCCGCCAGCAGCGTGCGGTACTGCGGCGCCGCCTGCTTGCTGATGAGCGTACGCCACGAATACACGACGTCTTCGGCCAGCACTGGCGTGCCGTCGCTGAAGCGCGCCTCGGGCCGCAGGCGGAATACGGCAGAGCGATGGTCGGGCGCCACCTCCACATCCTCGGCCAGCAGGCCGTAGGCCGTCGAGGGCTCCTGCAGATTGCCCACGAGCAGCGACTCGAGCACCAGGTCCGTGAGGCCTGCGGGCGCGGTGCCTTTGAGTGTGAAGGGATTGAACTTGTCGAACTGCGTGACCGCGATCGGCGGCACCAGCCGGATCTCCCCGCCCTTGGGTGCGTCCGGATTGACGTAATCGAAGTGGGTGAAGCCGGCGGAGTACTTGATGTCGCCGAACTGGGCATAGGCGTGCGCACCCCACACGGGCAGCGCCGCAACCAGGAGGGCCGGGAGCAGCCAGAGTCGCATGCGAGAATTCTGCCCAAGTTTTTCTCAAGGCAGACCCATGGGCTTTCTCAGCGGCAAGAAACTTCTGATCACCGGCGTCCTCTCCAACCGTTCCATCGCCTACGGCATCGCCAAGGCCTGCCATGCGCAAGGCGCAGAACTCGCCTTCAGCTACGTGGGCGAACGCTTCAAGGACCGCATCACCGAGTTCGCTGCCGACTTCGATTCCAAGCTGGTCTTCGACTGCGACGTGGGCGACGATGCCCAGATCGCCAAGCTGTTCGAGGACCTCTCGCAGACCTGGCCCAAGTTCGACGGCTTCGTCCACAGCATCGGCTTTGCGCCGCGCGAGGCCATCGCCGGCGACTTCCTCGAAGGCCTGTCGCGCGAGGCTTTCAAGATCGCGCACGACATCAGCGCCTACAGCTTCCCGGCCATGGCCAAGGCCGCCCTTCCCTACCTCAACGACCAGGCCGCGTTGCTCACGCTGACCTACCTGGGCGCCGTGCGCGTGGTGCCCAACTACAACACGATGGGCCTGGCCAAGGCCAGCCTGGAAGCCTCGGTGCGCTACCTGGCCGGCTCGCTGGGCCCCAAGGGCGTGCGCGTCAACGGCATCAGCGCCGGCCCCATCAAGACGCTGGCTGCCAGCGGCATCAAGGGATTCGGCAAGCTGCTGCCCGCAGTGGCGGCCGTCTCGCCCATCCGCCGCAACGTGACCATCGACGACGTGGGCAATGTGGCGGCCTTCCTGCTGTCCGACCTGGCCGGTGGCGTGACCGCCGAGATCACCTACGTGGATGGCGGCTTCAGCAACGTGGTCGGCGGCATCGACGAGCCGTCCGAAGGCTGATCATCCATCTCCTCGCGTGACGGTCATGTGGCGTCGCGGTTTTCTGCTGGCGACGTTGTCGGCCGCCCTGTGCGCGCCGGCATGGGCCGCGCCGCCTGCCCTCATGCTGGCAGAGGTCTGGCGCCCGGGCATGCCGCTCGACGGCTACTGGGTCAGCGAGAAGTACGACGGCGTTCGCGGCTTCTGGGACGGGCAGGCCTTGTGGACGCGCGGCGGCGAGCGTATCGCCGCGCCGGCGTGGTTCACGGCCGGCTGGCCGCAGCAGCCCATGGATGGCGAGCTCTGGGCCGGCCGCGGGCGCTTCGAGCATGCCTCCGGCACGGTACGCAGCCAGGCACCTGACGATGCAGCGTGGCGCGCCATGCGCTTCATGGTCTTCGACCTGCCCGCCGAATCCGGTGACTTCGACCATCGGCTGCAGGTGCTGCAGCGGCTGCTGCCGGTCAAGGCCACCCCCTGGCTCGAGCCCGTTCGGCAGGAACGCGCCACCACGGCCGAGGCACTCCGGCGGCAGCTCGACGCCACGGTGCGGGCTGGCGGCGAAGGACTGATGCTGCATCGGGGCAGTTCGCTCTATGGCGCAGGCCGCAGCGCGGACCTGCTCAAGGTCAAGCCCTACGATGATGCCGAGGCGGTGGTGCTCGCGCACCTGCCGGGCCAGGGCCGGCATGCGGGCCGGATGGGCGCGCTGCAGGTGCGAACGCCCGAAGGCCTGGTCTTCAAGCTGGGCGGTGGCTTCACCGATGCACAGCGCGACGATCCGCCGCCGGTGGGCAGCACGGTGACCTACCGCTACAACGGGCTCACGGCACAGGGCGTTCCACGCTTCGCGCGATTCATGCGCGTGCGCACGGACCGCTGAAGCCCGTGGAGCCCAATCCGCCGCCCTCGCCGCCACGGCAGTACGAGGCGCCGCGCCATCTGCGTGGCCCGGCGCGCTGGCTGATGATGGCGCTGGCCGTGGTGGCGTTGGCCCTGGCCGTGGCCGGTGTCGTCCTGCCGGGCCTGCCGACCACGCCCTTCGTGCTGCTGGCCGCCTGGGCGGCCGCCCGCAGTTCGCCGCGGCTCGCGGGCTGGCTCGAAAGGCATCCGCTGTTTGGGCCGCTGATCTTGAACTGGCGCGCCGGCGGCCGCGTCAGCCGACGGGCCAAGCGCAGCGCGGCGGCGGCCATGGTCGTGTGCGCCGTCGTGCTGATCTGGCTGTCGCCCTCCCGCTGGGGGGCCGCCGCAGGGATCGGCGCCATGGCCTGCGTGCTGATCTGGCTCTGGCGGCGGCCGGAGCCTTGAGACTCGGATCGTGTCAGCGGCCGGGGGCATCGACGTGGATGGCCGCCTCGGCGGCACGCCAGGCTCGCGTCGCGCGCCGACAGGGGTTCAGGCCGACGGCCGTTCGCCGCGCGCCATCCGCGCGTCGATGTCGTCCAGCAGCGGCATCAGTTCCGCCACGCTGTCGATCACGTAGTGCGCCCCGGCGCTCTTCAGCTCCGCCGTCGCACGGGTGCGCACTGCTGTCTGGCCTGCGGCATCGAGCGCCTGCCACTCGGCCAGCGTCAGGCCCGCCGCATTGCCGCTGATCGCCAGCCCCACTGCCCAGGCGCCGGCATTCAGGCCCTCCTGCACGCCCACGCCGGTGTCGTCGACCTTCACCACCGTATGGGCCGGCCACACGCCGAGGTCGGCGAAGCAGCGGTACATCATCAAGGGCGAAGGCCGGCCGGCCGCCAGGTCGCCCGCGCACACGAGGTTGTCCGGCACATAGCCGGCTTTCGCGGCGATGGGCGTCACCACCTCCATGATCGGCCGGTTGTAGCCGGTGGTGGAGCCGATGCGCAGGCCACGCGCACGCACGGCGGCCACGGTGTCGAGCGCGCCCGGGATGAAGTCGCAGAAGTCGGGCACCACGGCCGCGTTCATGGGCGTGAACACCTCGTAGAGCTCGTCGATGTCGGCCCGCGTGAAGCCGCGGCCGAAGCGCGCCTCCCACTGGGCCGCCACGCTTGGCAGTTGGCTGAGCGCATGAATGTGGTCCCACTTGGCCACGCCCATGGGGCCGCGCGCCTCGGCGATGCTGAGGTCGATGCCGTAGCGCTCGAACAAGCGCACGAAGGCGCCCATGGGCGCGCAGGAGCCGAAGTCGATGATGGTGCCGGCCCAGTCGAAGACGACGGCCTGGAGTTTTTGCTGGTCAGTCATGGGATATGCGGAGGTCCGGCCTACCAAGCGGCGAAGACTTCTTCGGCGATGCCGAAGGCCGTGCTGGCGCCGGTGCCGCTGGTGACGATCACCAGCCGGGTGGCGTCGTCCGGCGCGTCGATCAGGCAGTCAGTGTCGGGCGACGAGGGATAGGTGCCCACCCAGCGTTGGGTGACGGTGTAGTCGGGCAGGTGCAGCGCCTCCTGCATGTGACGCAGCATCAACGCGTCTACCTGCGTGTCGGCGAAGGGTTCAAGCACCGGGCCGTAGTGGTGGGAGTCCCCCACCACCAGCGAGCCGTCGGCGCTCTGCACCACGATCAGGTGGATGCCATGAGCCAGCGACCCGCCCTCCTCCGCCTCCAGCTGGGCCCGCAGCGCCTGCGCCGCCGGCAGCTTGCTGTAGCCGTGGTAGCGCACCAGGCTCAGGTCGGCCATGACCGAGCCGGGCAGCTTGAACCCCTTGGGTGGCTGAACACGCAGCATGTGCAACTGACACAGCTGCAGGCGATGCGGCGCCAGCCGCTCGGCAAACAGGCCGTTCAGTTCGATGTTGGTGCAGACGACCACGCGCTCCGCATGCAGCGTGGCGCGGGCGGTGCGCACGCGCGGCGTCGCCACCTCCAGCACCTGTTCGCTGAAGCGGAAGACCACGCCATGCGCCTCGGCCAGCCAGGCCGCCAGCAGGCCGATGGCGGTGCGCGACTCCACACGCGCCTCGTGCGGGCTGTAGAGGACCGCACGGGCCGGGCCTTCGGGCCCGTCCAACCGCAACGTCGGTGCGCGCTGCGCGGCCTCGGCCACGTCCAGCAGTTCGCAGCCTTCGGCCATCTCGGTGTCCATGAACTGCTCCAGCACCGCCAGCGCCTTGTCGCGGAAGGCCGTGAGGTACAGGCCCTGGTGGACCACCTCGACGCCAGCCTGCGGCGCCACCTCGCCCCACACCTCGCGTGCGCGTCGGGCGCGGCGCCAGGTGTCGCCGGCGCCCTGTCCGGTCACGGTCACGAAGCCGAAGTTGCGGATGGACGCACCGACGCAGGCGGCGTCCTTCTCGATCACGCAGACATTGAAGCCGCGCCGCGCGGCGGTGTACGCATGGGCCAGGCCGACGATGCCGGCACCGACCACGATCAGGTCGAAATGGGTGTTGCTCATTCGTGGGAATCCCTTTGGCTCATCGCAGCCGCCAGCGCTGGGTGCGGCGGTCCACCCAACGGCCGAGCAGCAGGTACAGCACGTTCACGATCGCCGAGGTCCCGGCGATCAATACCGCCATGGCGGCGGCAGCGCCGATCTCGCCCGCCTCGTCGAGGTTGAGGATGGCGACCGAGGCCAGGCGCGTCTCGGGCGAGTACAGGAAGACGACCGCCGAGATGGTGGTCATCGCGTTGATGAAGAAGTAGCGCGACACGTCCAGCAGCACGGGCAGGCAGATCGGCAGCGTGACGCGGCGCACGGTGGTGAACACCGGCACCTTGAGTGAGGCGGCGACGGCCTCGAACTCGCCGTCGATGGCCTTCAGGGCCGTCACCATGGTCAGGTGACCCGTCGTGTAGAAGTGCACCACCGTGCACAACACCAGCAGGCCCATGGTCTGGTACAGGCCATTGAGCGGGTTCCACGGCGCGTTGAAGAAGAAGATGTAGCCCAGGCCGAGGACCAATCCCGGCACCGCCATGGGCAGCATGGCCATCAGCCGGATCAGGGGACGCAGCACATCCAGGCCGCGCGTCTTCTCCAGCAGGTAGGCGCCGCAGAACACCACGGCTGTGCCGACCACGGACGTACAGGCTGCCAGCAGCAGGCTGTTGAGCACCGCGCCGCCCAGTTCGGCATCGACGATGCCGGCGACGTAATGGTCGAGGCTGGGCGTGAGGTTGTAGGGCCACAGCTTGGCAAAGGAAGCGAACACCGCCATGCCGAACATCGCCACCATCAGTGCGCACACGAGCAGGCAATAGGCAGTCATGGCAGCATCGAAGCCCTTTGCAGGCCGGGGCGCCAGCGCCACGGCGCGCGCCGTGAGCATGGCCGTCTGCTTGCGCTGCACCAGGTGATCGACCGCGAAGGTCAGCAGCGCGGGCGCCAGCAGCAGCAGGGCGACGACGGCGCCACGCTGGAAGTCCTGCTGGCCGATCACCAGCTTGAACACGTCGGTCGCCAGCACGTTGAAGTTGCCGCCGACCACCTTGGGGATGCCGAAGTCGGTGATGACCAGCGTGAACACCACCAAGGCGGCGGAGATCAGCCCGTACTTCGCGCCCGGGAGCGTGATGGTGAAGAAACGCCGCAGGGTGCGCGTGCCCATCGCGTCGGCGGCTTCATAGAGCCGTGCGTCGGCCAGCGACAGCGCCGTCACCAGAATCATCAGCGCATGCGGAAAGGTGGCGAAGCATTCCGCCAGCACGATGCCCGGCGCGCCATAGATGCTCTCGAAGCCCAGCGCCTGCCACAGCCCCTTGGCCGCGCCCTGGTTGCCGAACCAGTAGATCAGCGAGATGGCCGACAGCAGCGAAGGCGCAAGCAGGGGCAGCAGCGTGATGCTGCGCAGCAGGCCCTTGGCGGGCATGCAGCTGCGCGTGAGCGCATAGGCGAAGCCGAAGGCCAGCGGGATGACGAGCGCCGTCACCAGCGCGGACACCCACAGGCTGTTCCAGAGGCTGCCCAGCAAGGCGGGCGATGCGAGGTAGGCACGGAAGTGGCCCCAGCCCGAGCGCCCCTCAGTCTGCTGCAATGCCTGCGACAGGATGGCGCCCAAGGGCAACAGCAGGCCGATGACCAGCAACAGCGCCACGGCCACCAGCAGCAAGTGCGCCACACGGTCGCTCCAGTGCACATACAGCCGGACGGCCGGCAGGCGGATCGCGGTCTGCATGCTCAGGCCTCCGCCGCGGGGAAGGCCCGCAGCCGGTCCAGCCGCAGCGCGAAGCGCAACCGACGGCCCTGCTGCACGCCGAACTCGTCCTTCTGGTTGAGCGAGAACTGCAGCTGCAGCGGCCCCGGCAGCCCCTCCACCACCAGCTCGGCCAGGCAATTGCCGCCGAGGAACTCGATATGCGCCACCGTGCCGATGCACAGGCCCGGATGGTCGGCGTCGAAGCCGGTCATCGCCCGGTCTTCCGGACGCAGGTAGAGCATCACTTCCCGGCCCGGTCGGTAGTCGGCGCCGTGGCCAGCCTCGACCTGCCAGCGCCGGTCGCCGCACCGGAACCAGCGCCCGCCCTCGGCCACGGCGGGCAGCCGGTTGACCTTGCCGACGAACTCGGCCGCGAAGGGCGTCGCGGGCTCGCGATAGACCTGCAACGGCGTGCCCACCTGCTCGATCACGCCATGGTTCATCACCACGATGCGGTCGGCGATGGACAGGGCCTCTTCCTGGTCGTGCGTCACCATGATGGTGGTGACGCCCAGCCGGCGCTGCAGCGCACGGATCTCGTTGCGCAGGTGCACCCGCACGATGGCGTCGAGCGCCGACAGGGGCTCGTCCAGCAGCAGCAGGCCCGGCGAGGCGGCCAGTGCGCGCGCCAGCGCTACCCGCTGCTGCTGGCCGCCGGACATCTGCGCCGGGTACTTGCCGCCGCTGCCGGGCAGGCCCACGAGCTGCAGCAGTTCGTCGACACGCGCGGCGATGTCCTTGCGCGGGCGCCGCTGGTTGACCAGCCCATACGCCACGTTGTCCGCAATGCTCAGGTTGGGAAAGAGCGCATAGGACTGGAAGACGATGCCGTAGTCGCGCTGTGCAGGCGGCAGGCGCGAGATGTCGGTACCGCCCTGCCAGAGCTGGCCGCCCGTCTGCACTTCCAGCCCCGCGATGATGCGCAGCAAGGTGGTCTTGCCACAGCCCGAGGGGCCGAGGAAACACACCAGCTCGCCCTGCGGAATGGTCAAGTCGATGGACTCCAGCGCCGTGAAGGCGCCGAAGCGCTTGTGCACACCCTGCAGCCGCAGGTAGTCGGGCTGGGGCACGCTTTCAACCAGGGACAGCGGCGCCGGCGCAGCACCCATGCTGCGGTCGGCCGCATGGACATGCGCCGGCGCGTTCATCACTTCTTCGCCTCGCTCTTGGCGTCGTAGCGGCGCGTCCACTCGGCCAGGGTGCGCTCGCGGTTGGTGGCGGACTTCTCGAAGTCCATCTTGATCAGGCGGGCCTCGTAGTCGCCGGGGATGCCCGCCAGCTTGGGGGCCACGCCCGGCTGGGCAGTCACGGCGAAGTTCTTGCCGTAGAGCAGCATGGCGTCCTTCGACGTCGCCCAGTTCGCCAGCTTCTTCGCGGCGTCCAGCTTCTTGGTGCCTTTGTAGATGCCGACGGCCTCCAGGTCCCAGCCCAGGCCCTCCTTGGGGAACACCAGCTCGATGGGCGCGCCCTTGGCCTTGTTGGTGTAGCCGCGGTACTCGAAGGAGATGCCCGCCACGTATTCGCCGGAGGCCGCCATGTTGCAGGGCTTGGAGCCGGAGTGCGTGTACTGCGCGATGTTCTCGTGCAGCGCATCCATGTACTTCCAGCCGCCGCCCTTGCCGGCGTCGTCGCCCCACAGTTGCAGCCAGGCCGCGACGTCGAAGTAGCCGGTGCCCGACGAGGCGGGGTTGGGCATCACCACCTGGCCCTTGTACTCGGGTTTGGTGAGGTCCTTCCAGGTGGTGGGGACGGGGATGTTCTTCTTCTTGGCTTCGACCGTGTTGAAGCACACGACGGCACCGAACACGTCCATGCCGACCCAGGCGGGCGGGTTCTTCTTGTCGCGGTACTGCGGCATCACCGCGTCCAGGTTCAGTGGCGCATAGGGCTCGAGCATGCCCTGCTTGTCGAACAGCGCCATGCTGGAGGCGGCCACACCCCACACCACATCGGCCTGCGGATTGGCCTTCTCGGCCAGCAGCTTGGCAGTGATCACACCGGTGGAGTCGCGCACCCACTTGATCTCGATGTCGGGCTCGACCTTGTTGAAGGCACTCTGGTAGGCCTTGAGCTGGTCGGTCTCCAGCGCGGTGTAGACCGTCAGCTGGGTCTTCTGCGCGAAGGCCGCGCCGGTAGCGGCCAGGCCGATGAGGGCGGTCGCGATGGTCTTGACGGAAAAGTGCATGGGCAGGCTCCTCGATGAAATGACCGGGCGAATGTGCCGCCGCGAAACGACATCTTCGTGACACGGTCGCCAAGCAAAATCGGGGCCTGCTCCACCTCTTTGTCTATTGTTCTTTGTAGATCGTAGACAATCTACGCTCTCGAACCTACCATCGCGCCATGCCTGCCGCCCCTGCCAAGAAGGTCTCTTCCCATCCCGTCATCGCACAGCTTCAGTGCCATTCGCTGGCGAATGTGGTGCAGGCAGAAATCGAACGCATGATCCTGGACGGCGAGCTCGGCCCCGGCGCCAAGCTCACCGAGGCCACGCTGGCCGACCAGTTGGGCGTCTCGCGCGGGCCGGTGCGCGAGGCCTTCCGCATGCTGGAGGAAGGCGGCCTGGTACGCACCGAAAAGAACCGCGGCGTCTTCGTGCGCGATGTGCCCATCGAGGAAGCGCTGGAGATCTTCGAGGTGCGTGCCGTGATGGACCTGTATGTGGGCCGCAAGCTGGCCGAGACAGCCGCCCCGGCCCAGGTGCGCGAACTGCGGCAGCTGGTCGAGGCCATGGACCAGGCGGTGAAAGCGGGCGACGCCAAGGACTACCACCGCTTCAACCTCGCCTTCCATGACCGCCTGCTGGAGCTGGCCGGCAACGCCAAGCTGGTCGCCACCTATCGCAAGCTGGTGAACGAGCTGTCGCTGTTCCGCCGGCAAAACCTCACCGACGAATCGATGGCCGTCTACTCGCGCGAGCATCGCGCCATCCTCAAGGCCATCGCCTCCGGTGACCCGGATGCCGCGGGCCAGGCCATGTACCAACATGTGATGAACAGCCGCGAGCGCACGCGCCTCAACTGGGAGAAACAGCGCGGCTCGACCACGGGCAGCGGCGCTGCCTCGCTCGCCGCGTCCTGAGGCCCGCCATGTTGACCCTTCACGACATCGAGAACCTCTTCGCGCGCCGCGGCGCCGAGCAGTACAGCGGCGAACCCGTGACCCAGTTGGAACATGCGCTGCAGAGTGCCTACCTGGCCGAGCAGGAAGATGCCGACGACGCGCTCGTCACGGCCGCCCTGCTTCACGACATCGGCCACCTGCTCAACGACCAGGGCGAGACGCCCACGCTGCGCGGCATCGACGACCGGCACCAGTTCCATGCCCTGCCCTTCCTCCGCGGGCTCTTTCCGGATCGGGTCCTCGACGCCATTGCCTGGCACGTCGACGCCAAGCGCTACCTGTGCGCGACCCGTCCGGACTACTGGGCCGCCCTCTCGGACGACTCCAAGCGCAGCCTGGTTCTACAGGGCGGCGTATTCAGCGACGAAGAAGCCATGCGCTTCATGCAGCGCCCGCATGCGCAGGAGGCGGTCCGCCTGCGGCTGTGGGACGACACGGCCAAGCAGGCCGACCTCGCCACCCCCGACCTGCCGCACTACCTGGCGCGCGCGCGTCGCTGCATGCTGGCCCCAGGCGCATGACGCTGACGGGCCCTGTCGCGCTGGCCGTGCTGTTCGGCGCGGTGCTCCATGCCAGCTGGAATGCACTCATCAAGTCGGCGTCGGACAAGTCGCTGGACACGGCACTGATCCACAGCCTCGGACTGTTCATCGCGCTACCCATCCTGGCCTTCACCGGCCTGCCGGCCACCGCTTCGTGGCCTTATCTGGCCGCCTCGGTCGTGATCCATGTGGGCTACTACGTGGCCCTGGCCGGCGCGTACAAGCACGGTGACCTGGGGCTGGCCTACCCGGTGATGCGCGGCAGCGCGCCACTGCTGGTGGCCCTCAGCAGCCTCACGGTGATGGGCGAGCGCCTCTCGGGGCTCGCATGGTTCGGTGTGGCCGGCATCTGTGCTGGCGTACTCACGCTCGGTCTTTCACCCGGTCATCTGCACACGTCAGGGCACCGCGGCAAGGCCCTGGGCTTCGCGCTGGCCAACGCCTGCATCATCGCGCTCTATACGGTCGTGGACGGCCTCGGCGTGCGGGCCAGCGGCAACGCCGCCGCATACGTCGCCCTGCTCTTCGTCTTCGACGGCCTGCCCTTCATGCTGCTGGTGCTGTGGCGGCGCGGTCCGCAGGGGCGGCGTGATGCTCTCGCCTACATGCGTGGCCGCCTGGGTGTGGCGTGGCTGGGCACGGCGGCCTCGCTGGCCAGCTATGGCATCGCGCTCTGGGCCATGACGCGGGCGCCCGTGGCGGTGGTGGCGGCACTGCGCGAGACCTCGGTGCTTTTCGCCGCGCTCATCGGCACGCTGTGGCTGCGGGAGCGCTTCGGGCTGCAGCGCGCCCTCGGTACCGCCGTGGTGGTCGGCGGCGTGATGGCACTGCGGTTCGGATGACACGGGCGCGCAGCGCACAAAAGGCGGCGCCCCGTCGAGCACAGGGTCAGCGCTTGACGCAATCCGCGTAGTAGCGCTTCTTGCCCTTCTCGTCCACGCGGGCCACCAGGCCGTGGATGTCGGTCTCGAACCCCGGGCACTCCAGGTTGAACTGGCGCGCGAACTTCAGGTAGTCCACGATCTTCTTGTTGAAGACCTCGCCCGGGATCAGCAGCGGAATGCCGGGCGGATACGGCGTGATCAGGCTGGTGGTGATGCGGCCTTCGAGGTGGTCGATCTCCACGCGCTCGGTCTTGCGGTGCGCGATGTGGGCGAAGGCCTCGCTGGGCTTCATAGCCGGCTCCAGGTCCGACAGGTACATCTCGGTGGTCAGCCGGGCGATGCCGTACTTGGCATACAGCTCGTGCACGCGCTGGCACAGGTCGCGCAGGCCCATGCGCTCGTAGATGGGATGCTGCTGGCAGAACTCCGGCAGGATGCGCCACATGGGCTGGTTGCGGGCATAGTCGTCCTTGAACTGCTGCAGCGCCGTCAGCAGCGTGTTCCAGCGGCCCTTGGTGATGCCGATGGTGAACATGATGAAGAAGCTGTACAGGCCCGTCTTCTCCACGATCACACCATGCTCGGCCAGGAACTTGGTGACGATGCTCGCCGGGATGCCGGTGGGCGCGAACTTGCCGTCGAGGTCCAGGCCGGGCGTCACGATGGTCGACTTGATCGGGTCGAGCATGTTGAAGCCGTCGGCCAACTTGCCGAAGCCGTGCCAGTTGCGCGCGCCGTTCTTCTTGCCGCCGTTGCCGGCGCGGGTCTCGCCCTTGATGATCCAGTCGTCGGCGCGACCGATGCCTTCCTCGACCAGGTGCTCCGGGCCCCAGACCTTGAACCACCATTCGTCCTTGCCGAACTCCTCCTCCACCTTGCGCATGGCGCGACGGAAGTCCAGGGCCTCGAGGATGCTCTCTTCCACCAGCGCGGTGCCGCCGGGCGGCTCCATCATGGCGGCCGCCACGTCGCAACTGGCGATGATGGCGTACTGCGGGCTGGTGGACGAATGCATCAGGTAGGCCTCGTTGAAGAGGTCCCGGTCCAGCTGGCGGTTCTGCGAGTCCTGCACCAGCACATGGCTGGCCTGGCTGATGCCGGCCAGCAGCTTGTGCGTGGACTGGGTGGCGAACACCAGCGATTCCTTGGGCCGCGCACGGCGCTTGCCCATGGCGTGGTACGGCCCGTAGAAGGGATGGAAGGCCGCATGCGGCAGCCAGGCCTCGTCGAAGTGCAGCGTGTCGACGTAGCCGTCGAGCATCGTCTTGATGGTCTCGGTGTTGTAGATCACGCCGTCGTAGGTGGACTGCGTGAGCGTCAGCACGCGCGGCTTGACGGTGTCGGCGTCGACGTCCTTGAGCAGCGGGTTGGCGCAGATCTTGGCCTTGATGGCCTCGGGCTCGAACTCGCTCTTGGGGATCGGGCCGATGATGCCGTAGTGGTTGCGCGTGGGCTTCATGAACACCGGGATGGCGCCGGTCATGATGATCGCGTGCAGGATCGACTTGTGGCAGTTGCGGTCCACCACCACCACATCGCCGGGCGCCACCGTGTGGTGCCACACCATCTTGTTGGACGTGGACGTGCCGTTGGTGACGAAGAAGCAATGGTCGGCGTTGAAGATGCGTGCCGCATTGCGCTCGCTGGCGGCGACGGGGCCCGTGTGGTCCAGGAGCTGGCCCAGTTCTTCCACCGCATTGCAGACGTCCGCACGCAGCATGTTCTCGCCGAAGAACTGATGGAACATCTGACCGACGGGGCTCTTGAGGAAGGCCACGCCGCCCGAGTGGCCCGGGCAGTGCCACGAATAGGAGCCATCTTCCGCGTAGTCGATCAGTGCCTTGAAGAACGGCGGCTGCACCGTCTCGAGGTAGCTCTTGGCCTCGCGGATGATGTGCTTGGCCACGAACTCCGGCGTGTCCTCGAACATATGGATGAAGCCATGCAGTTCGCGCAGGATGTCGTTGGGCAGGTGCCGGCTGGTCTTGGTCTCGCCGTAGATGTAGATCGGCACGTCGGTGTTCTTGCGTCGCACCTCGCCGATGAAGGTGCGAAGGTTCAGCACGGCCGGGTCGAGGTCTGGGCCGATGGTGAATTCCTCGTCGTCGATCGACAGGATGAAGGCGCTCGCCCGGCTTTGCTGCTGCGCGAACTGCGACAGGTCTCCGTAGCTGGTCACGCCCAGCACCTCGAAGCCCTCGCTTTCGATGGCCTGGGCCAGGGCGCGGATGCCCAGTCCGGAGGTGTTCTCGGAGCGGAAGTCCTCGTCGATGATGACGATGGGAAAGCGGAATTTCATGGGCTGTCGGGCTCCGGCTTTTGGGGGGTGCGCAAAGAAGGCGCGAAGTGTAAGGAATCCAGATGACGGCCGCGTCATGCGACGTGCCCCAGAATGTGGGGCTTCCCGCCACCTCTTTGCTGTAGGAACTCGTCCATGGCTCAATCGACGCTCTGGTGGCTGCTGGCCGGTGCAGCCGTCGCGCTGGAACTGGTCTCCGGCACCATCTACCTTCTGCTGACGGCCGTAGCCTTCGCGGCCGCGGCCGTCGCAGCGCATCTGGGTGCCGCGCTGCCCGTCCAACTGGTCGTGGCCGCCGTGGTCGGCGTGGGCACGGTGGGCGCCTGGTATCTCAAGCAGCGCGCGCGCCCCGCTGGACCGCCGCCGCAGGCCAGCCCCGACATGAACCTCGACATCGGCGAACGCGTGCAGGTCGACGCCTGGCTCGCGGATGGCACGGCGCTCGTGCGTCACCGGGGTGCGCAATGGACGGCCGTGCTCCGCGCCGGCGGCCGCGGCCAGCCGGGAGCGCACCGCGTCGTCGAGTTGCAGGGCAACCGTCTTGTGCTGGAGCCTCTCTGATCATTCGGGACTGCGCCGAGCTCGCGGAACCTTTCAATCTCACTTCATCGAACTGCCATGGAAATCGCCCTCGTCATCCTGGTCATCGCCGTCATCTTCATCTGGCAGTCCATCAAGTTCGTGCCCCAGCAGAACGCCTGGGTCCGTGAACGGCTGGGCAAGTACCACAGCACGATGACGCCGGGGCCCAACTTCCTCATCCCCTTCATCGACCGCGTGGCCTACAAGCACAGCCTGAAGGAGATCCCGCTCGATGTGCCCAGCCAGATCTGCATCACGCGTGACAACACGCAGTTGCAGGTGGACGGCATCCTCTACTTCCAGGTGACCGATCCGATGCGGGCGAGCTACGGCTCCTCCAACTACATCGTGGCCGTCACCCAGCTGGCGCAGACCTCGCTGCGCAGCGTGATCGGCAAGCTGGAACTGGACAAGACCTTCGAGGAGCGCGACATCATCAACGCCCAGGTCGTGGCCGCCATCGACGAGGCCGCGCTCAACTGGGGCGTGAAGGTGCTGCGCTATGAGATCAAGGACCTGACGCCGCCCGCCGAGATCCTGCGCGCCATGCAGGCGCAGATCACGGCAGAGCGCGAGAAGCGGGCGCTGATTGCCGCCTCCGAGGGCCGGCGCCAGGAGCAGATCAACATCGCCACTGGCGAACGCGAGGCCTACATCGCCCGCTCCGAGGGCGAGAAGCAGGCGGCCATCAACAACGCACAGGGCGAGGCCGCCTCCATCACCGCAGTGGCCGAGGCCACGGCGCTCGCGATCGAGCGCATCGCGGCCGCCATCCGGCAGCCAGGGGGCGATCAAGCCGTGCAGTTGAAGGTCGCCGAGCGCGCCGTCGATGCCTACAGCAAGGTCGCGGCGGACGCCAAGACCACCCTGATCGTGCCCAGCAACATGACCGACACCGCCGGATTGATCGCCTCGGCGATGCAGATGGTTCGCGCGGGCCGCAGCGGCTCAAATCCGGGTTAGAATCATGGGCTCCACGGAGCGGTGGATGAGTGGTTTAAGTCGCACGCCTGGAAAGCGTGTGTGGGTTAATAGCCCACCGCGGGTTCGAATCCCGCCTGCTCCGCCAAATACGAAACCCGTTGCATGCGCAACGGGTTTTTTTATGTCTGCAGCGCTGCCATCTGCTCCCCAGAGATGCTCCACTTTTGCGCAATTGTCGACTGTCTTAATTTTTGCGCACACTTTTGTTTACAGCGCAACGAGGGCGAGTTCACAATCGCGAAACAGCACGTAAGGAGCGCAACAGCATGGACAGCAGGTCAAACAGCGGCGCGGGTGATGGGGGTTCGGATCCGCGCGGGGGATCCACGGAATCCGGAGGAGGCGATCTCCGGCACCTTTTCCAATCCAAGATGTCCGAGGGTGCCAAGCGCAACTATCTGCTGAAGTTGCGAAACGCCGCGTTCGGACGTCTGCGCGAGCGCTCCGCCCGCAAACGCCAAGTCTGATCCGCCTCGCGCCAGAGTGCGCAGGCTGCCCTGACAGTCGCCCCGCCAGGCCTCCTGCGCTGCCAGACACGACCCGGCACGCACAGCCGTCCAGGATCGGTCGCGGTGCGGCACCGGTACTCGCGCGCGAATCCGCGCCGGCCTATTGATTCCTCGCACCGCCGCAACCCGAAGGCATGGCGCCACCACGCGCTGAGCCACTCCTGCAGACGCCCTGCCCCGCCTGTTGAAACGCCCGTGGTGCGTGGGGCAAGAACTGCCCGAAAGAATGGCCGCCCCGTAACTCCGAGGCAACGGCCAAGGCATGACCAATGACGAACTCGCAGCCAAGCTCAACACGCTGCGCAACGAAGTACTGACGATGCGACTTGAACGGCGGGGACTGCTCTTCGCCCTCATGGCCATCATTTCGACCCACCCCCGGCACGAAGACTGCCAGTTCCTGCTCGACCACTACCTGAACGGCCACCTGGAAAAGTCCGAGACGGGGCGATCGCTGCCGGATGGCGCCAGGGAACATCTGCGGGCCTACGTGCGCTCCCTCCAGGACGCCGCGTCGCCCCATACCCCGGAGGCCGTCCAGGCCCTGCGCTCCAAGCTCTTCCCATGGGAAAGCGATCCGCCGTGACATGGAGGCCTCCGCTGCCGCACGACGGGCACACCTGCCGATAGGATGGCGGGCCGGCACGCCACGGAAGCCTCACTCGGCTCGCCGCTGGCCCGTGCTCCCCCGCCACCTCAACCCGTCGACCGACTGGGACCAACGTCGCCTCATGAAAATCGCCACCTGGAACGTCAACTCTCTCACGGCCCGCCTGCAGCATGTGCTGGATTGGCTGATCGCCAACCCCGTCGATCTCCTGTGCCTGCAGGAGCTCAAGATGACCGACGACAAGTTTCCGCTGGAGGTGCTCAAGTCCGCCGGCTACGAGGCCGCGAGCTTCGGCCAGAAGACCTACAACGGCGTCGCGCTGCTGAGCCTGTCGCCGCTGCGCGAGGTCCAGCGCAACATCGGCGGCTTCGAGGACGAGCATTCGCGCGTGATCAGCGCGACCGTCGACACGCCCACCGGCCCGCTGCGCGTGGTCAACGGCTACTTCGTCAACGGCCAGGCGCCGGGCTCCGACAAGTTCGCCTACAAGATGCGCTGGCTGGACGCACTGCGCGACTGGCTGCGCGCCGAGATGGCCGCACATCCGCGGCTGGTGCTCCTGGGCGACTTCAACATCACGCCGGAGGACCGTGACAGCTACGACCCGGTGGGCCTCAAGGAGACGATCCACCACACGACCGAAGAGCGTCAGCATTTCCAGGCGCTGCTGCAACTGGGCCTGGTCGACGGCTTCCGCCTGTTCGAGCAGCCCGAGAAAAGCTTCTCGTGGTGGGACTACCGCATGCTCGGCTACCAGAAGAACCGTGGCCTGCGCATCGACCACATTCTGGTCAGCGAGCCGCTGGTTCCCGAGGTGCGTTCATGCACCATCGACCGTGTGCCGCGCAAATGGGAGAAGCCCAGCGACCATGCCCCCGTGGTGATGGAGTTGGGCGGCTGAGCTTGTACCGCGGGCCGGCAGTGCCGGACGCGATCAGGCGTCGTCCTGATCCAGTCCGAGTTCGGCGATCTTTCGCGTGATGGTGTTGCGGCCGATGCCGAGCTTCTGCGCCGCCTCGATGCGGCGGCCACGCGTGAAGGACAGTGCGGTCAGGATGAGATGCGATTCGAAGCGCCGCGAGAGGGCATCCCAGACGTCCGGCTGACCGGCCGCCAGCATCGCCTGCGCTTCCGCGTCGAGCCCCTGCTCCCAACTGGCCGTCGCAGCCGCGGCCACCGTCGCCATGGGCGTCGCCGCTGGAGCCGCTGCGACCATTGGCATGGACACCGGCATTGCCGCGGCAGCGCCAGCGGCAGGCTCGAAGGCGGCCGTCTCCACCGGCGTCGTGACGGACGGCACGCCCGCCTGGAGCGGCGCGCCTGTGCCGAGGCCCGCCTCCGACGCCGCGTTCGACAGCACCTCGGGCGGCAGGTCCTTCGGCTCGATCAACTGGGCTGGCGCCATCACCGTGAGCCAGTGGCAGATGTTTTCCAGCTGCCGCACGTTGCCCGGGAAGTTGAAGGCCGACAGCTGCGACAGGGCCGCATCGGAGATGCGCTTGGGCTCCACGCCCAGTTGCTTGGCACTTTGCTGCAGGAAGTGGCGCGTGAGCGAAGGCACGTCCTCCTTGCGCTCGCGCAAGGCCGGCAGCCGCAGGCGGATGACGTTGAGGCGGTGGAACAAGTCCTCGCGGAACACACCCTGCTTCACCCGCTGCTCGAGGTCCTGGTGGGTGGCCGCGATCACGCGCACATTGGCCTTGACCGCGTTGTGCCCGCCGACCCGGTAGAAGTGCCCGTCCGACAGCACGCGCAGCAGGCGGGTCTGCAGATCGAAGGGCATGTCGCCGATTTCGTCGAGGAACAGCGTGCCGCCGTCGGCCTGCTCGAAGCGGCCGCGGCGCATGGTCTGTGCGCCCGTGAAGGCGCCGCGCTCATGGCCGAAGAGCTCGCTCTCCAGCAGGTCCTTGGGGATCGCCGCCGTATTGATGGCCACGAAGGGCCCGTTGGACCGAGGCGAATGCTTGTGCAGCGCGCGCGCCACCAGTTCCTTGCCCGAGCCCGATTCGCCGGTGATCAGCACCGTCACATTGCTCTGCGACAGGCGGCCGATGGCGCGGAACACGTCCTGCATCGCAGGCGCCTGGCCGAGCATCTCGGGCGTGGCCTGCATGCGCTCCTCGGCCACCTCCTCGCGCTGGCTCTCGTCCACCGCGCGGCGGATGAGCTCGACCGCACGCGGCAGGTCGAAGGGCTTGGGCAGGTACTCGAAGGCGCCCCCCTGGAAGGCCGACACGGCGCTGTCCAGGTCGGAGAAGGCCGTCATGATGATGACCGGCAGGCCGGGATGCTTCTGCTTGATCTTGTCCAGCAGGTCCAGGCCCGAACCACCCGGCATGCGGATGTCGCTGACCAGCACCTGCGGTCCCTGCATCTCGTCGTCGTTGGCGGCTTCGAGCGCGGCGAGGACTTCGCGGGTATTGGTGAAGCTGCGCGTCGGCAGGTCCTCTCGCAACAGCGCCTTTTCAAGCACGAAGCGTATCGATTGGTCGTCGTCCACTATCCAGATCGGCTTCATGCAGCTCCTTGTTGTCCTTTCCTGCTACGGCAGCGGTATCAATATCGTGAAGTCGGTACGGCCGGGCACGCTGTCGCATTCGATGACCCCATGGTGCTGTTGCACGAAGGTCTGCGCCAGCGTCAGGCCCAATCCGGTTCCGCCTTCCCGGCCCGAGACGAGCGGATAGAAGATGCGGTCCTTGATCGAGTCCGGGACGCCCGGGCCGTTGTCGATGACATGCAATTCCAGTGCCAGTCGCCACCACTGCTTGTTGAGGATGACCTGGCGGGCGATGCGCGTGCGGAAGGTGATGCGTGCATCGCCGGCCGCACGGCGCTCGGCCAGCGCCTGCGCCGCGTTGTGCGCGATGTTGAGCGTGGCCTGGATCAGCTGTTCGCGGTCCCCGCGGAACTCGGGAATGGACGGATCGAAGTCGCGCTCGACCTCCAGGTCATGCGGAAACTCCGCCAGCAGCACCGAGCGCACGCGCTCGCAGACCTCGTGGATATTGACGTCGCCCACCACATGAGGCCTGCGGTGCGGGGCCAGGAGGCGATCCACCAGCGATTGCAGGCGGTCGGCTTCATGGATGATGACCTGCGTGTACTCGATCAGGTCGCGCGACTCGATCTCCATCTGCAGCAGTTGCGCCGCGCCGCGGATGCCGCCCAGCGGGTTCTTGATCTCGTGCGCGAGGTTGCGGATCAGCTCCTTGTTGGCCTGGGCCTGGTCGAGCAGCCGCACCTCGCGATCCTGCCGCACCTGCTGCTCCTGCGGCGACATCTCCAGCAGCAGTTCGGCCTTGCGGTCCGTCTGGGCCAGCGTGACCTGCACGGGCAGCGGCTCCTGCGTACCACGGCGCAGCTGTGCTTCGTAGCGCAACGTGGCGAAGTCGTTGGTGCGGGCGCCATCGATGGCCGTGCGCAAGGTCCCGGCATCGACGAAGAAGTTGCCCAGGGCTGCGCCTTCGAGCGTGCGACGCGATGTGCCCAGCGCATCCTCCAGGGCCGAATTGGCGAAGACGATGGTGCCGTCGTGGCGGATCACCACCACCAGGGTGGCAAGCAGATCGAAGGCCTGGAAGCGCTTGCTGGCGCGCGCAACCGTACCGAAGGCCATCAGCGCGACGCCGGCAGGCGGTCCAGTTCACGGCGCAGACTGGCCAAGTCGGCCTCGTTGCGCGCAATCTCGGCCTTCATCTCGGCCACGCGGTCCAGGTACTTCTGGTAGTTTCGCGCCTCGCTGCCCTGCTTCTCCGGCTCGCCGTTGTTGTAGTCCTTCATCAGTTCGGACTGGCGCGCCTCCAGCCGGCGCAGTTCGCCTTCAAGCACGCGACGGGCGTCGCTGTCGCGCGCCCGCTGCTCCGGCGAATCGACGCGAGGGCCGCTGCCGGCGGGCCGCGGGGAGGCGGTGGACGAAGGGGTGGACGCGCCGGCGGGCCGCGTCCCTTGCACGACGGTCACATTGCCGCCTTCGACGACCTTGCAGCCACGGCGTTGCGCATCGGCGGCGTTGTTGGTGTATTCGTTGCCGCAGCGCCAGATGCGCTCCTGCGCCTGCACGCCAAGAGAGCCGCCGAGGCCGAGCAACACAAGAAGAGGCAGGTAGGGTTTCATCATCGCGACCGGAGAGAAAGAGCTTGGCGCGCCATGGGCGATGCCACGCAACATTGTCTTGCAATTGGAAGACAGGCCGGCAGGCCGGTTCCCGCACCAAAGAAAAAGGACGGCCCGGGGGCCGTCCTTGTGCGCGATACCGCCGGGCGCCGAAGCGCCCGTGGCCATCACAGCGAGTAGTACATGTCGAACTCGACCGGGTGCGGAGCCATGCGGAAGCGCGTGACTTCGCCCATCTTCAGGTCGATGTAGGCGTCGATCATGGAGTCGGTGAACACGCCGCCCTTGGTCAGGAAGGCACGGTCCTTGTCGAGGTACTCGAGGGCTTGGTCCAGGCTGTGGCAGACGGTCGGCACCAGCGCGTCTTCTTCGGGCGGCAGATGGTACAGATCCTTGGTGGCGGCTTCGCCCGGGTGGATCTTGTTCTCGATGCCGTCCAGACCAGCCATCAGCAGGGCCGAGAAGCACAGGTACGGGTTGGCCGAGGGATCGGGGAAGCGCGCTTCGATGCGGCGACCCTTCGGGTTGGCGACGAAGGGGATGCGGATCGAGGCCGAGCGGTTCTTGGCCGAGTAGGCCAGCTTCACCGGCGCTTCGAAGCCAGGGACCAGCCGCTTGTAGCTGTTGGTGCCGGGGTTGGTGATGGCGTTCAGTGCACGGGCGTGCTTGATGATGCCGCCGATGTAGTACAGGGCGGTGTCCGACAGGCCGGCATAGCCGTCGCCGGCGAACAGGTTTTTGCCGTCCTTCCAGATGGACTGGTGCACGTGCATGCCGGAGCCGTTGTCACCGGCGTACGGCTTGGGCATGAAGGTGGCGGTCTTGCCGTAGCTGTTCGCCACGTTCCAGACCACGTACTTCAGGACCTGCGTCCAGTCGGCGCGCTCGACGAGTGTCGAGAACTTGGTGCCGATCTCGTTCTGGCCAGCGCCAGCCACTTCGTGGTGGAACACTTCGACCGGGATGCCCAGGCTTTCCAGCACCAGCACCATCTCGGCGCGCATGTCCTGGGTGCTGTCGACCGGCGGAACG
The DNA here is from genome assembly GCF_040544975.1 of Pseudacidovorax sp. 1753. NCBI lineage: Bacteria > Pseudomonadati > Pseudomonadota > Betaproteobacteria > Burkholderiales > Comamonadaceae > Pseudacidovorax > Pseudacidovorax sp. 1753. The sequence goes on along the minus strand of NZ_JBEPKY010000003.1, from coordinate 236,514 downwards.
GGGAAGTAGCCGCCCTTGGTGGTGGGACGGTGGCCGCGGTTGCCGCCTTCCATCTTCGCGCCGCTGTTCCAGGGGGCTTCGTATTCGTCGATCTCGCTGAACACGCGGCCGGCCTCATTGCTCCAGCGCACGCTGTCGAAGATGAAGAACTCCGGCTCGGGACCGAAGTAGGCGGTGTCGCCCAGGCCGGTGGACTTCAGATAGGCCTCGGCCTTCTTGGCGACCGAGCGGGGGTCGCGGTCGTAGGGCTTGCCGTCGGCGGGCTCGAGGACGTCGCACTGCAGGAACAGCGTCGTCTCTTCGTAGAAGGGGTCGATGTTGGCCGTGCTCGGGTCGGGCATCAGCTGCATGTCGGAGGCTTCGATGCCCTTCCAGCCGGCGATCGAGGAACCATCGAAGGCATGACCCGCGGTGAACTTGTCTTCATCAAAGGCCGAAACCGGCACGGTGACGTGCTGCTCCTTGCCGCGGGTGTCGGTGAATCGGAAGTCGACGAACTTGACCTCGTTTTCCTTGACGAGTTTCATGACGTCGGCGACGGTCTTTGCCATCAGGTTCTCCTGGGGGATTGGAAGGGTTGACGAAATTTGCGAGCAGGACGAACGCAGGTTCTATGCCATTTTCATTCGTTGTCCTACGCGGCACGTACGGCAGCGTTTGACGCTGGCGGTAGTAGCGTATGCACCGATATGATGCATCACAACTCAGCGCACCAATTCTGCGCCTATTGATGCACCAAAGTCGGACACACCTTGTTTCAGGCGTGCATATGCCGGTTCAAGTTGGCGCGTCTCGCCCTTGACGCCGAGTTCGATGTGGCGGCCGTACTTCGGGTGATCCACACTGGGCAGACTGAATACCTTGATGCCCGAGAACTCGCGCTCGACCGCCTCCATGAGGGGCGTGAGGCTGGCTTCCATCGCACCGAAAACGATCAGCGAACGCTCGGCGATCGCCACCTCACGGTGCAGGGGCGCGTAGCGTTGGTCCAGCACCCACTCGACCATGGGCCACGCCATGACAGGGAAGCCCGGCACGAAATGCACATCGCGGACGCTGAAGCCGGGGATCTTGTTGTACGGGTTGGGGATGATTGAGGCCCCCTGCGGAAACACGCCCATATTGAGGCGATGCACGTTGTCGGCGCGGTCGGGCTCGTAGGGCACCCCCTGCTCGCGTGCGGTGTCCTGCATACGCTCGCGAATCAATTCGGCGGCCTCGGGGTGGAGCGCGAGGGGCACGCCGAGCGCCGCGGCTGCGCACTGGCGGGTGTGGTCGTCGGGTGTGGCCCCGATGCCGCCGGTTGAGAAGACGATGTCGGACCCGGCGAACGCCCGTCGCAGGGCCGCCGTGATGCGCGCGGGATCGTCGCCAACGTATTCGGCCCACGACAGCGACAGCCCCCGCGCACCGAGCAATTCGATGACGCGGGCCATGTGTTTGTCGGTGCGCTTGCCCGAGAGGATCTCGTCGCCGACGATGATCAGGCCGAAGGCGGGGCGTTCAGTGGAACTCATGGTGCGGGGGGATCGGAGGAAGGCAGGGCCGGCGGGGCGACGTCAGGCGGCGATCCCGCGGACGGAAGCAGTGTGGATGGCCCAGCGCCCGCCGCCTCCCGCCGCAGCTGCGACAGCGCCTCCAGCGCGTAATGGGCGAACCAAAGGGCGGAGAAGGCGAACACCAGCGTGTAGATCCACATCGCCACGGGAATCAGGATGAAGAAGGCCGCCGCGAACACCAAGCCGGAGGCCCAGACGATGCTCGGCGCCGCGCCGAGATAGCCGCACAGGATGCCGATGGTGAGCAGGCGCAGTCGATGGCGGCGCACGATGATGCGCCGCTCGTCTGCACTGGCATGCTCCGCCAGGGCGTCGAAACTCATCACGCGGCAGGTGAGCCAACCCCAGATCAGCGGTGGCAGCACGAGCACCAGCGGCGGCACCAGCCACAGCGGCATCGACACGAGCAGGGCCACCACAGCTGCCACCGTCAGCGCCACCGAGCGCACCACGCTGGCAACCATGCCTGCACCGTGCTTCTTTTCCAGGGTCGGAAAGCGCCGTTCGGCCACGAGACGCGTCAGTGCGGGCGCCATGAAGGCCGCCACGACGACCAGCGACACCATCGCCAGCACCGGGGTTGCGGCCAGCAGCACGATCAGGGGCGCCAGCAGGTTGCGGACATCGCCGACGAAGAGACGTTGGAGCCAGTTCCAGAAGCCGGCCAGCAGGGGCCAGGCATCCAGCGCGCCGCGCATCCAGCCGACCGCAGGCTCCCAGTAGAAGTAGGACAGGCCCACCGAGGCCGCCACCATCAGCGCCAGCGGCACGAGCGACAGCAGGATGACACGCGGATGCAGGCAGTAGGCGGCCGCGCGCCAGCAGGAATCAGCGAGAAGACGCATCGGCGCGCAGCATAACCGCTGCCCGTGCGCCCTCGATGGAGCCGGGTGCGTCAGGCACGGCCCACAAGCCGTCGCAAGCCGAGCCACTGCTGCGACCAGAAGCCCCTGCCGTAGTCGCGCAGGCGGCCCTGGGCATCGGGCTCCACCTGGTCGCGGACGCCCGTGGGCAGATACCGCAGATCGAAGTTGGCCGTGCGCAGCAGCATGTCCCACCATGGCAGGAGCACGCCGAAATTGCAGCCCCCCAGCACGCCGGGGCGGCCCACCTCCTCATGGCCCACGCCGATCGCATGATGCAGCCGATGGAAGCGCGGGCTGACCCACAACCGCTCGCCCACTCGACCAAAGTGCAGCCGAAGATTGGCATGTTGCAGGCTCTGGCTGAGTTGGGTCAGCGCCACCAGGACGACGAACTGTCCAGGCGGCACACCGATGAGCTGGGCGACCACGACGACGATGGTGCTGTGGATGATGTCGTCCAGCAGGTGATTGCGGGCGTCGCTCCACATCGTCATCTGCCGCTGCGAATGATGCAGCGCATGCAGCCGCCACCACCAGTCGATGGTGTGCTGCCCGCGGTGGATCAGGTACTCGACGAAATCCAGCACGACCAGGTACAGCAGGAAGGTGACCCATGGCCGATCGGTCACACCGGGCCATAGCGCGTCGAGCTGCATCGTGCCCCAGCCAGCGGCACGCACGTGGCCGAGCGCCATGTCGAACAGCGGCTGCAGCACGAAGAAGATCCCCACCCGAAACAGGCCCAGCCGGTGGATCAGTGTATAGATCACATCCACACGCACGGCCCGGCGGTCCCGCAACGGCTCCACCGGACGCCAACGCTGGAGCGGCGCGAAGATCGCCAGCATCACGGCGATCTCGAGCAGGCCCACCAGCAGCCAGCCGGTGGCATCGAAGCCATCCTCCAGCAGGTTGCCCATGCCCGCCGCGAACATCACCGGCTGGACCACGGTTTCGAACAGCCACTGTTGCATCAGGCCGAACGGGTCGGTCAGCCAGGCATGCCATTCCATCGGAAGCTCTCCGTCCTTGTTCGTGACTCAGGGGTGCGCCGCAATCCAGGCGCGGTAGTCAGGATGATCGCGCAGTGTGCGGAAGCAGAAGCCGCGTTGCTGCAGGCCCGCAACCAGCGGCTCGAGCACGGCTGGCGCCCACGGATCCTGGCGCGACCAGATGCCCAGATGGGCCAGCAGGATGTCGCCGGGGCGGATGCGCTCCAGCGCCTGGGCCAGCAGCTTCTGGTTCGGATACTTGTCGCTGGGCAACTCGTCGCCCAGAAAGCCCGCAGGCGACCAACCCACGTACATGTAGCCGCACGCGCGTGCGGCCTCCAGAAGCTTGGGCGAGGTCTTGCCGCCCGGCGCGCGATACAAGGGCAGCGGCGTCTTGCCGGTGATCTGCGCCAGGCGCTCGCTGGACTTGCGGATGTTTTGGCAATACTGCGCCTGCGTCCAGGTCAGGCGCTGACCCGATTGCGGTCCAGCCGACGGCTGGATGATGAAGCGCTTCTGGCCGTTCTCGTCAGGCAGGTCGGCGCGCCAGTAGGCGTGGTCGTAGGTGTGCGAAGCGAACTCGTCGCCGTCGGCTGCCCTCGCCTTCCACCACGGTGCCCAATGGTCGTCCAGGCTGTCGCCCCCGTCCTTGGTGCGCTCGGCGGCGGCAAAGAAGGTCACATGCACATCGTGGCGTTTGAGCACATCGGCCACCAGCGGCGCCACGCCCATGTGGCCCGTGTCGAACGTCAGGTAGACCGGCTTGCTGCAATCGGCCGCAGCCGCAGCGACGACGGATGCGCCGCCCGCGGCAGCCACCACCGCGACAGCCACGCGGCGGGCGGCGCGGCCCAGGCGTTCAACGCGCATGGTCGAGGGTCCAGACACCGTGCGGCGACTTGCCGACGGGTACCTGCTTCATGAGCTGGCCGGTCTGCAGGTCCACCACGCTGAGCTTCTTGGCCCAACGCGAGGTCACGTAGAGGCGCTTGCCGTCGGCGGAGACATCCATGCAGTCGGGGCCGCCGGGCACGGCGTAATTGGCCACCACCTTGAGGGTGGCGAAATCGATGCGGCTGATGGTGTTGGCCACACGGTTGCTGACGAACACCGTCTTGCCATCGCCCGCCGCCCGGAAGGCGTGCGCGCCCTTGCCCGTCGGCAGGATGCCCACGGCCTTCGGCTCGCGGCCTGCCACGTCGAACACCTGTACGCCCTCGCCGCCGGTCAGGCCGACCAGCAGCGTCTTGTCGTCATGGACGCCGAAGATGTCGGCAGGCATCGGCCCGGTGGCGACGCGCCAGCGAATGGTCTGGGTGGGGATGTCGACGGCGATCAACTCGTCGCTGTCCTGCATCGAGACATAGGCCGTGGTGCTCTTGGAATCGATCCAGATGTGGCTGGGTGTCTTGCCGGTGACGAGGCGCTTGGCCAGTTGCAGGTTACTGCCATCCCAGCGGTAGATGTCGACATGGTTCAGCCGGTTCGCGGCGGTGACGAACCACTTCATGTCGGGGGAAAAGCGCAACTGGTAGGGGTCGATGATGCCGTTGACGGTGCGCTGGATCTCGCCCGTCTTCGGGTCGAAGAAGGTCAGCGAGTCGCCAGCCGAGTTGGCCACGATGACCGAGCGCTGGTCCGGCGTCAGGTAGATGTGGTGAGGCTCCTTGCCCACCGAGACCCTGCGCATCTCGGTCCAGGAGGTGGGATCGATCAGGCTCACGGTCGCATCCAGCGAATTGAGCACGAAGATGGGCGGGGGAGCCGCCGCCGCGAGGCCCGGCAGACAACTGCAGGCCAGGGACAGCAAAACGGCCGCGAGGCGGCCGGCACGAAGGGAATGAGCGCGCAAGATTCAACCTGTGGAGGCGGGACGAAAAATACTAACGGTCAGCCCCCAACAGAGGATGACTTCGTGGTCAGCTTCTTGACCTGGAACAGCGATTCGACCTCTGCGGCGGTGAGCCAGCGCCACTCGCCCGGCGCGAGCTCCGGGGGCAATTGCAGTTGCCCGACACGCGCCCGGTGCAGCGCCTCGACGCGATTGCCTGCTGCCGCCACCATGCGCTTGACCTGGTGGTACTTGCCCTCGTCGAGCGTCAACTGCAGCAGTCGCTCCTCCAGCCGCTCGGCGGCCAGCGCCCGCACCGGCCTGGGATCGTCATCGAGCACCACGCCTTCGCACAGCCGCGCCAGTTGCGCCTCATCCAGCGGGTGCTTCAACGCGGCCTCGTACACCTTGGGAACATGGTGACGCGGCGAAGCCATGCGGTGCAGGAACTTGCCGTCGTCCGACAACAGTAGCAAGCCGGTCGTGTCCTGGTCGAGCCTTCCAACGGCCTGAACCCCGTCCACACCGCCCTTGACCGGCCGCTGGCGCAACGGATCCGGCAGCAGCGTGTAGACCGAAGGCCAGGTCGAAGGCTTTTGCGAGCACTCCGTCCCCGCCGGCTTGTTCAGGACCACGTAGGCCTTGGCGTGGTATTCCCACGGCTTGCCCTGAACCGTGTAGCGAAGACCTTCCTGGGCGTCGACATCGAAGGCAGCGTCGGTGACGGCCTGTCCGTCGAGCGTGACGTGGCCATGCTGGATCAGGCCGGCGCACACGCGCCGCGTTCCGAACCCCTGGCTGAAAAGCAGTTCTTGCAGTTGCATGGTGGGCGCGGATGTTAGTCGACGCCCATCCGCGTGCTGGACCACAATCCGGCGCAGCACGCCCCGGGTCGGCCGGGAACGCGCCCTACTTCACCGCATCGAAGCAGCCATGCTCCATCATCTTCTCCGCTCCCTTGCCGCAGCCGCGCTCGCCGGGACCGCCGCCCTCGCCTTCGCGCAGCCGCAACTCGATCTGCCCCGCGTGCCCCTCACGGCCGGCATGTACCGGATCGATGCGCAAGTGGCCGCCACGCCGCAGCAGCGGCAGACGGGCCTGATGTTCCGCGAGAACCTGCCCCAGCAGGAAGGCATGCTCTTCGTGTTCGAGGAGCCCGCCGTGCAGTGCTTCTGGATGAAGAACACGCTCGTGCCGCTGACGGCCGCCTTCGTGGCCGACGACGGCCGCATCGTGAACCTGGCCGACATGCAGCCGCAGACCACCGACAGCCACTGCTCCGAGGCGCCGGTGCGCTACGTGCTCGAAATGAATCAGGGCTGGTTCGCCAAGAAGGGGCTGCGCAAAGGTGCCAAGCTGGCGGGAGCGCCGTTCGCGGCCGGTCGCTGATCGCCGCCCATGCGCCCAGGCTCGCGCGCCTGGACGCTGACAGCCTCGCGCGCCTTCCTACTACGCGAGGGCGTCGAGCACCACCTACATCGATGCCATCCAGGCCCAACGATCCTTCAGACCAGACCCCGGCGGCAATGTGGCAGCCGGGCCACTGGCAACACTCAAAGGATCTTCGATGTTCGAACAAGCACAAGGCGCTTTCCAACGCGTGGCAGGCAAGGCCCAGGATGCGCTGGGCGAAGTGACCAACGACTCGGGCATGCAGGCCGAGGGCAAGATGCGCGAGGCACAAGGCGTTGTTCAGCAGAGCTATGGGCAGGCGCTGGACGAAATCCGCGAAATGGCCGTGAAGCACCCTCTGGGACTCGTCGGCGGCGTCGCCGCTGCGGCGTTCCTGATGGGAATGATCTGCGCCCGCCGCTGACGCGCTTCAGTCCGTAGACCGAAAGAACGGCTCAGCTGCAGCGCTCGCTGGAGTGCTGTGGCCAGGCCTACCCATCTCCTGGGCGGCAGGTTCACGCCTTGCCGCTCTTTGGCGTTTGACCGCGTACATCGCCGCGTCCGCATGGCCGAGCAACTCCTCCGCATCCTTCCCATCGGCCGGAAAGCGCGCGGCCCCGATGCTCGGCCGTACCACCAAGGTCGCATCGCCCACCACGAAGGGCTGGATGAAGGCTTGCTCGATGCGGCTGCTCAACAGGTAGGCGCCGCGGCCGCCGACGTCCGGCTCCAGCAGCACCACGAATTCGTCGCCGCCAAGCCGCGCCAACACATCGGCGCTCCTAACCGTTGCACCCAGCCGGTCAGCCACGGACTGCAGCAGGTGGTCGCCCATCGCGTGGCCCATGCTGTCGTTCACCTGCTTGAATTCGTCCAGATCGAGGAAGAGCAACGACAGCTCCAAATCGCGCTCCTGCGCCGCGCGTACCGCGGCGGACAGGCGCTCGACAAAGGAGCGGCGGTTGAGCAATTGGGTCAACTGGTCTCGCTGGGCGAGGGTCTGCAGACCCACATGGAGCCGCTTGCGTTCGATCGCGGTCGCCACCTGGGATGCGATGAAATGCAGCAGTTCGGCATCGGCGGCCCCATAGCCCTTCTCGCGATCCTCGCTGCGCAGCACCAGTGCGCCGATCGGCCCGTCCTGCGTGGGCAGCGCGGCAGCCAGCAGCCCCGGCGGCGACTCGCAATCCCCCTCCTCGGCTGACGCCTGGCCAAGCAGACGCGCCAGCCAGGGCGCATCTGCCGGGCTCACCGGCCCAGGCGCCCTGCCCATCACGTCGACCTGGTAGGCAGGGTGCAGCAACTGCCTTGCGTCATCGAAGAGCAGTACCGCGAAGTTCCTCGCGTCGAGCAAAGTACCGACGATGCCGTGCACGCTTTCGAACAAGGAGAACAGGTCCTGAGCCGTATGCGCAGCTTCGGAGATGGCGTAGAGCGCCGCCTGCAAGGCGCGACTCTGATGCAGCTCGGTGATGTCGTGCGCGACGGCCACGCGCAGGCCGGCACTCTCCACCCACTGTGCCGTCCACCGGACGTGGACGACGCCCCCATCCTTGCGGATGTAGCGGTTCTCGAAGTGGAGTTGCAGATGTCCCTGCATCACCCGACGGGCGGCCTCCAGGGTGGGCGCCCGATCATCCGGATGCACGAACTCCATCATGTTCCGACCCACGACCTCTTGCGTGCCGTAGCCGAAGATTCGCTCGAACGCCGCGTTCACGAAAACGAAGTCACCCGACGGCGTGACCGCACAGACGGCATCGAGCAACAGATCCAGGAAGTTTTCGGAAACGAATCGGCGCATAGGCATGGGAAGCCGGGCTTGAAACCCAGAGGCCCATTGTCCCGCCATTCGCCCCCAAAGGAGGGCTTGAGCGTGTCACGCCCCGCCGATGGAGACACACCACCGCAGTGATGCCGACGAACAAAAACGCCACCGGATGGTGACGTTTTCTTGGAATGGTGGTGGGCGGTGAGGGCTTTGAACCCCCGACCCCAGCAGTGTGAATGCTGTGCTCTACCCCTGAGCTAACCGCCCGTAGAGAAGGATTTTTGTCTTTCTCTGCAGTTTCGTGCAGTGCTGCGCGAAGCCTTAGATTATGCCATGCTTTTTTGATCTTGCAACCGAAAAATGGTTTTTCCGCCGCTGGCCTTGTCGAGATCGAGCAGAGCCTGCTCATGCGAAACCAGCTCGTCCGCAGTCGCGGTCAGCACAGGAAGGACGAACTGGCGCAGGTCGATATCGACGACGATGCCTTGCTCCTCGTGCTCCCCCGTGTCGATGTCGATCAGCAGCGCGTCCTGGCCGCGCGTGAGATTGATGTAGACGTCGGCCAACAGCTGCGCGTCGAGCTTGGCGCCGTGAAAGGTCCGGTTCGACCGGTCCACGCCGAAACGATCGCACAACGCATCGAGGGAGTTGCGCTTGCCCGGGAAGAGCTGTTTGGCCATGACCAATGTGTCGGTCACCTCAGCCACGTAGTCGCGCAACGGTTGCAGGCCCGCCCGTTCGAATTCCTTGTTGAGGAAGCCGACGTCGAAGGCCGCGTTGTGAATGATCAGCTCGGCCCCACGCAGGTACTCCACCACGTCGCGCGCCATGGTGACGAACTTTGGCTTGTCGCGCAGGAACTCGGTGGTCAACCCGTGGACCCGGAGCGCATCCTCGTGGCTCTCGCGTTCCGGGTTGAAGTACAGATGCAGGTCGTTGCCGGTCAGCTTGCGGTTGACCAGTTCGACGCAACCCAGCTCGATCACCCGGTCGCCGTTCTCCGCCGACAGGCCGGTGGTCTCCGTGTCGAGGACGATCAGGCGCGACATGCACTCTCCTTGCAGGGCATCCCGGGGTTGGAAGACGCCGCCATAGTCAGTGGTTTTCCTTGGCGTGGTTGATCGTGTACTTGGGAATCTCCACGACCAGGTCCTTCTGCGCCAGGATCGCCTGACACGACAGGCGCGACTGCGGCGTCAGGCCCCAGGCACGGTCGAGCAGGTCTTCCTCTTCTTCCTCGGCCTCGTTCAGAGAAGCGAGGCCTTCTCGCACGATCACATGGCACGTCGTGCAGGCGCAGCTCATCTCGCAGGCATGCTCGATCTCGATGCCGTTTTCGAGCAGCGCTTCGCAGATGGAGGTGCCGGCCGGCGCCTGGATCTCGGTGCCCTGCGGACAGTACTCGGCGTGGGGAAGGATCTTGATGATGGGCATGGGTATCAAACGGATTCGATGCTGCGGCCCGCCAGCGCCTGGGCGATGCCCTTGTTCATGCGTTGCGCGGCGAAGGCCTCAGTGCCATGGGCCAGCGCCTCGGTGGCCTCGGTGATGGCCGACTTGTCGTCGCCATCACGCACGGCAGCCAAGGCGTCCAGCAACTGATCGATGGTCTGACGCTCCGGCGCGCTCAGAAGCGCGCCGTCGGCTGCCAGTGCGGTGCGGGTCGCCTGCAACATGCGGTCGGCCTCGACGCGCGCCTCGATCAACGCGCGCTGCTGCATGTCGGCTTGCGCGGTCGCAAAGCCCTCCTGCAGCATGGTGGCGATCTGGTCGTCCGACAGGCCATAGGAAGGCTTGACGGTGACGCTGGCCTCGACGCCGCTGCTCTGCTCCTTGGCGGAAACGGAAAGCAGGCCGTCGGCATCCACGGTGAAGGTCACGCGGATGCGCGCGGCGCCGGCCGCCATCGGCGGAATGCCACGCAGCGTGAAGCGCGCCAGGCTGCGGCAGTCGGCAACCAGATCGCGCTCGCCCTGCACCACATGCAGCGCCAGCGCGGTCTGGCCGTCCTGGTAGGTGGTGAAGTCCTGCGCCATCGCGGTGGGGATGGTTGTGTTGCGCGGCACGATGCGCTCCACCAGTCCGCCCATGGTCTCGAGGCCGAGCGACAGCGGGATCACGTCCAGCAACAGCAGGTTTCCCGCGCCATCGTTGCCAGCCAGTTGATTGGCCTGGATCGCCGCGCCGAGCGCCACGACCTCGTCCGGGTTGAGGTTGGTGAGCGGCGGACGCCCAAAGAAATCGCCCACGGCCTGCCGGATCTGCGGCATGCGCGTGGCGCCACCCACCAGCACGATGCCCTGCAATTCGTTCGGCGCCAGCCGTGCATCGCGCAGCGCCTTGCGCACGGCCACGAGGGTGCGCTGCGTCAGGGGTTGCGTGGCGGCGTCGAAGTCGGTGCGCGTGATGGTCAGCTCATGTGTCGCACCTGCCAGTTCGACCGTGAGCGGCGCCGTGTCGGCACCGGTCAAGGCCTCCTTGCAGTGACGCGCGGCAACCAGCATCCGTGCCCGCTCCTCGTCGTTGCCCGGCACCCGTCCCAGGCGCTGGCTCACCAGGTCTGCCAGCGCATGGTCGTAGTCGTCGCCGCCCAGGGCCGAGTCACCGCCGGTGGCAATGACCTCGAACACGCCCTGCGTCAGCCGCAGCACCGAGATGTCGAAGGTGCCCCCACCCAGGTCGTAGACGGCATAGACACCCTCGCTGCCGTTGTCGAGCCCATAGGCGATGGCAGCGGCGGTGGGCTCGCTGATCAGGCGCAGCACATTGAGCCCTGCCAGTTGCGCGGCATCCTTGGTGGCCTGTCGCTGGCCCTCGTCGAAATAGGCCGGCACGGTGATGACCGCGCCGTACAGGTCGCCGTCGAAGGTGTCTTCTGCGCGGTAGCGCAGCGTGGCCAGGATCTCCGCGCTCACCTCCACGGGCGACTTGGGGCCGGCGACGGTCTGCACCTTCACCATGCCGCCCTCATCGAGGAGCGTGTAGGGCATGGCAGACCGGTTGGCGATGTCGCCCAGCCCGCGGCCCATGAGCCGCTTGGCCGAAGTGACGGTATTGGCCGGATCCGAAGCGCGCGCATCCAGGGCCGCAAAGCCGATCTGCCGCCGCTGCGCATCCAGGTAGCGCACCGCCGATGGAAGGATCACCCTGCCCTGCTCGTCGGGCAGGCATTCGGCGACGCCGTTGCGCACCGAGGCAACCAACGAATGGGTGGTGCCCAGGTCGATGCCGACCGCGATGCGCCGCTGATGCGGGTCCGGCGCCTGGCCGGGTTCGGAGATCTGAAGAAGTGCCATGGAGAAAACTATTGTCCCAGCCGGTCGAGCCGCTCATCGAGTTCTGTCGAAAAGCGTTCGATGAACATGAGGGCTCTGACCTGCTGCGCTGCGGCGGGGTAGTCGCCCTTCTCGTCGATCAGCCAGTCCAGGCTGGAGAGGGCGCGAGCGCGGGCGGACTGCACCTGCTGCTGCAAGGCATCGAGCGCCGACGCGTCGCCTGCTTCTTCCAACTCCTCGCGCCAGCTCATCTGCTGCATGAGGAAGTCCGCCGGCATGGCCGTGTTGTTCTCGGCCTGCACAGGCGCGCCGTTCATTTCGCACAGGTAGGCCGCACGGCTCAACGGATCCTTCAGTCGCTGATAGGCCTCATTGATGCGCACGGACCATTGCATGGCCAGTCGCTGCGCCGCCGTGCCCTGCGCCGCGAAGCGATCAGGATGCGCCTCGCGCTGCAATTCCTTCCAGCGCGCATCCAATGCACCCCGGTCCTGCCCGAACGTGGGCGGCACCGCGAACAGCGTGAAGTCATCGTCGGTCAATTGCATGGGCCATTCCTCGTGCTGCCAAGAAAAAGCCGCCAAGCCCTTTCGGGTGGCGGCCCCGCTCCTTCCGAGTCGCAATCAGACGCGGAAGCTCTCACCGCAACCACAACGGTCGCGCTCGTTCGGGTTGTTGAAGCGAAAGCCTTCGTTCAGCCCTTCGCGCACGAAATCCAGCTCCGTGCCATCGATGTAGGCCAGACTCTTGGGATCCACCAGCACCTTGACGCCATGCTCCTCGAAGATGACATCCTCCGGCGCCGACTCGTCCACGTACTCCAGCTTGTAGGCAAGACCGGAGCAGCCCGTGGTCTTGACCCCCAGTCGCACGCCGATGCCCTTGCCACGCTTGCTCAGGTAGCGGGAGACATGGCGCGCCGCAGCTTCGGTCAGCGTGATCGCCATTGCGGTTGAAGCTCCAGTCACGAGGCGAGGGCTTCGGCGCCGGTCTTCGCGCCAACTTTGGCGCGATAGTCGTTCACGGCGGCCTTGATGGCATCTTCCGCCAGGATCGAGCAGTGGATCTTGACCGGCGGCAGCGCCAGCTCTTCGGCGATCTGCGCGTTCTTGAGCGAGGCGGCCTCGTCGAGCGTCTTGCCCTTCACCCACTCCGTCACCAGCGACGACGATGCGATGGCAGAGCCACAGCCATAGGTCTTGAAACGCGCGTCCTCAATGACGCCGGTCTGCGGATTCACCTTGATCTGCAGCTTCATCACGTCGCCGCAGGCGGGCGCACCCACCATGCCGGTGCCGACCGTATCGTCGCCCTTGTCGAAGGAGCCGACGTTGCGGGGGTTTTCGTAGTGGTCGATGACCTTGTCCGAATAAGCCATGGGGTCCTCTTCTTTCTTGGTGGATTCAGTGGGCCGACCACTGGATCGTGCTCAGGTCGACGCCATCCTTGTACATCTCCCACAACGGGCTCAACTCGCGCAGCTTGGCGACGTTGTGGCGGATGGACGCGATGGCGACGTCGATTTCTTCCTCGGTCGTGAAGCGGCCGATGGTCATGCGCAAACTGCTGTGGGCCAGCTCGTCGCTGCGGCCCAGGGCGCGCAATACGTAGCTCGGCTCCAGACTGGCCGAGGTGCAGGCCGAACCCGACGACACCGCAAGGCCTTTGATGCCCATGATCAGCGACTCGCCTTCGACGAAGTTGAAGCTGATGTTCAGGTTGTGCGGCACCCGGCGCTCCAGGTCGCCGTTGATGAACACCTGCTCGATGTCGGACAGGCCGTCGATCAGCCGCTTCTGCAGCGCGCGGGCCTTGGCCAGGTCCTGCGCCATCTCTTCCTTGGCGATGCGGAAGGCCTCGCCCATGCCCACGATCTGGTGGGTGGGCAGCGTGCCCGACCGCATGCCGCGCTCATGGCCGCCGCCGTGCATCTGCGCCTCCAGGCGCACGCGCGGCTTGCGGCGCACATAGAGGGCCCCGATGCCCTTGGGGCCATAGGTCTTGTGCGAAGCCAGGCTCATCAGGTCGATGGGCAGCTGGGTGACGTCGATCTCGACCTTACCGGTGGCTTGCGCCGCATCGACGTGGAAGATCACGCCCTTCTCGCGACAGGCGTTGCCCAGCGCGACCATGTCCTGCACCACGCCGATCTCGTTGTTGACGAACATCACGCTCGCCAGGATGGTGTCGGGGCGGATGGCGGCCTTGAACTTGTCCAGGTCGAGCAAGCCGTTTTCCTCGACGTCGAGGTAGGTCACCTCGAAGCCCTGGCGCTCCAGCTCGCGCATGGTGTCCAGCACCGCCTTGTGCTCGGTCTTGACGGTGATGAGGTGCTTGCCCTTTTCCTTGTAGAAGTGGGCCGCGCCCTTCAGCGCCAGGTTGTCGGACTCGGTGGCACCGGAGGTCCAGATGATCTCGCGCTGATCAGCATTGATCAGGGCGGCGACGTCGCCGCGGGCCTTTTCCACCGCCTCTTCCGCCTCCCAGCCCCACGCATGGCTGCGCGAAGCGGGGTTGCCGAAATGCTCACGCAGCCAGGGGATCATGGCGTCGACCACGCGCGGGTCGACCGGCGTGGTTGCGCCGTAATCAAGATAGATCGGGAAATGAGGAGTGACGTCCATGGCTCGCTCGTGCTGGCGTGGATACGGAAACAATCACGAACGGAGGAGCCGGCAGCGACAGGCCGCCGCGGCTCGCCCGCCGTGCATCAGGACTTGGCGAAGGCGTTGCCGAGGGCGAACACCGAGTTGGGCGCATTCACCCGGATCGGCTTGACCACCGGCTGGCTCGAGATCGCCCGCTTGACGGCCGGCTTGTTCTCGACCTGCACGCCCTTGGCGATCTGGTCGTCCACCAGCTTCTGCAGCGTGACAGAATCCAGGAACTCGACCATCTTCTGGTTGAGCGAGGCCCACAGCTCATGCGTCATACAGCGGCCGGCTTCGCCCATGCAATTTTCCTTGCCGGCGCAGTGGGTAGCGTCGATCGGTTCGTCCACCGATACGATGATGTCGGCGACGGTGATGTCGGCCGCCTTGCGACCCAGCGAATAACCGCCGCCGGGGCCGCGGGTGGATTCCACCAGCTCATGGCGACGGAGCTTGCCGAACAGCTGTTCCAGATAGGACAGCGAAATCTGCTGCCGCTGGCTGATTGCGGCCAGCGTGACCGGACCGGAGTTCTGGCGCAATGCCAGGTCGATCATGGCGGTGACCGCAAAACGGCCTTTGGTAGTGAGACGCATCGCAAGCTCCTTCAGTTGGCTTACCGTTAAACAACACCTGGGATCCACAGGATCCGGTGGCGCCCGTCTCCGCCCTGCCCGGCATCCAACCCATCGAAAGGTAGGAGCCGGCCCTTCATCGCGAAGTTCTTTGTTCTTGAGTGTTTCGCTCAAGTATAACAGAAACCCCGAGCCGTGCTCGGGATAACTCGGGTTTTTCCTCTTACTTGCGTCCGCCAACCGGAAGCACCGCGATGTTGTCGCTTCCGGCGGCGCCGAACGCCTGCTCGCGCAGCAGCGCCAACTGGTCGCGCACCCGGGCCGCCTTCTCGAACTCGAGGTTGCGGGCGTGCTCGAGCATCTGCTTTTCCAGCCGCTTGATTTCCTTCGCCACGTCGCGCTCGCTCATGTCCTCGACGCGGGCGCGTTCGACCTCGCGCTTGCCCGCCTCCTTGGCCGACTTCTCGCCGTAGACGCCGTCGATCAGCTCGCGCACCTGCTTGACGATGCTGCGCGGCACGATGCCATTGGCTTCGTTGAAGGCGATCTGCCGCTCGCGGCGGCGCTGCGTCTCGCCGATCGCCTTGTTCATTGACGCCGTGATGATGTCGGCATACAGGATGGCCTTGCCGTGCAGATTGCGCGCGGCGCGGCCGATGGTCTGGATCAGGCTGCGCTCGGCGCGCAGGAAGCCTTCCTTGTCCGCATCGAGGATGGCAACGAGCGACACCTCGGGAATGTCCAGGCCCTCGCGCAGCAGGTTGATGCCCACCAGCACGTCGAAGCTGCCCAGGCGCAGGTCGCGGATGATCTCCACCCGCTCCACGGTGTCCACGTCACTGTGCAGATAGCGAACCTTCACGCCGTTGTCGCTCAGGTACTCGGTGAGCTGCTCCGCCATGCGCTTGGTCAGCGTGGTGATCAGCACGCGCTCGTTCTTCTCGACGCGGATGCGGATCTCGCCCAGCACGTCGTCCACCTGGTGGGTGGCGGGGCGCACCTCGACCTCGGGATCGATCAGGCCGGTCGGCCGCACCAGTTGCTCGACCACCTGACCGGCATGCTCCTGCTCGTAGGCAGCGGGCGTGGCCGAGACGAAGATGCACTGGCGCATGCGGCGCTCGAATTCCTCGAACTTGAGCGGCCGGTTGTCCAGCGCCGATGGCAGCCGAAAGCCGTATTCCACCAGCGTGGTCTTGCGCGCCCGGTCGCCGTTGTACATGGCGGCGAGCTGGCCGATCATCTGGTGGCTTTCGTCCAGGAACATCAGTGCGTCCTTGGGCAGGTAGTCCGTCAGCGTGGCCGGCGGGTCGCCGGGCGCGGCGCCGGACAGGTGGCGCGTGTAGTTCTCGATGCCCTTGCAGTGGCCGATCTCGGCCAGCATCTCCAGGTCGAAGCGAGTGCGCTGCTCCAGGCGCTGCGCCTCCACCAGCTTGCCGGCGCCGACGAGTTCCTTCACGCGGTCGGCCAGCTCCAGCTTGATGGTGTCGACCGCGCGCAATGTCTTGTCGCGCGGCGTGACGTAGTGGCTGGACGGGTAGATGGTGAAGCGCGGAATCTTCTGCCGCACACGGCCGGTGAGCGGGTCGAACAGCGACAGGCTTTCGATCTCGTCGTCGAACAGCTCGATGCGGATGGCCAGCTCGCTGTGCTCGGCCGGGAACACGTCGATGGTGTCGCCGCGCACCCGAAAGGCGCCGCGCGAGAAGTCCTGCTCGTTGCGCATGTACTGCATGCGGATGAGCCGGCCGATCACGTCGCGTTGGCCGATCTTGTCGCCCACGCGCATGATGAAGCGCATCTCGGTGTAGTCCTCCGGGGCGCCGATGCCGTAGATGGCGCTCACCGTCGCCACGATCACCACGTCCCGCCTCTCCAACACGCTCTTGGTGGCCGACAGGCGCATCTGCTCGATGTGCTCGTTGATCGACGAGTCCTTTTCGATGAACAGGTCGCGCTGCGGCACATAGGCCTCGGGCTGGTAGTAGTCGTAGTAGCTGACGAAGTACTCCACCGCGTTCTTCGGGAAGAACTCGCGGAACTCGCTGTACAGCTGCGCCGCGAGCGTCTTGTTGGGTGCGAATACGATGGCCGGCCGGCCCAGGCGCGCGATGACGTTGGCCATGGTGTAGGTCTTGCCCGAGCCCGTCACGCCCAGCAGCGTCTGGAAGACCTCGCCGTCCTGAATGCCCTCGACCAACTGCTCGATGGCCTTGGGCTGATCGCCAGCGGGCGGATAGGGCTGGAACAGCTCGAAGGGCGAATCGGGGTAGCGGGCGAATTCGCCCTGGCGCGGCGCGGCGGCATCGTCGGCGGTCTGAAGGTCTGCGGTCATGGTGATGAGGCTCCGGGGCAGCAGTCCAACTGTGGGGCGGCCGGTAAAATTCCAAGCGAACCGGCAAGGCTACCCCAAAGGCGATGCCCGGTTCTGCACCCAGCCTCGCCGGCCGCGAGGCTCGCCCCAGCATCCAAAGGACTTTCTCCATGTCTCTCTTCTCCGCCGTCGAGATGGCGCCGCGCGACCCCATCCTGGGTCTGAACGAACAATTCGCCGCCGACACCAACCCCAACAAGGTCAACCTGGGCGTGGGCGTGTACTACGACGACAACGGCAAGCTGCCGCTGCTGGAATGCGTCAAGAAGGCCGAGGCCGACATGATGAAGGCCCCCTCGGCCCGCGGCTACCTGCCCATCGACGGCATCGCCGCCTACGACAACGCCGTCAAGGCCCTGGTGTTCGGCGCCGACAGCGAGCCAGTCAACTCCGGCCGCGTGGCGACCATCCAGGCCCTGGGCGGCACGGGCGGCCTGAAGGTCGGCGCCGACTTCCTCAAGAAGCTTTCGCCGTCGGCCAAAGTGCTGATCAGCGACCCGAGCTGGGAAAACCACCGCGCGCTATTCACTCAGGCCGGCTTCGAGGTCGGCACCTACGCCTACTACGACGCCGCCAAGCGCGGTATCGACTTCGACGGCATGCTGGCCGCCCTGCAAGGCGCGGCCGCCGGCACCGTCGTCGTGCTGCATGCCTGCTGCCACAACCCGACCGGCTACGACCTCACGCCCGCGCAGTGGGACCAGGTGGTCGAGGTGGTCAAGGCCCGCCAGCTGACGCCCTTCCTGGACATGGCCTACCAAGGTTTCGGCTACGGCATTGCCGAGGACGGCGCCGTGATCGGCAAGTTCGTGGCCGCCGGCCTGACCTTCTTCGTCTCGACCTCCTTCTCCAAGAGCTTCAGCCTGTACGGCGAGCGCGTGGGCGCCCTGTCGGTGCTGTGCGAGAACAAGGAAGAAGCAGCGCGCGTGCTGTCGCAGCTGAAGATCATGATCCGCACCAACTACAGCAACCCGCCGACGCACGGTGGCGCCGTCGTGGCGGCTGTGCTGGGCAACCCCGAGCTGCGCGCCCTGTGGGAGAAGGAGCTGGGCGAGATGCGCGTGCGCATCAAGGCCATGCGCCAGAAGCTGGTGGACGGCCTGAAGGCCGCCGGCGTGGAGCAGGACATGAGCTTCATCACCAGTCAGATCGGCATGTTCAGCTACTCGGGCCTGACCAAGGACCAGATGGTGCGCCTGCGCAACGAGTTCGGCGTCTACGGCACCGACACGGGCCGCATGTGCGTGGCCGCACTCAACAGCAAGAACATCGACCACGTCTGCGCGAGCATCGCCAAGGTGGTCTGAGGCGTTGCGGCCGCTGCCTCCTCCTCTCGGAGGTGGCCGCGCACCAAAGAAAAAGGCAGCACGGGGATCCATGCTGCCTTTTTCTTTGCAGCCCGCCAGCATAGGACCGGCGGGCCGTCCTCACCCGACGATCAGGCGAAGTTCTTTTCGGCGAATTCCCAGTTGACCAGCTTGGCCAGGAAGGTCTCGACGAACTTGGGACGCAGATTGCGGTAGTCGATGTAGTAGGCGTGCTCCCAGACGTCGACGGTCAGCAGCGCCTTGTCTTCGGTCGTCAGGGGCGTACCGGCGGCGCCCGTGTTGACGATGTCGACGGAGCCGTCGGCCTTCTTCACCAGCCAGGTCCAGCCCGAGCCGAAGTTGCCGACGGCGGACTTGACGAAGGCTTCCTTGAAGGCGTCGTAGCTGCCCCATTTGGCCTCGATGGCCTTGGCCAGCGCGCCAGAAGGGGCGCCGCCGCCTTGCGGCTTCATGCAGTTCCAGAAGAAGGTGTGGTTCCAGATCTGCGCGGCGTTGTTGTAGATGCCGCCGCTGGACTTCTTCACGATTTCTTCGAGCGTCATGCTCTCGAATTCGGTGCCCTTCTGCAGGTTGTTCAGGTTCACCACATAGGCGTTGTGGTGCTTGCCGTAGTGGTACTCCAGCGTTTCCTTGGAGTACTCGGGGGCCAGCGCGTCCATCGCGTACGGCAGGGGAGGCAGAACATGTTCCATGTGAAGCTCGTTCGTGGGTTGGTTGACAGAAACCGTGGGATTCTAGGAAGGATTGCCGCTGCCTGCGTCGGACGACGTCCCTTGCTGGAGGGTGATGACCTGCAGGTTGGCCGTGCCATCCGCCAGTGTGGCGTTCACGGATTCGCCCGGACGCAGTTGGGCCACGCGGGTCACGGTGCGTCCCTTGGCATCCGCCAGCCAGGCATAGCCCCGCTGGAGCACCACCGCAGGGTCGAGCATCTGGAGACGCAACGCAGCACGCTCCAGCCGATCAGAACGGTTGCGCAAGCTGGCCCGACCCGCGGCGGGCCATCGCCCTTCAGCGGCATCGAGCCGACGCTGCGCCTGATGCAGCCACGCGGTGGTGGCGCGATGCAGACGCTGGTCCCACTGCGCCAGCACCGCCTGCTGCCGCGCCGCGAGCCCGGAGGGTCGGCCAAGCCGGGAGGCAGCCTGGTCGAGCCGCTGCGCCAGCCGGTCCAGCCGGCCTTGCAAAGCATCTCGCAGATCGTCTTCGAGCGCATCCAGCCCCTGGAGCCAGACATCGCGCGAAGGCGCGACGAGTTCGGCGGCGGCGGTCGGCGTGGGTGCGCGCAGGTCGGCGCAGAAGTCGGCGATGGTGAAGTCCGTCTCATGTCCCACGCCGACGACCACAGGCACAAAGCTGGCCACGATGGCGCGCGCCAGTTGCTCGTCGTTGAATGCCCACAGGTCTTCCAGCGAGCCGCCGCCCCGCACCAGCAGGATGGCATCGGGCCGCGGTTCGATCTCCTGCAAGGCCGACAGGGCAGCGACCAGTTCGCCCGGCGCCTGGCCGCCCTGCACGGCCGCTGGAGCCACCACCACCTCCACATGCGGGGCGCGTCGGCGCAGCGCAGTCACCACATCGTGCAAGGCCGCCGCACCGAGGGAAGTGACCAGCCCGATGCGGGCGGGAAACATCGGCAACCGTCGCTTGCGCAAGGGTTCGAACAGCCCCTCGGCCTCCAGCTTCGCCTTGCGCTGCACGAACTGCTCGAACAACGTGCCCTGGCCCGCCCTGCGCAGGCTCTCCACCACCAGTTGCAGGTCGCCGCGGGCTTCGTACACCGTCAGCCGTCCGCGCAACTCGACAAGATCGCCATTGCGCACATCGAAGTCGACCAACGATGCTGCACGGCGGAACATGGCGCAGCGCACCTGCCCCTGGCCATCCTTCAGCGAGAAATAGCAATGGCCGCTGGTGGCGCGAGAAAAGCCGCTCACCTCTCCCTGCACCGCCACCGGGTTGAAGCGCGCATCGAGCGCGTCCGCCGCGGCCCGGCACAGCGCCCCCACAGCCCACACGCGCGGCTGGATGCCCAAGCCTTCAGCCATGGCCCGCCGCCTTGCGTCTTCCACAAGTACAGCGGGCACTGACGCGCGTGCGGCGCATGCCACTGGAGAGCCACGGTTTGTGGTGCAAGTGCTTGATGGAGAAAGAAAAACGACTGCTCAAAATCTGATCGTCCTGACGCCGGGCCCGTCAATGCTGGGCGCGCCAACGTTGCCCGCAGGGTTAGCCACAAAGTTATCCACAGAAAATGTGGGCGGCTGCAGCGCAGACGCCCCGGGTCGCGAGAAACATTCGGTCATAATTTTCGGCTGTTGGGCAGCGCTTCGCGACCACGCAGGAGGAACCTTGTTTTCGATCTTAGTCGCCGCAGGCTGGCCCATCGTGCCGCTGCTTTTGTGCTCGATCATCGCCACTGCGCTCGTCATCGAGCGCTTCGTCAGCCTCAAGGCGGCCAAGGTGCTTCCACCGCAGTTGCTCAACGAGGCCATCGCCGTTTCCCAGGACGGCATTCCTCCCGCCGACGTGATCGCCAAGCTGGAAAGGAATTCGGCGCTGGGCGAGATGCTCGCCAGCGGCTTCCGTGCCGCCCAGGCCGGCGCGGGCCATCCGGCGGATGAAGCGCGCACGGCCATGGAGACCTCGGGCCGGGCGATCGCCCACCGGCTCGAACGCTATCTGCCGGCGCTCGCCACCATTGCCTCGGCGGCGCCACTGCTCGGCCTGCTGGGCACCGTCATCGGCATGATCGAGATCTTCGGCTCGCAGGCACCGGGAACCGGCGCGGCCGGCAATCCGGCGCAACTGGCGCACGGCATCTCCATCGCGCTCTACAACACGGCCTTCGGCCTGATCGTGGCGGTGCCCACGCTGATCTTCTGGCGCTACTTCCGCAGCCGCGTCGACGGCTATCTGCTGCACCTCGAACTGGCCGGCGAGCGCTTCGCCCAACACTTGGCCGGGTTGCGGGCGGCCCCCCGCCCATGAGCGCGCCCCTGCCGGGGGGCGCCCGCCCCGCCTCCGCGCCGGGGAGTCGCCGCAGCGGACGAATTCAACTGCGGGCCGCGTCACGCGACGAGCCGGAGATCAACCTGATCCCCTTCATCGACGTGCTGCTGGTGATCCTGATCTTTCTGATGCTGTCGACCACCTACAACCGCTTCACCGAGATGGAAGTCCGACTGCCCACGGCCGACGCCGAGACGGCCACCACCCGCCCGCGCGAGATCGTGGTGGCGGTGGCGGCGGACGGCCGGTATGCCGTCGACCGGCAGGCACTGCCGGACCGCAGCGTGGAGGCCCTGGCCAGCGCCCTCGCGCCGCTCGCCAAGGTCGACGCCGGCGCTCCGGCGCCGATCCTCATCATCAGCGCAGATGCCGCCGCCGCCCATCAGTCGGTCATCACCGTGATGGAGGCGGCGCGGCGTGCGGGGCTGATGCAGATCACCTTTGCGACGCAGACCTCGGGCAAGGCGGCCCGCTGACGTGCTGACGGCCGACGTCTGGGAGCGCCGCGGCGCACGGGCCTGGATGCTCCGGCCGCTGGCGTGGCTCTTCGGCCTGCTTGCAGCCGTTCGGCGGCAGGCGTATGCCCGTGGCTGGCGTACGGTGCACCGGCTGCCCGTGCCCGTTGTCGTGGTCGGCAACGTGGTGGCAGGCGGCGCAGGCAAGACACCCGTGGTGGTGTCGCTGGTCCGGCATGCGCGGGCCCAGGGCTGGCCGGTTGGCGTCATCTCCCGAGGACATGGGCGGCGCACGCGGGAGGGGCAGGTCGTCCACGCCGACAGCGATCCGCGCGACGTGGGGGACGAACCTCTGCTGATTCATCGCGCGACTGGCGCGCCCGTGGTGGTCGATGCCGACCGGGTGGCCGCCGGGCGCCGGCTCCTGGCGCTGCATCCGGACACCCGCCTCATCGTCGCCGACGATGGTCTGCAGCACCTGCCGCTGGCACGCGATGTGGAGATCTGCGTGTTCGACGACCGCGGCGTCGGCAACGGCTGGCTGCTGCCGGCAGGCCCGCTGCGCGAGCCCTGGCCGCGCCAGTGCGATCTGGTGCTGCACACCGGCGAGCAACCGGCCTTCGCGGGCTTCCGCGGACATCGGGCGCTGGCAGCGCACGCGCTTGACCAGCGGAAGCAGCCCGTGCTCCTGCCCGAACTGGCGGCGCGGGACGATCTGGTGGCAGTCGCGGGCATCGCCCAGCCCCAGCGTTTCTTCGACATGCTGCGGGCGCGGGGCCTGCGACTGCAGCGCTGCATCGCGCTGCCGGATCACCATGACTACACGGACTGGGCACCGCCCGAGGGCGTGCAGCTGCTCTGCACGGAAAAGGATGCGGCCAAACTCTGGACACGCGCGCCCTCGGCGCTGGCCGTGCCGCTGGAGTTCTCCATCGAGCCGGCCTTCTTCGAGGCCCTCGACGCGCGGCTATCATCCCTCGATGGATCCGAAGCTGCTTGAACTGCTGGTCTGCCCGGTCACCAAGGGACCGCTGCAATGGGACGCCGCGCGTCAGGAACTGTGGTCGCGCAGTGCACGCCTCGCCTACCCGGTGCGCGATGGCATTCCTGTGATGCTCGAAAACGAGGCGCGCCCGCTCACGGACGAAGAACTCGGCCTGTGAGCTTCACCGTCCTGATTCCGGCGCGCATGAAGTCGACGCGCCTGCCCGATAAACCCCTGGCGGATATCGGCGGCCTCCCGATGGTGGTGCGAGTGGCGCAGCAAGCCGCACGTTCGGGCGCCAGCACCGTGTGCGTGGCCTGCGACGATCCGCGCATCGTACAGGCCTGCGAGGCAGCTGGTGTGCAGGCCCTGCTCACCCGCGCCGACCATCCCAGCGGCAGTGACCGCCTGGCCGAGGCCTGCACCCTGCTCGGGTTGGCCGACGACACCATCGTGGTCAATGTCCAGGGCGACGAGCCGCTCATCGACCCGACCCTGATCGACGCCGTCGCCCAGTCGCTGGCCGCCCGCCCGGACACGCCCATGGGCACGGCGGCGCACGCCATCGAGGACGAGGCCGACTTCGTCAACCCCAACGTCGTGAAGGTGGTGCTCGACGCGGCAGGGCAGGCGCTCTACTTCAGCCGTTCTCCCCTGCCCTTCTGGCGCGACGGCGGGTTGCCGCCCAGGCTTTCCGCGGACCACCCGGCGCTTCGCCACATCGGCATCTACGCCTACCGCGCCGGCTTCCTGCGCAGCTTCCCGGGCTTGGCAGCTTCACCGCTGGAGCGCGTCGAATCGCTCGAACAGCTTCGGGTGCTGTGGCATGGCCATCGCATCGCCGTGCACGTGACCCCGCACGCACCGGGCACGGGTGTCGACACGCCCGAGGATCTGGCCCGCGTGCGCCTGCATTTCTGAAGGGGTGGCGGACGCCCATCGGTGCGGGGGGCGCATGCTATCCTCGCCGGGATGGCGCGCCCGGAGGAGCCGGCACTGCTCGCCCACACGATTTCCATAAAAAGCTTCCGAGGACACCATGAGACTCATCCTGTTGGGCGCGCCGGGCGCCGGCAAAGGCACACAGGCCACCTTCATCTGCCAGAAGTTCGGCATTCCCCAGATCTCCACCGGTGACATGCTGCGCGCCGCCGTGAAGGCGGGCACGCCGCTCGGACTCCAGGCCAAGACCGTGATGGACGCCGGGGCGCTGGTGAGCGATGACCTCATCATCAACCTCGTCAAGGAACGTATCGCACTGCCCGACTGCGCCAATGGCTTCCTGTTCGATGGCTTTCCGCGCACCATTCCCCAGGCCGATGCGATGAAGGCGGCCGGCGTCAAGCTGGACTATGTGCTGGAGATCGACGTCCCCTTCTCCGACATCATCGAACGCATGAGCGGTCGGCGCTCGCACCCGGCCTCCGGCCGTACCTATCACGTGCGCTTCAACCCGCCAAAGGTCGAAGGCAAAGACGACGTGAGCGGCGAAGACCTGATCCAGCGCGAGGACGACAAGGAAGAGACGGTGCGCAAGCGTCTCGACGTCTACAGCCAGCAGACGCGCCCGCTGGTGGACTACTACGCGAAGTGGGCCGAGCAGGACCCCGTCAACGCGCCCAAGTACCGCGCGATCAGCGGCGTGGGCACGGTCGACGAGATCACACGCCGCGCGATGGCTGCGCTCGAGGGCTGACCCTCACGCCCCGGGGCTTACGCCCTCGGCATTCCCACGCCAAAGGCCGGCCGCAAGGCCCGGCCTTTTTGCTTCATGCAGGTCGATGGCGGCTGTCCATCAGATGGAGCATCAGCGAGATGCGCGCCTTCACCGGGGACAGGTCGAAGGCATGGGGACAACGATCCTCGCCACTCGACAGCACCGCCCCGTCCGCACAGCGGGTGGCACGTACCACGGCGATTCCCGCAGCCTGCGCCTTCGCGAGCGCCTCCTGGAGGCTCTCGTGGACTGTGCCATTGCCAGTCGCCGCCACCACGATGCCATCCACGCCGCCGGCCTGGACAAGCGCATCGACCAATGCCGTGTCGGCCCCTGCATGACTGGTGATGATCTGCACCGAAGGCCAGAGATCGGCGGCAGGCAGCCGCTGGGCGGAAAGCCTCGGGGCCAGCACCTCGGGCCACGCACAGACGCGCCGAATGCGCCCCTCCTCCACGAAGCCGACCGGTCCGCTTTCGCCCGAGGAAAAGGCATCGAGCCGATAAGTGTGCACCTTGCGCACCTGCCGGGCGCGATGGATGGTGCCGGCGCAGACCGCAAGCACACCCCGCGCGCGTTCGGCCACCGCCACGGCCAAGGCGTCTCGCAGGTTCTGCGGGCCATCCGGGGCGGCGGAGCTCGCCGGCCTCATGGCGCAGGTGAGCACCACAGGCTTGTGCGCCATCAGCACCTCGCCGAGGAAGAACGCCGTCTCTTCCAGCGTGTCCGTGCCATGGGTGATGACGATGCCGCGCACGCCTGGGTCATCGAGCAGTTGCTGGCACCGGGAGGCCAGCGCCCGCCAGTGCGCATGCGACATGTCCTTGCTGTCGAGGTTGCACACCTGTTCGGCGGCCCAGGTGATGCCTTCAGGAATCGGCACGTCCGCGAGGAGCTCGCCGACCTCCACCTGTCCGGCCACGTAGCCGAGGTTGTCGCCAGCAATCGCCGCACGTCCGGCAATCGTGCCTCCGGTGCCGAGCACCACGACGCGGGAGGGATGGGCGGGGGTGAGATGAGGACTTGTCAACGGTTTGAAAACTGGTTAAAAATACAGACACTGGATATGCACACAGTATGTGCATCAACCGCTGGAGCCGCAGACACATGCTCAAAGTGCCCACTCCCACCGCGTCGGTCAAGCTTACCGCCCGACAGCAGCAGATTCTCGAGTTGATCCGCGCCACCATGGCTCGCACGGGCGCGCCGCCGACACGCGCCGAGATTGCTGCCGAGTTGGGCTTCAAGTCCGCCAATGCTGCCGAAGAGCACCTGCAGGCCCTCGCGCGAAAGGGCGTCATCGAGCTGGTGAGCGGCACCTCGCGTGGCATCCGGCTCAAGAGCGAGGCGCTGCGCAACCTGCAGGAGAGCCGCACGCCGCAGTTCTCGCTGCCCATTCCTGGCCTGTCGCAGCTGTCCCTCCCGCTCATCGGCCGCGTCGCAGCTGGTGCCCCCATCCTGGCGCAGGAACATGTCGACCAGACCTATTACGTCGAAAGCACGCTGTTCCAGCATCGCCCCGACTACCTGCTCAAGGTGCGCGGCATGTCGATGCGCGACGCCGGCATCATGGACGGCGACCTGCTTGCAGTGCAAAGCACCCGCGAGGCACGCAACGGCCAGATCGTGGTGGCCCGGCTGGGCGACGAGGTCACCGTCAAGCGGCTCAAGCGGCTCAAGGACGTGGTCGAACTTCATGCCGAGAACCCCGACTACCCCACCATCATCGTCCAGCCCGGCGAGCCGTTCGAGATCGAAGGCCTGGCCGTCGGCCTGATCCGCAACACGATGCTGATGTAGCCCCCACCGTCATTTGCTGCTGCCGCGCCAGGTGGCGGGCGTATGGCCGGATGGCCATCACCCTGGTGCGTCGGCTTCGCTTCTCAATCCTGCCTGTGTCCAAACCCCTTCCGATCCTCAGGAGTTCAACATGGGAACCGCTCTGCTCGCCTTGTCCAGTCTTTTCGCCCCGATCCAGTCCTGGGTTGCCCGCCACGCCGATGCCCGCCGCAGCAGTGGACTCAATGCAACGGAGCTGCATTATGTGAATGTCCGCCCTCGCCCCGGCCGGGAGATGCGGCATGCCGCAAGCAGCCGGCGCGATGCAGCCGAGCGCCCCCCGCTGCGCGTCGTGCGGGTGGTGGAGTCGGGAGAGCCGCGCTCCCACGGTTCGAGACTGGTGATTGCCGGCCGCATGGCCGACGTCTGCGCCGAACTCGACCGCCTCGTCGAGAAGGAATTGCGCGAAGCCGCCCGGCCATCTGGCAGCACGCTGCACTGACGTCGCGCGACAGACGCTCTCCTTTCGAGGACGAGCGGAAGACCGCCGGAGCCGGAGGCAAAATGGGCGGCCATGAACATCGTGATTCTCGACGACTACCAGGACGCCGTACGCAAGCTGCGCTGCGCCTCCAAGCTGGACGCCTACACCGCCAAGGTCTACACCAACACGGTCAAGGGCATCGGGCAGTTGTCGGTCAGGCTGCGGGACGCGGACGTGATCGTGCTGATCCGCGAGCGCACCCAGATCTCCCGCCAGCTCGTCGAGAAGCTGCCACGCCTCAAGCTGATCTCGCAGACGGGCCGCGTGGGTGGTCATGTGGACGTGAATGCATGTACCGAGTACGGCGTGGCCGTGGCCGAAGGCACCGGCTCTCCCCTGGCACCGGCCGAACTCACATGGGCACTGATCATGGCGGCCACGCGCCGCCTGCCGCAATACATCAGCAACCTCAAGCACGGCGCGTGGCAGCAGTCCGGGCTCAAGTCCGCGTCGATGCCGCCCAATTTCGGCCTGGGCTCCGTGCTCAAGGGCAAGACGCTCGGCATCTGGGGCTATGGCCGCATCGGCCAATTGGTGGCGCGGTACGGACAGGCCTTTGGCATGCAGGTTGTGATCTGGGGCCGTGACGCGAGCTGCGAGCGCGCACGCAACGACGGCTTCCAGACGGCGCCCAGCCGCGAGGCGCTCTTCGAGATGGCGGATGTGCTCACCCTGCACCTTCGGCTGAATGACGACACGCGCGGTCTGGTGAGGCTGGAGGATCTGTCCCGCATGAAGCCGACGTCGCTGTTCGTCAACACCAGCCGGGCTGAACTCGTCGAGTCCGACGCCCTGCTCGCTGCACTCAACCGTGGACGGCCGGGCATGGCGGCCATCGACGTCTTCGAGAGTGAACCGCCCCTTCAAGGCCATGCGCTGCTGCGCCTCGAGAACTGCATCTGCACGCCGCACATTGGCTACGTCGAGCAGGAGAGCTATGAGCTCTACTTCGGCCAGGCCTTCGACAACGTCGTGAGCTTCATCCGCGGCAATCCCACGAACATCGTCAATCCCGGGGCGCTGCAGGTGCGCCGGTGAGGCGCGAGGCGCCCTGGCCTGGGGCGCTGTGGGCCTTGCTCTTCGGCAATTTCGCCATCGGCACGGGCGTGATGGTGGTGCCGGGCACGCTGCCCGAGTTGGCCGCTTCGTTTTCGACCTCCATCGCCGCGGTGGGGCAGTTGATTACCGCCGGCGCATTGGTGGTGTGTGTCGGCGCCCCGCTGCTGGCCGGCCTGGTGGCGGGCTGGGACAGACGCCGTCTCCTCGCCGTCTCGCTGGCCTGGTTTGCCCTTGGACACCTGGCGTCTGCGCTGATGCCGACGCTGGGCGCCCTGCTACCTGTCCGCATGGCCACGCTGGTCGCGCCCGCGGTCTTCACCCCCCAGGCGGCCGCTTGCGTAGGCATGCTGGTGCCACCGCACAGGCGCGCAGCGGCCGTGGCCTTCATCTTCCTGGGATGGTCCCTGGCCTCGGTGCTCGGATTGCCGATGGCCGCCTACCTCGGCGGGCATTGGGGCTGGCGCGCGGCCTTCGGCGTCATCGCCGCCCTGACGGCGATTGGCGCCCTGTGGGTCTGGCGCACCATGCCGGCCGGGGTCAAGCCTGCCCCGCTTTCGCGCGAAGGCTGGTTGCAGGTGCTGCGTCATCCGATCCTGATGCCCGTCGTGGGCATCACGCTGCTTCAGGCAGCGGGGCAGTTCGTGCTCTTCAGCTATTTCGGGCCGCTGCTCGTCCAGCGACTGCACGCGGGCCCAGGCGAACTCAGCCTGATCTGGTTATGGATTGGCCTGTGCGGCGTGGTGGGCAATCTGCTGGCCACGCGCTACATGGACCGGTTGGGCAGTGCCGGGATGGCGATGCTCGCGATGGCGCTGATCAGCGTCAGCCTGCTGTTGTGGCCTTTGGGCCTGGCCTTGGGCTGGACGGCGCTGACGGCCGTCCTGCTGCCCTGGGGCCTGGGCTGCTTCGCCGCCAACTCGTCGCAGCAGGCCAGGCTGGTGGGGCTGGCGCCCACGCTGGCCTCTGCGTCCATCGCGCTCAACAGTTCCGCGATGTACATGGGTCAGGCGGCAGGCGCAGGGCTGGGGGGCTGGCTGCTCGCCCGCGGCACGTCTTCGTGGATGAACTGGTGCGGCTTGGCGTGCCTGGTGGCCGCCATGCTGCTGAGCCTGAATCTGGGCCGACGCGGCCGCGCTACCGCCTGAGACACGGCGGGCGGGCGACCGGCCGACCCAGCCGACCCAGGCTCAAGGTGTCGGCGGCTTCTTGATGGACGCGCCCGGCCGGATGCTGTCCTCGAGTTCCGGATCGAAGAGCTGGAAGTCCGGCGGCACCGGGTCGAAATCGTTCGGCACGGTCAGCGCCGGATCGGCTTCGTGTGCGGCGGGTGGCGCCGGCTCGGCGGGGAGCGTGCGACCCTTCAGCGCCTTGGGGATGGTGTCGATGGACGACGCTTCCAGGTCTGAAAGGTCGAAGTCGATCGTGCCGGGAGGCGGCCCTGACACGACAGGAGTCGCCGCGCCCCCGCCTGTCCCCGCCGCCAGCGGCAGCGGCGCGGTCGGCGGCTGCGAGACGGCCATCGGCGCCAGCAACCCCATCGCCGAGGTCGTCCCGGCATCGCTGGCCATCATCATGCTGCCGTTCGCGATGCGCTCCTGGGCAGCGCCATACAGGGCCAGCAGCTCACGATACGCGGGCAGGTCGAAGGGCGCGCGGCCCTGCGAGTCCACGGCCTGGAACAGGAAGCCTTCGATGACGCCCAACACCTCCCGGCGCGGCCACGCCTTCTCGATGCGCTCGACCGCCTCGGGATAGGCCGCCAGCGAACGACCTTCGTCCTGGAAGTCGTCATAGGCCGGCAACTCGAGCCCCAGCGCCTTGCGGCATTCGCGCCGTGTGGTGTCGTAATCGGCCTTGCGCCCCTGGGAATGCAACAGCCGCAGCAGTTCCATGTACATGAGCGGGCTGGTGACGCCGTACTCGTCCAGGTGATCGGCCAGCACGCCGACGGCCTGATCGAACTGCCCGAGCGACAGGCAGAACTCGGCCTGCTGCTGCACGTCGAGCAGCCTGTCGGCGCTCACCGGCTCGGGCCCATCCGGGGGAAGCGTGGAAATGGTGTCCGGCCCCGGGTCGGCCGCCACCGCCACGGGGGCAGGCGTGGCACCGGCACCCGCGATATCGCCGGCAGCGGCGACGGCTGCCAGGCCAGCGGGCTTGATTGGCGGATCCGCAGGCAGATCGGCATACGGCTCCACCTCGCTGGGCTGCCACCAGGATGACTCCGCCGCCTGGCGCCTGGCACGGCGCCACAACACGCCGGCCACGGCGAGCAGCACGGCCAGCAACAGCAGCAACGGCCAGAGCCACCACGGCCTTTCCGAGGCGGCCTCGCGGGCCTGCGCCAGCTCGGTCCTGAGGCTTTCGATGGTGCGGTCGCGCTGGGCCATCTGTGCGCGCAGCGCCGCGCTCTGGCGGTCGGCGGACTGCGCGTCCTGGGGGGCGCTCGCCGCACCGGCCGGCGTGGCGGCGGCATCGCTCGCACCACCCTGAGGCAGTGGCGCAACGGCACCGGCCTCGATGTTCCTCAGCCGGGTGGCGATCTTGAGCCAGGCGGGCGGCAAGGTGTAGTCGTCTGCAGCGCCGGACGCGGCAGCGATGCCGGCAGCACCGGCGGCCGCAGCCGCTGCGCGGGGATCGAGCGCATCTACACGCAGCCGTCCGCCGGTGGTGAGCGCGGGGGTCCGCGGTGCGGCCCGGACCGCACCACCGGCACGCGGCGCCGGTGCGGTGTCGCGCGTGCGCGCGCCGGTGGAGGCACTGCGCCCCTCGGTGCTGCGCGCCCCGGAGCGCGGCGGCTGAGCACCCATGGGCGGCAGCGACGCGCCCAACGCTCGCTCGGCGCGGTCCGCATCGATGGCCGAAACCGGGGGCGGGTCGGCCAGCAGCGCGAACTCACGCACCATCGTGGCGCCGCAACCCACACGCACGTTCACTGTGACGACCGGCTCGTCGATCGGCCGGGTGGTGCGGATGCGCAGCCAGGGCGCGTCCGGCGAACGCCCCGGCTCCACGGTGGTGCCGAAGTCGCGGTCGGAGAGCGTGGCATCGCCCAGCTTCACACCGACCGAGGGACACGCACCGCCGCTGCCCTCCAGTTGCACGGGCACGCGCAGATCGAGCGGCTTGCCGATCCACACCGCCCCTTCCGGCCGGCCGATCGTCAACGCCGAGGCGGCAACGGGAAGCACAAGCCCCAGTCCGAGTACAAACGAAGCAGTCGATGCAGGTTTCGGAGGCACAGCGGGGCGTCGAGGGGAAGTAAAAGGTTTAAATATTTTCACACCACCCTGACGTTTATGAACAAACAAGATGCATATTTCTAACAGGGCTGGCGCCTCCGCCCCGCATCCCGACGCAATTGGCCTCGCCTCGACGCCATTTCCCCCGCATTGCGACACCCTCCCGACGATGACAATCGCCGGGTTTTTTGTATTTCTGGAGACAACTGCCATGCCTCTTTCGCCCCGGCCCGACGCTGCCACGGAGCCTTCCCGATGAGCGCGGAATTGAAGAGCACCACACAGGGCCGCACGATGGTGCTGACCCTGTCCAATCCTGCCCAGCGCAACGCGCTCGGCCCCGAGATGTACGCCGCTGGCGTCGAGGCCCTGTACGGCGCTGGCAGCAATGCCGAAATACGCTGCGTGGTGCTGGTCGGCGAAGGCCGCTGGTTTTGCGCAGGCGGGTCACTGCAGCGGCTGCAGTCCAACCGGGAGCGCGATCCCAGCGTGCAGGCCGAAAGCATCGACGCACTGCACAACTGGATCGAGGCCATCCGCAGTTTTCCGAAGCCGGTGATCGCCGCCGTGGAAGGTGCCGCCGCCGGCGCGGGGTTCTCGTTGGCCATGGCGTGCGATCTGGTGATCTCGGCGCGCGATGCCGTGTTCGCGGCGTCATACAGCAACGTTGCCCTGTCCCCCGATGGTGGCCTCAGCTGGCATCTGGCGCAGTGGCTGCCGCGACAACTGGCCACCGAATGGCTGATGAACGGTGAGCGCATCACCGCATCGCGCCTGCACGAACTCGGCCTGGTCAACACGCTGACCGAGACCGGCAATGCGCTGGACGAAGCGATGGCCCTTGCCCAGAAGCTGGAGGCCCGTGCTCCCAATGCGCTGGCCAGCATCAAGGAGCTTCTGGGCGAGGCCCGGGGCCGCACGCTCGGCGAGCAGTTGGGCCAGGAGCGCGAACACTTCGTGCGCAACCTCCACCATGCCAACGCCGGCATCGGCATCGGCGCTTTCCTCGGCAAGACCACGCCGCACTACCAATGAGCATGCTGGTCGCCCCTGCGACAAGCCCGCAAGATCCAGTCACGCAAACGACACGCCATGGATGACCCCATTCTTACCATCGAAGAACGAGAAGCCATCAACAGTGGCCGCTGGTTCACTTCACTCTCCCCTTCGCTCCGTCACGACATCCTCCGATGTGCCTTCGTCAAACGCTACAAGGACGGCGACCTGATCGCCGCACGGGGCGATCCGCCAGACCAGTGGATCGCCTGTGCGAAGGGCGCGGTGCGTGTGAGTTCGACGGCGGTCTCGGGCAAGCAAGTGACGCTGACGTACGTCGAGCCGGGCATCTGGTTCGGGGACGTCGCGATGTTCGATGGCGACCGGCGCACGCACGACGCCTATGCGCATGGCGACACGACCATCCTGTGCGTGGCACGTGCGGACTTCAACAAGATCCTCACCGCCCACGTGGAGTTGTACGAGGCGCTGATGCGCCTGCAGGCGCGACGCATCCGCACGCTCTTTGGCCTGGTGGAAGACCTGAACACCCTGCCCCTTCGGGCGCGGCTGGCCAAGCAGCTGGTGCATCTGGTGCGCAGCTACGGCGTCCCCAATCTGGCCGACGGAAGCCAGACGCGCATCGGCCTGCAGCTGGCACAGGAAGAGTTGGCGCAATTGCTGGGTGCCTCGCGTCAGCGCGTCAACCAGGAACTCAAGACGATGGAGCGCGAGGGCGCGATCCGCATCGAGCCGGCGGGGCTGGTGGTGCTGGACCGCGACGCGCTCACCCGCATCTCGCAGGCGGACAGCTGAGCGCGCCGTGCGGGGCGCGACAGGGCCGCCCCGCTCCCTTTCAAGAACAAAGAAAAAGCCAAGAGACATGAGCCAGGACTTCAGCACCTTCGTCGGCACCCGCGCGGTGTCCTCCCAGCATGCGGTCGACGTGCAGGCTCTCGAAGCCTGGCTCACCACGCACGTGGAAGACTTCAAGGGCCCATTGAGCATCGAGATGTTCAAGGGCGGCCAGTCCAATCCCACGTACAAGCTGCTGACGCCCGGCCGTCAGTACGTGATGCGCGCCAAGCCAGGCCCGGTGGCCAAGCTGCTGCCCTCGGCCCATGCCGTGGAGCGCGAATACAAGGTGATGCATGGCCTGGCAGGCTCCGATGTGCCCGTGCCGAAGATGCTGGCCCTGTGCGAGGACGAATCGGTGATCGGCCGCGCCTTCTACGTCATGGAGTGCATGCAGGGCCGCGTACTGTGGGACCAGACGCTGCCCGGCATGTCCAATGCCGAGCGCACCGCGATCTACGACGAGATGAACCGCGTCATGGCGGCGCTGCATACGGTCGACTTCGCCTCTCGCGGCCTGGGCGACTACGGCAAGCCCGGCAACTACTTCGAGCGCCAGATCGGCCGCTGGAGCAAGCAGTACAAGGCCTCCACCGATGGCGCCGGCGAGTTGTCGCAGCCCATCGACGAGATGGAGCGCCTGCTCGAGTGGCTGCCGGCCAACATTCCGGCCAGCGCACTCGATGCCTCGAAGGTGTCGATCGTCCACGGCGACTACCGCCTCGACAACATCATGTTCGCGGCCGATCAGCCGCGCGTCATCGCGGTCCTGGACTGGGAGTTGTCCACGCTGGGCCATCCGCTGGCCGATTTCAGCTACCACTGCATGTCTTGGCACATCCCGGCAGGCACCTTCCGCGGCATCGGCGGGGTGGACTTGGCGCCTCTCGGCATTCCGTCCGAGAAGGACTACGTGCGCCGCTACTGCGAGCGCACAGGGCTCACCACCCCCGAGGCGCTGGCGCAGGACTGGAACTTCTACCTCGCCTACAACCTGTTCCGTATCGCCGCCATCCTGCAAGGCATCGCCAAGCGGGTGGAAGCCGGCACCGCCTCCAGCGAGCAGGCGGTCAATTCCGCCAAGGGCGCCCGTCCCATGGCGCAGTTGGCCTGGCAATTCGCCCAGCGCGCCTGAGGACAGCGCCGCTTTTCACGACCCGACACCCACCACCGGAGACAGCATGGAGTTCGATTTTTCCCCCAAGGTCAAGGACCTGCAGAAGCGCGTCAGCGACTTCATGGACGAGTACATCTTTCCGGCCGAGGCGGAGTATGCGCAGGAGATGGAAGCCAATACGGCCGCCCGCAAGCGCTGGACGCCGCTGCAGGTGATCGAGCGCCTGAAAGACAAGGCCCGCGCCCAGGACCTGTGGAACCTGTTCCTGCCCAACGACACCGCAGAACTGGCCAAGAAGAAGGGCGGTGGCCTCACCAACATGGAGTACGCGCCGTTGGCTGAGTTGATGGGCCGTGTGCCATGGGCATCCGAGGTCTTCAACTGCTCGGCGCCCGACACCGGCAACATGGAGACCATCGCACGCTACGGTTCCGATGCGCATCGCGAGCAATGGCTGACGCCGCTGCTCGACGGCAAGATCCGCTCGGCCTTCGCCATGACCGAACCGGCGGTGGCCTCCAGCGATGCCACCAACATCGAAACCCGCATCGAACGCCAGGGCGACGAGTACGTCATCAACGGCCGCAAGTGGTGGATCTCGGGCGCCGGCGACCCGCGCTGCAAGGTCTTCATCACCATGGGCAAGTCCGACCCGGAGGCGCCCAAGCATTCGCAGCAGAGCATGGTGCTGGTGCCCGAGGGCACGCCCGGCATCAAGATCCTGCGTCCGCTCAACGTGATGGGCTACGACGACGCGCCCCATGGCCACATGGAGATGGTGTTCGAGAACGTGCGCGTGCCGGCCAGCAACATCCTGCTGGGTGAAGGCCGAGGCTTCGAGATCGCCCAGGGCCGCCTGGGCCCAGGCCGCATCCACCACTGCATGCGCCTGATCGGCCTGGCCGAACGTGCGCTGGAGCTCATGTGCCGCCGCGCGTCTTCCCGCGTTGCCTTCGGCAAGGCCGTGGCCGCGCAGACGGTGACGCAGGAGCGCATTGCCGAAGCACGCTGCCGCATCGACATGGCCCGCCTGCTGACGCTCAAGGCCGCCTGGCTGATGGACGTCGCCGGCAACAAGGTCGCCAAGACGGACATCGCCATGATCAAGGTGGTGGCGCCAAGCATGGCCTGCCAGGTGATCGACTGGGCAATGCAGGTGCATGGTGGCGGTGGCATGAGCGATGACTTCCCGCTGGCCTATGCCTACGCCAATGCCCGCACGCTGCGCTTCGCCGACGGCCCGGACGAAGTGCACCGCAATGCCATTGCGAAGTGGGAACTGGGCAAGTACGCGGCGGACAAGACGCCGATCGAGCCGCCCGTCACGCGCTTCTGAGTTCAGGGCCGCACAGAGACAAGAGCCGCTGCAGCCTCGACGGGCTGCAGCGGCTTTTTGCTTCCAGGGTCGCGTCACTGCCGATCGAGCGTGATCACGCGCGGACGACAGCAGGCGAGCTAGAGCTTCTTCTGAAGGAAGATTGCCTTGCCGTACGCCGGGTCGAGCTCGTAGCCATCGAAACCCGCGCGCCGGTAGGCGTTGAGCGCGGGCGCATTGCCCGAAAGCACTTCCAGCGTCAGCTTGCAGGCGCCGCGCCGGCGGGCCTCTTCCTCCACGGCAGCCAGCATTTGCTGCGCCACGCCCTGCCCGCGCGCATGCGCCAGCACCACCACGTCGTGGACATTCACCAGCGGCCGGCAGGCAAAGGTGGAAAAACCTTCGAAGCAGTTGATGAGCCCGACGGGCTCGTCCTGCGCGTCATAGGCCAGAACGCTGAAGGCCTGCGGGCGGGCTGCAAGGGCGGCCGGCAACTGGCGTTTGG
The DNA here is from genome assembly GCF_040544975.1 of Pseudacidovorax sp. 1753. NCBI lineage: Bacteria > Pseudomonadati > Pseudomonadota > Betaproteobacteria > Burkholderiales > Comamonadaceae > Pseudacidovorax > Pseudacidovorax sp. 1753. Next base: position 200,319 of record NZ_JBEPKY010000003.1, on the reverse strand, counting down.
CTTCGGCGTCCAGCGGTTGCCCACCACCGGCCGGATCGCAAGCATAGGCATCGAGCAGCCGCACCAGCGCGTCGGCCTGCTGCGGATCGAGGTAGTCGACGAGGTGGGTGCGCATCAGACAGGTTCCAAGGGACGATAGGGTTGTGCAGGCAGGACGACGGTGATCGCGTCACCGGCGGCCACCGAACCACCCGCGGTCACGATGGCCATCACGCCTGCCTTGCGCACGGTATGGCCCTCGGCATCGCGGTCCAGCACTGCGGCCATCAACCCGGGCTGGAAGCGGTCGATCTGCTTGCATGGATTGCGCAGGCCCGTGAGCATCAGTTCGGCGCTTGCGCCGATCCGCAGCCGCGTGCCGGTCGGCAGGCTCAGAAGGTCCAGGCCACGCGTCGTGATGTTCTCACCCATTTCGCCGGGAAAGACCGGGAAGCCCCTCGGCAGCAACTCGTCGAACAGTTCGGCAGGCAGCAGGTGCACCTGGCGCAAGTTGGGCTGCTGCGGATTGCGGGCCACGCGCGAGCGGTGCTTCACGGTCTTGCCCGCATGGGCATCCCCTTCGACCCCCTGCCCTTCGACCAGCACGATGTGGTCCTCCTCGAACTTGGAGAAGCCATGCACGGTGCTGGCGTGGACGGCCACGACGCGCGCTTGCATGCCGCCGCGTTCAGGCCGCCGCGACCGTGGCCGCAATCCGCGAGGCCAACGCCTGGGCACGCGCCTCCTCGGGGGCCTCCACCATCACACGCAGCAGCGGCTCCGTGCCGCTGGCACGGATCAGCACCCGGCCCTGATCGCCCAATTCGGCCTCCACCCGGGCACTTTCCTCGGCGAGGGCTGGATTGGACTTCCAGTCCTGCCCCGGGACGAGCCGCACGTTGACCAGGCTCTGCGGGAAGAGCTGCACCTCGGCCAGCAGTTCGGCCATGCTGCGCCCCCGCCGCACGATGGCCTGAAGCACCTGGAGCGCACTGACCAGGCCGTCCCCGGTGGTGTGACGGTCCAGCGCGAGCAGGTGCCCCGAGCCTTCGCCGCCCAACAGCCAGCCCCGACGATCCAGCTCTTCCAGCACGTAGCGGTCACCCACCCTGGCGCGAACGAAGTCGATGCCGGCATTGCGCAGCGCCACCTCCACCGCCTTGTTGGTCATCAGCGTGCCGACCACGCCTTCCACTGGCGTGCCGCGTGCCACGCGGTCCATGGCCATCAGGTACAGCAGCTCGTCGCCGTTGAACAGCCGCCCCGACGCATCGACCATCTGCAGGCGATCGGCGTCGCCGTCGAGCGCGATGCCGTAATCCGCACCCTGCGCCTTGACCTCGGCCACCAAGGCGCCGGGATGGGTGGCACCCACGCCCTTGTTGATGTTGAGTCCGTCGGGCCGCACGCCGATGCTGGCCACATCCGCACCCAACTCGTGGAAGATGTTGGGCGCCACCTGGTAGGCCGCGCCGTGCGCTGCGTCCACCACCAGGCGCATGCCGCGCAGGCTGAGGTCGGTCGGGAAGGTGCTCTTGCAGAACTCGATGTAGCGGCCCGCGGCATCGCTCAGCCGACGGGCACGGCCCAACCCGGCGGAGTCGACCCACACGGGCGGCTCGGCGAGAGCGGCTTCGACCTCGGCCTCCCATTCATCACTGAGCTTGGTGCCTTGTGCGCTGAAGAACTTGATGCCGTTGTCGGGATAGGCGTTGTGGCTCGCGCTGATCACCACACCCAGGCTGGCCCGCTGCGCACGGGTCAGGTAAGCGACGCCGGGCGTGGGCAAAGGACCGAGCAGCAGCACGTCGACGCCGGCAGAGTTGAAGCCGGACTCCATGGCCGACTCCAGCATGTAGCCGGAAATGCGCGTGTCCTTGCCGATGAGGACGGTGGGCCGAGCCTCCTTGCGCTTGAGCACGCGCCCCACCGCATGCGCGAGGCGCAGCACGAAGTCGGGGGTGATCGGGGCCTGCCCCACGGTGCCACGGATACCGTCCGTGCCGAAATACTGTCTGGTCATGTGTCGGGTTCTTGTTGTTGTGGTCGATGGGCCGGAGTCTGGGCCCGCATGGCTGACCACACGGCCAACCCCTGCACCGTCTCGCGCACGTCGTGGACACGGAGCACGCGAGCCCCACGATCCGCCGCGAGCACTGCGGCCACCACGCTGGGCAGGACACGTTGCGACGCCTCCGCCAGGCCAGTGACGGCACCGAGCGAGGATTTTCGCGACCATCCCGCAAGAATTGGGAAACCAAGTCGCACGAAGGCCTGCTGGCGCGCCAAAAGTGCGAAGTTCTGCTCAACCGTCTTGCCGAAGCCCACGCCAGGGTCGATCACGATGCGCTCGGCGGCCACGCCCAAGGCTTGAAGCTGACGCACCTGTTCCGCCAGAAAGTCCATCGACTGAGCCACGGCGTCGCCCTCCACGGGCGCCACCTGCATGGTCTGCGGATCGCGGTGCATGTGCATCAGGCAGACGCCGCAGCGAGGATGGCCCGCCACGACCTCGCGGGCGCCTGGCTGCCGCAGGCTCCAGATGTCGTTGACGATGTCCGCGCCCAGGTCGAGCACGGCCTGCATCACCTGCGGCTTGTAGGTGTCGATGGACAGCGGCACACCCAGCCGGACCGCTTCGCGGATCACCGGCACGACCCGTCGAAGCTCTTCCTCCAGCGGCACGGCGGGACTTCCGGGTCGGGTGGATTCACCACCGATGTCGAGAATGTCGGCCCCTTCGGAAAGGAGTTGTTCGCAGTGCGCCAGCGCAGAAGACACATCGGCATGCGAGCCGCCGTCCGAGAAGGAATCGGGCGTCACGTTGACGATGCCCATCACCAGCGGCCGGGCCAGATCCAGCTGGAAGCGACCAGCCTGCCAACCAAAGAAAACGGGGCCCGAAGGCCCCGTCTGCATGCCGTGCGCGGTCGGCATCATGCTGCGGTGGGCGCCGGGTCGGGCTTGACGGCCGGAGCGCCACCGCTGCCGCCGCCACCGGAGGACGGCGTGCGCGGCGTGAAGTCCTTGGGCGGACGCGGCTCGCGGCCAGCCATGATGTCGTCCAGTTGCTCGGCGTCGATGGTCTCCCATTCGAGCAGGGCCTTGGCCATGGCGTGCATCTTGTCGCTGTTCTCCTCGATCAGACGGCGCGCCAGGGCGTACTGCTCGTCAATGATGCGACGCACTTCCGAGTCCACCTTCTGCATGGTGGCCTCGCTCATGTTGGTGGTCTTGGTCACCGAACGGCCCAGGAACACCTCGCCCTCGTTCTCGGCATAGACCATCGGGCCCAGAGCCTCGCTCATGCCGTACTTCATGACCATGTCGCGGGCCAGATTGGTGGCACGCTCGAAGTCGTTCGAAGCGCCGGTCGTCATCTGGTTCATGAATACCTCTTCAGCGATCCGGCCACCGAACAGCATGCTGATCTGGTTCAGCATGTACTCGCGGTCGTAGCTGTAGCGGTCGTTCTCGGGCAGGCTCATCGTCACGCCGAGCGCACGACCGCGGGGGATGATCGTGACCTTATGGACCGGATCGCACTTGGGCAGCATCTTGCCGATCAACGCATGACCGGACTCGTGATAGGCCGTGTTGCGGCGCTCTTCCTCGGGCATGACCATGCTCTTGCGCTCGGGGCCCATGAAGATCTTGTCCTTGGCCTTCTCGAAGTCCTGCATCTCCACGACGCGGGCGTTGCGGCGGGCTGCCATGAGCGCGGCTTCGTTGCACAGGTTGGCCAGGTCGGCACCGGACATGCCAGGCGTGCCGCGGGCGATGATGCTCGGGTTGACGTCCTGGCCCACCGGGATCTTGCGCATGTGCACGCTCAGGATCTGCTCGCGACCCCGGATGTCCGGCAGCGTCACATAGACCTGGCGGTCGAAGCGGCCGGGGCGGAGCAGCGCAGCGTCCAGGATGTCCGGGCGGTTCGTCGCAGCGACGACGATCACGCCAAGGTTGGTCTCGAAGCCGTCCATCTCGACCAGCATCTGGTTGAGAGTCTGCTCGCGCTCGTCGTTGCCGCCGCCCAGGCCCGCGCCACGCTGGCGGCCGACGGCGTCGATTTCATCGATGAAGATGATGCAGGGCGCGTTCTTCTTGGCGTTCTCGAACATGTCGCGCACACGGGCCGCGCCCACGCCAACGAACATTTCCACGAAGTCCGAGCCCGAGATGCTGAAGAACGGCACCTTGGCTTCGCCGGCGATGGACTTGGCCAGCAGCGTCTTGCCGGTGCCCGGAGGGCCGACCAGCAGAAGGCCTCGGGGAATGCGGCCACCCAGCTTCTGGAACTTCTGCGGGTCCTTCAGGAAGTCGACGACCTCCTTCACCTCTTCCTTGGCCTCGTCGCAGCCCGCGACGTCCGCAAAAGTGACGGTGTTGTTGTTCTCGTCCAGCATGCGCGCCTTGCTCTTGCCGAAGCTGAAGGCGCCGCCCTTGCCGCCGCCCTGCATCTGGCGCATGAAGTACACCCACACGCCGATGAGCAGCAGCATGGGGCCCCAGCTCACCAGCAGCGTCATGAGCAACGAGCCCTCTTCGCGCGGCTTGACGTCGAACTTGACGTTGTGGTCGATGAGATCGCCGACGAGGCCTCGATCCAGCACGGTGGCGTTGGTGCGGATCTTCCGGTCGTCGTTGGTGATGGCGGTGATTTCACCACCGGCCAAGCCTTCGGGGATGACCGCGCTCTTGATCTGGTTGTTGCGGACCTGCTCCAGGAACTCGGAGTAGTTCACCGTGCCGGATCCCATGGCGCCTCGGGTGTCAAATTGCTTGAACACCGTAAAAAGCACCATTGCGATGACCAGCCAGACGGCGATCTTGGAAAACCACTGATTGTTGTTCAAACGAAGCTCCAGTCGTAATGCGCGGTGGGACACGCGCCATCGTGAACCCTTGCACGATGCTAATTGACGGTTATTTTAGGCTTTTCAAGCTGCGAAAAAGACCTACACGCCTATGACGTCCATAGGGCCAGCACGGTTACAAAATTCGAATCGCACTGAAGCTGCGGCGCATCAAGACTTCAGTCCGATCCCCACGAGGAAGGTTTCCGACGAGCGGTCCCGCGACGACTTGGGCTTGTGGGGCTTCACCACCTTGAACGTCGCCTTGAACAGGCGCACCAGCGGGTCATAGGCGGCACCATGAAAAACCTTCGTCACCAGGGCCCCTTCAGGACGCAGGTGATGGAGCGCGAAATCCAAGGCCAGTTCCACCAGGTTCTCGACGCGCGCCGCGTCCGCCGACTCGATGCCGGACAGATTCGGGGCCATGTCCGACACCACCAGATCCACCGGCCGCCCGGCGACGGCAGCCTCCAGTTGCGCCAGCACCTCCGGCTCACGAAAGTCCCCCTGCAGGAAGACGACGCCTTCGATCGGTTCCATCGGCAGGATGTCCAAAGCGATCAGCGTCCCGTCCAGCGCACCTTGCGCCGCGCCCACGGGTGCCATGCGCCGGCGCAGGTACTGGCTCCAGGCACCCGGTGTGGACCCCAGATCCACCACCACCTGCCCCGGCCGCACCAGGCCGAAGGCTTCGTCGATCTCCCTGAGCTTGTAGGCCGCGCGGGCGCGATAACCCTCCTTCGCGGCCAGTTTGACGTAAGGATCGTTGACGTGATCGTTGAGCCAGGCCTTGTTGACCTTCTTGCTCTGGGTGCGGACTTTCATGCGGGCTCGATAATACGGGGATGCCCGCCATTCAACTGACTCCCGCACAGCGCAAGGCGCATCGTGCGGACGCCCACCACCTCGACCCGATCGTCATGATCGGCAGCGACGGGCTCACCGACGCCGTCAAGAAGGAAGCCGACGCGGCCCTCAAGGCACACGGTCTCATCAAGATCCGCGTCTTCTCCGACGACCGCCTCGCCCGTGAAGCCATGCTGGGCGAGCTGGCCGATGCCCTGGACGCCGCGCCCATCCAGCACATCGGCAAGTTGCTCGTGCTTTGGCGTCCCAAGCCGGCCAAGACCCGCGGCGAAGAGGACGAGGACCGCATGCCCGGCCCGCGCGACGTCAAGATCCTCAAGTACAGCAAGCGTGGCGGCCAGCGGCCGGAGGTCAAGATGCTGCGCGTGCTGGGCAACCAGCGCCTCACGCCCGGCGGACTGGTCAAGCGCGCCAAGCCCAAGCAGAAATCCATCAAGAAGCGGCAGGACTGACGCGTGAGCGCGATTTCAGCCGCCAGCGCTGCCGATGGCGCGCCGGCGGAGAGCCAACGGCACATCCTGTGCATGAAGTGGGGCACCAAGTACGGGCCCCACTACGTCAACCGTCTTTATGCAATGGCCCGCCGGCACATGACCGGCGACTTCAGCTTCGTCTGCCTCACGGACGACGACCGGGGCATCCGCCCCGAGGTGCGCTGCCTGCCCATCCCGCAACTGGCAATGGAGCTCAAGCCCGGCCAGCCCGACCGTGCCTGGCGCAAGCTCACCACCTTCGAAGCGGACCTGCACGGCCTGCGCGGCACGGCGCTGTTCGTCGACCTCGACGTGGTGATCGTCGGCGGCCTGGATGCCTTCTTCGAGCAACCCGGTGAATTCCTCATCATCCACGACTACCCGCGCTTCTGGCGATTCGGCGAACGGGTGACGGGCAATTCCTCGGTCTATCGCTTCGAGCTGGGTGCCCATGCGGACGTGCTGGCGTACTTCCGCGCCCACATGGACGAGGTGCCGCGGCAATACCGCAACGAACAGGCCTACCTGTCTGCCTTCCTGCATCGCCAGGGCAAGCTGAGCTACTGGCCAGCCGAGTGGTGCCCGAGTTTCAAGTACCACAGCATCCCGCCCTGGCCCACCAACCTTTGGAAGGCGCCCGTGGTGCCGCCCGGTGCCCGCATCGTCATCTTCCATGGGGAATGCAATCCGCCGGACGCGCTCGCGGGCCGACGTAACCGGCGCTTCCGGCATATCGAGCCCGCCGCCTGGGTCGACGAGCACTGGCGCGAATAGCCGCGCCTGCGCGGGTCTCGTTCAGCCCGCCGCGTCTGCGCCCACGAGCGACCGCCCCGTGAGGCGCGTGAGGATGCCCAGCGGGCTCGCCGCATGGTCGTACTCGCCGCCAGCGCGCAGGAACAGGGTCTGCTCCATCATGTACTGGCCCGACATCGCGGCATGCGAAGTCTGGTCCGAAAAGCAGACCCAGGTCGAGCCTGCCGGGAAGTGGACGGTCTGCTGCGGCGAGTTGCGCTGGTAGTCCAGGTCACGCTTCATGCCGTCATGCAACTGGAGCATGAGGTGGTCGTACTCGCTGCGCAGCGACTTGGTCACATGCAGCGCCGCCAGCGCCTTGGCCTGCCAGAGCGCATAGGGCTTGGCGCGCGGCAGGAAGGTGCGGGCGACGGTCTCGAACGGCTCGCCCACGCGCCAGACGCGCTCGCCACCCGAGGGATGGATGTTGGTGAACACGCGCAGGATGCGCTCGCCCCGGTTGGGCCGCGAGGGGAAGGCATCCACGTGCAGCCGGCGGTCGTCGGCGCGCCATGACTGCTCGCGGCTCTCCACCTCCGAAGGACGCAGGCTCGTGGGAGCCAGCCGCAACTTGTGCTGGTAGCCAGGCAGCAGCCGCGCGATCAACTCCTGCGACTGGACCCGGAATCGGCCCATCCAGGCGGTGACGGCGGCCTGGACGGCGCCCTCGCCCGCCAAGCCTTTGAGTCGGCCGTCGGCATCGAGGCTGATGTTGCGGGACTTCGGATCGCGCATCTCGGGGCGAAGCAGCGCCTGCTCCTCAGCTTTCAGGCCGAAGCCGAGGTGCGGGAAGTACAGCACCTTGCCGGACTCGAGCGCGGCGGTCCATTCCGGGTTTTCTTGCAACTGCCCCACGGACGAGGCAGTGATCTCGATGATCTGGGAATCCATGGTCATTCTTGATGTTGTTATGACCGGCCATGGTGCCACCAAGTGGCGGGACGCGCCTTCGCTAGGCTCTACGCCACAGGGTTGCACCCGCACACAGCCATTGCGCTGCGTACATGGCCGTTCCCACGCCGTGCCACAGGCGAAGGTTCTCGCGCGCGACGATCCGCGGCGCGACGGCGTACTCCACCAGCAGGGCCAGCAGCAAGCCGCCGAGCATCAGCATCACCACGCCCGGGGGCGTCTCCGGCTCGCCCTCGTCCCGGCGGCCCATCGCCACCAGCATGAGGAGCACGCAGCCCACGGTGATCCAGGTCTGGGCGGAGAACAGCTTGGCCGCGGTCGCCCCGGCGAGCGCGGGCGTGGGCAGGTGCATGAACAGCAGCGGCACAGCGACGAAGCCGATTGCCGTGAGACTGCCCCACCAGAGCCCGGCGGCCATCAAGGCCACCCGCGGTTTCCAGGCCATGTGCTCAGGCGTAGCTGACGCCGACGATCTCGTAGCGCTTGACACCACCAGGCGCCTGCACCTCGGCCACGTCGCCTTCTTCCTTGCCGATCAGGGCACGGGCGATGGGGCTGGAAATGTTGATCAGACCCTGCTTCAGGTCGGCCTCGTCCTCGCCGACGATCTGGTACTTGACGGTGTCGCCGGTGGACTCTTCCTCGAGCTCGACCGTCGCGCCGAAGACAACCTTGCCACCGCCGTCGATTTCGGAAGGATCGATGACCTGCGCAGCAGACAGCTTGCCTTCGATCTCCTGGATGCGGCCTTCGATGAAGCCCTGTCGGTCCTTGGCAGCGTCGTAGTCGGCGTTCTCGCTCAGGTCGCCCTGGGCGCGCGCTTCGGCGATGGCGTTGATCACGGAGGGACGCTCCACCGTCTTCAGGCGATGGAGTTCTTCGCGCAGCTTTTCTGCGCCACGCTTGGTGATGGGAATGGTGGCCATGTCCGTCGTCGTTCTGGTCTGTCAAAGAAGCCCGGGCGGCCCATCCCAAGGAGGGGCTGCCCCACCGATGCGCGACGCGCACAGCGGCATGGGCCGGCGGCAAAAAAGAACGACACCGCCGGGCCGGAGCCGGGCGGTGTCGGTCATTCGATTATGCCGGCTGTTGCGGCCGGGTCAAAACCCGCACGGACGAGGCAGGCGATCCGGTGACATCAGTCGCGGCCCGCCTCCTCGATCTTCGCGGCGAGCAGGGACGGATTGGAAAAGCACAGCTCATGGCTGCCCGCGCACTCCACCAGCCGGAACAGCCCCAGCCGCTCGGACAGACGCGGATGCCACGGCAGGCTGTGCGGCAGCGCGGTGTCCTGCTGGGCATTGAGGTAGCTCTTGCCCACCTCCAGTGCAGCCAGCGGCTGCGGCAGGACGGCCGGTTCGGTGAACGTGCGGTAGGGGTGCGGATTGAGCAGCGCATAGGTGCTGCGCGCCAGAGCCTCGTCAGCGTCGTTGATGAAGGATTCGCGCCAGATCGGAAAAGGCAGCATCACCGCCTGACCATTGGCCGCCGCCACGCCGTCGAAGAGTTCTCGGTAGTGTGGCGGCACCATGTCGTTGAGGCATTGCCCATCCAGCGGCACGAAGGCGTTCCAGTAGACGAGGCGACGGATGCGCCCCGGAAGCCGGTGCGGCATGTGGCTGATGACCATGCCGCCGTAGCTGTGTCCTACGAGCCGGACGTCCTTCAGATCCTGCTGCTCGATGAAGGCCGCCAGGGAGTCGACGGCATCGGCCAGGCCGATGACGGATCGGTCGTCGCCCGGACGATTGCCGGCCAACGTGGGACAGTGGACGACGTGGCCGCGCTCACGAAGGAATTGCGCGGTCGCTTCCATCTCGGCGCCGGTGTGCCAGGCGCCATGCACGAGAACGTAGGTGTCTGCCATGGGGTTGCTCCATTCGATGATCAAGGCAGCCGGCCGCAGGAAAAAAACCGTGGCCGGCGCAGGGCTGACCTTAGAGGGCCGGTGGGGCCCGCGATGGCCTGCAAGAGCCACATGCATGGACGCCCCGTGCCATGACGACCGCTGTGCAGCACGACCGCCGCAACCCGGCTCAGCTGGCGCGACCCGATCCAGCCGCGCGACCGCGCGCGACGAAACGCCCGCAACTCAGCGCCTGCGACGCCAGGCCGCCGGCGTCGCCCCGACACTCCGCTGGAACTCACGCACGAAGTGCGACGCATCGGCGAAGCCGCAGCGCCGGCCGATTTCGCCAATGCCCAGATGGGCAAGCCGGGGCTGCGTCAACAGCGCCTGCGCCCGCTCGATGCGCAGGGACCGGAGCGTGCCCGCGAAGGTGCCGCCCGCCGCGGCAAAGGCGCGATGCAGCGTCCGCAGCGAAACGCCTGCCCCGTGGGCCAGCACCTCGGCCCGCAGGCCCGGCTGGTCGAGTTGCGCGCGCATCAGGGTCAGCAGCCGGCCGTGCAGGCTGACGCAGGCGCCCTCCTCTGCCCGCGGCGGCTCGAAGGCCGCGCCCATCAGTGCGCCCAGGTGCTGCGCGAACATGGGCGCGGGCATGGCGGCCGCGGTGTCCGGATCGCGCGCGAGCTGCACCAGCAGCGCCCCCAGGCTGCGGCCCCAGCCCTGGTCGTGCCATGCCACGCGGGGGCCATGCGCCTCCGGCCCGCTCAACCATTGCGCAACCCAGGCCCGTGGAAGCTGCACCGACACGCAATGCACGCCCTGCGGAAAGTGCAGCTCGTACGGCACCGCGGCATCGACCAGGGCCGCATCGCCAGGACGCAGATGCGCCACCTGGCCACCCTGGCGCACATGCCAGGGCCGGTCGGCCTGACCGATCAGGTAGAAATGGGAACGCCGGCTGCGGGCAATGCCGGCCGGCGTTCTGTAGACGTCCTGCGTGGACGCGATGACCTGGTTGACCGAAAGCTCCTCAATGTCGCGGCTCGCGAGCTGCCCGCCGAAGGCCTCGGCCTCGCGCGAGCAGCAGTCCATCTCGAGGAAGGCCTCGCAGATCGCGCCGACCCAGTAGTCCAGCCGCTCGTTGCATTCGACGGCCTCCGTGCTCCAGAGGCGTCGGTGCTCGGCGATGGCAGGCGGTGCGGGCGGCATGCGCGCACTCTAGCGATCCGCCCGTGCCATGCAAGCGGGCGAGCCCCAGGGATCGCTCGCCGCGGCGATCAGGCGCCGGCCAGCTCCGCGTGCATCTCCTGCACCGAGATCACGCCCAGGTCCTGCAGGTGCTGCATGCCCTCGACAGCCGCTTCGGCGCCGAAGATCGTCGTGATGGTCGTCACACGGGCCAGCAGCGCCGAGGTGCGGATCAGGCGGGAATCGGTGATGGCGTTGCGGCGCTCTTCCACCGTGTTGATGACCAGGGCGATCTCGTTGTTCTTGATCATGTCCACGATGTGCGGACGGCCTTCGGTCACCTTGTTGACCACCGCGCAGTTGAGGCCCGCCGCCTGGATGGCCGCGGCCGTGCCCTTGGTGGCGACCAGCTCGAAGCCCAGCTTGGCCAGGCCGCGGGCGCATTCGACCGCACGGGCCTTGTCGTTGTTCTTCACCGAGATGAAGACCTTGCCCGACTTCGGCAGGATGGTGCCGGCGCCCAGCTGGCTCTTGACGAAGGCCTCGCCGAAGGTCTTGCCCACGCCCATCACCTCGCCGGTGGACTTCATCTCCGGCCCGAGGATCGGATCGACGCCCGGGAACTTGACGAAGGGGAACACCGCCTCCTTGACGCTGAAGTACGGCGGCGTGACTTCCTTGGTGACGCCCTGGCTGGCCAGCGACTGGCCGGCCATGCAGCGCGCCGCCACCTTGGCCAGCTGGACGCCCGTGGCCTTGCTCACATAGGGCACCGTGCGCGAGGCGCGCGGGTTCACTTCCAGCACGTAGATCACGTCCTGACCATCTTTTTCCTGGATGGCGAACTGCACGTTCATCAGGCCAACCACGTTCAACGCCTTGGCCATGGCCGCGCTCTGACGCTTGAGTTCGGCGATGGTCTCGGCCTTGAGGCTGTAGGGCGGCAGCGAGCAGGCAGAGTCGCCCGAATGAACGCCGGCCTGCTCGATGTGCTCCATCACGCCGCCGATGAGCGTTGCGCCCTCGGCATCGCGGATGCAGTCCACGTCGCATTCGACGGCGTCGTTCAGGAAGCGGTCCAGCAACACCGGCGAGTCGTTGCTCACCTTGACGGCCTCGCGCATGTAGCGCTCCAGATCGCGTTGCTCGTGCACGATCTCCATCGCACGGCCGCCGAGCACGTAGCTGGGACGCACGACCAGCGGATAGCCCAGCGACGAGGCCTTTTCCAGCGCCTCGGCCTCGGTACGGGCGGTGGCGTTGGGCGGCTGCTTGAGATTCAGTTCGCGCAGCAGCGCCGAGAAGCGCTCGCGGTCTTCCGCAGCGTCGATCATGTCCGGCGTGGTGCCGATGATCGGCACGCCGTTGGCCTCCAGGTCGAGCGCGAGCTTCAGCGGCGTCTGGCCGCCGTACTGCACGATCACGCCGGTGGGCTTTTCCTTGTCGACGATCTCCAGCACGTCTTCCAGCGTCAGCGGCTCGAAGTACAGGCGGTCGGAGGTGTCGTAGTCGGTCGAGACGGTCTCGGGGTTGCAGTTGACCATGATGGTCTCATACCCGTCCTCGCGCATCGCCAGCGCCGCATGCACGCAGCAGTAGTCGAACTCGATGCCCTGGCCGATGCGGTTGGGACCGCCGCCGAGCACCATGATCTTCTTGTTGGTCGTCGGCTCGGCCTCGCACTCCTCGTCGTACGTGGAGTACATGTAGGCCGTGTCGGTGGCGAACTCGGCCGCGCAGGTGTCCACGCGCTTGTAGACCGGGCGGATGCCCAGGGCGCGGCGCTTGTCGCGGATGGCCTTGTCGGTGGTCTTGAGCTGGCGCGCCAGACGGCGGTCAGAGAAGCCCTTCTGCTTGAGCACGCGCAGCGTGTCGGCGTCGATGTCGTCCAGGCTCTTGGTCTCCAGCTCGAGCTCGATCTTCACGATCTCCTCGATCTGCACCAGGAACCAGCGGTCGATCTTGGTGAGGTCGAACACCTCGTCCACGCTCAGGCCCTGGGCGAAGGCATCGCCCACGTACCAGATGCGCTCGGGGCCGGGCTCGCCCAGTTCCTTCTCGAGCACTTCGCGGTCCTGGGTCTTCTCGTTCATGCCGTCCACGCCCACTTCCAGGCCGCGCAGCGCCTTCTGGAAGGACTCCTGGAAGGTGCGGCCCATGGCCATCACCTCGCCCACGGACTTCATCTGCGTGGTCAGGCGCGAATCGGCCTGCGGGAACTTCTCGAAGGCGAAGCGCGGGATCTTGGTGACCACGTAGTCGATGCTGGGCTCGAAGGAGGCCGGCGTGGCGCCGCCCGTGATCTCGTTGCGCAGTTCATCGAGCGTGTAGCCCACGGCCAGCTTGGCCGCGACCTTGGCGATCGGAAAGCCCGTGGCCTTGGAGGCCAGCGCCGACGAGCGCGACACGCGCGGGTTCATCTCGATGACGATCATCCGGCCGTCCTTCGGATTGACCGAGAACTGCACGTTGGAGCCGCCCGTGTCCACGCCGATCTCGCGCAGCACCGCCAGGCTGGCGTTGCGCATGATCTGGTATTCCTTGTCGGTCAGCGTCTGCGCCGGCGCGACGGTGATGGAGTCGCCCGTGTGCACGCCCATCGGATCCAGGTTTTCGATCGAGCACACGATGATGCAGTTGTCCGCCTTGTCGCGGACCACTTCCATCTCGTACTCCTTCCAGCCGAGCAGCGACTCTTCGATCAACAGCTCGTTGGTGGGCGAGGCTTCCAGGCCGCGCTTGCAGATGGTCTCGAACTCTTCCGGGTTGTAGGCGATGCCGCCGCCGGTGCCGCCCAGTGTGAAGCTGGGCCGGATCACGGTCGGGAACCCGACGCTCTTCTGAACCGCCCAGGCTTCTTCCATGCTGTGGGCGATGCCCGAGCGCGCCGAGCCCAGGCCGATCTTGGTCATCGCGTCCTTGAACTTCAGGCGGTCTTCGGCCTTGTCGATGGCCTCGGGCGTGGCGCCGATCAGCTCGACCTTGTACTTGTCGAGCACGCCATTGCGCCACAGGTCAAGCGCGCAATTGAGCGCCGTCTGGCCGCCCATGGTGGGAAGGATGGCGTCGGGCCGCTCCTTGGCGATGATCTTCTCGACCGTGGGCCAGGTGATCGGCTCGATGTAGGTGACGTCGGCCGTGGCCGGGTCGGTCATGATCGTCGCGGGGTTGCTGTTGATCAGGATGACCTTGTAGCCCTCCTCGCGCAGCGCCTTGCAGGCCTGGACGCCGGAGTAGTCGAACTCGCAGGCCTGGCCGATGACGATGGGGCCGGCGCCGATGATGAGGATGCTCTTGATGTCTGTGCGCTTAGGCATTCACCGCCTCCGCCTTGTGTTTTTCGATGAGGGTCGTGAAGCGGTCGAAGAGGTAACCGATGTCGTGCGGGCCGGGCGAGGCCTCGGGGTGCCCCTGGAAGCAGAAGGCCGGCTTGTCGGTGCGGGCCAGTCCCTGCAGCGTGTTGTCGAACAGGCTGATGTGCGTCGCACGCAGGTTGGCGGGCAGCGTCTTCTCGTCCACCGCGAAACCGTGGTTCTGGCTGGTGATGGAGACGCGGCCGGAGTCCAGGTCCTTCACCGGATGGTTGCCGCCATGGTGGCCGAACTTCATCTTGAAGGTCTTGGCCCCCGAGGCCAGCGCCATGATCTGGTGGCCCAGGCAGATGCCGAAGGTGGGGATGCCGGTCTCGATCAGCTCGCGCGTCGCCGTGATGGCGTAGTCGCAGGGCTCCGGATCGCCGGGGCCGTTGGCCAGGAAGACGCCATCGGGCTTGAGCTTGAGCACGTCGGCCGCAGGCGTCTGCGCCGGCACCACCGTGATGCGGGCGCCGCGCTGCGCCAGCATGCGCAGGATGTTCTTCTTGACGCCGAAGTCGAAGGCCACGACATGGAAGCGCGGCGTGATCTGCACGCCGTAGCCGGCGCCCAGCTTCCACTCGGTCTGCGTCCACTCGTAGGTCTGGCGGGTGGAGACCACCTTGGCCAGGTCCAGGCCGGCCATCGAAGGCGCCGCCTTGGCGGCGGCGATGGCGGCGTCGATGCGTTCCTGCGTGGGCGTCTCGCCAGCGGCCAGGCCGACGATGGTGCCGTTCTGCGCACCGTGGGTGCGCAGGTGGCGGGTCAAGCGGCGGGTGTCGATGCCGGCAATGGCGACGGTGCCGTTGGCGGCGAGGTATTCGCTCAGGCTGCGCGTCTTGCGGAAGTTGGACGCCAGCAGCGGCAGGTCCTTGATGATGAGCCCGGCGGCCTGGATCTTGTCGGCTTCGATGTCTTCCTCGTTGACGCCGTAGTTGCCGATGTGCGGATACGTCAGGGTGACGATCTGCTGGCAGTAACTGGGGTCGGTGAGGATTTCCTGGTAGCCGGTGATGGCGGTGTTGAACACCACCTCGCCGACTGTGGTGCCCGGGGCACCGATCGACTTGCCGAGAAAGACCGTGCCGTCAGCGAGCGCCAGGATGGCGGGCGAAAAAGACCCTTGGAGGGACAAAAGCACTGGGTTCTCCGGATAAGACGGTCGCCCAAGGTTCGTGGCCGCGCTGGCTGCGAACGGTGCTAGGGAATTTTCTGGCGAAGAAAAGAATCGGGCGACGCGGTTTGCGAAAAGCCGCCTATTGTAGCCTCGCCGCCTCACCTTCCAGCCGGCTGGTGTATGCCGAGACATCGAAGTCCGCCATCTCGCAGCGGTTGCGCCCGGCCCGCTTCGCCCGGTAGAGGGCCTGGTCGGCGCGGCGCAGCAGTTCATGGGTGTGCAGCCTCGCGTTCTGGCGCGTGAGCGCCACGCCGAAGCTCGCAGTCACGGCCATGGTGCCGTGGTCCGGAATCGAGAACGGCCGCCCCAGGGCGCTGCGCAGGTGTTCCGCCAACGCCATCGCCTCGGCCGGGCGGGCCACGGCCTGGAACACCACGAACTCCTCGCCCCCGATACGTGCGGTCTGGTCGGGCCGGTGCAGGGTCGACCGCAGCCGGTCCGCCAGTTGTCGCAGCAACTGGTCGCCAACCTCATGCCCATGCTGGTCATTGATCTGCTTGAAGTGGTCGATGTCGAACATGATCAGCGCCAGCATCTGGCCGCCGCTTTCCGCGCTGGCCTGCAGAAGCCGCTGCTCGAAGGTGCGACGGTTGGGCAGGCCGGTCAGATGATCCGTGCCTGCAAGTACATGCAGGCGGGCGATCAGTGCATCGCGCTCCCGCCGCACATGGATCGAGCGCTGAAGCAGTTCCTCCAGGTGGCGCAGAGCAGCAAAGATGGTCCGCAGCTCGCGCGCATACCCGCCGCGCCGCTGCGCCGGCGCCAGCGGCGTGAACGTGGTGTCTTCCTGGGTCAGGCCGATCAGCCGGTGCACGGTGTCGAGCAGGGGTGAGAGCAGCCGACGATTGAGCATCACGAGACCCACGGCCAGCAGCATCGTCAGCGACAGCGTGGCGACCACCACGCCCACCAGCACCCACCAGGCGCGATCGTGCAGACCGGAGAGATGGTTCTGCGCCAGCCGGGTCTCCAGGTCCCGCAGCGCCACGATCGGCGCCATGGTGGGGACATAGGCCTCCGCGAACTCGGCAGGCGTCGGACCGCGATGCTGGGCCATGCGCTCGAGCGTCGCGTCGAAATAGGGCATGCCCTGGCCGAAGTAGATGTCGGCCACGCGACCAAAGGCCCGGGCTTCTTCACCCTGGCCCTGCGCGGCAGGTATCGATGCCTGCAGCAGTTCGCTGAGCTGGCGGATCCGTCCCAGCAGCTCGGCGACCCCCTGCCGCTCAGGGACGGACAGCTCGCGCTGGGTGGCCAGGGCCACGGTCAACCGGGAGCCCAGGCGCCCTGCGTTCTCCCTCAGGCGGGCGGCCAGCCGGGCCCGGGTCACCGGGGCGGCAATCTCCGGCGCGAGCCGCTGGAGGTTCTGGCCGAGTTGGTCGATCAGTCGGAACTCGAGATCGACGACGCCGATCATGCGCTCGATGGTCAGGGCCATCTGCCCCGGGTCACGCTGCGCGAGCGTCTGCGTCAGCAAGGCCTGCACCTGCGTGCGGGCCTGCTGCAACTCGCTCTCGATGGCCGCGAATTCGTAGGGGCCCAGCTGGCAGGAACTGCAGGCCGACGCGGCACGTCGGAGGGCTTCGAGGGAAATGTCTGTCTTGCGGCGCGCCGCATCCAGCGTCGGCGCGAACTGGCCGGGGCGTCCGAGGGCTGCATTCATCGGCCCGCGCTCGGCGGACACCTGTTCGACCGCGCTCAGGGCGAGGCGATACACCTGCAGCTGGTCTTCGATCTCGTGCACCGCACGCACGCGCTGGACCGACCAGGTGAACACGAGGGCAGCAAACACCGCCGCCATCAGCAGCACGGCCGCTACCACCGCATTGACCAGCTGATTCAGCACCTGGGGCGCCGCACCGTTGCCACCGTGATGTTGCATGAACGAGCGCAAACACGATCCTGGCTGACGTCCCCGCCAACTCGGTCAATGTTTTTGACACGAAAGTTCACAATTCTGCCCCAACGGGCGCCACTTGCCCAGCAAGTTACGCACAAGTGTGAAAAATCGCACTCCCGGAAGCGCGTTGCACGCCCCAGGCGGTTCCCTCGTCAGGGCTGCGCGGACAGCTTCAAGGCGGCGCTGGCATGAAGGCAGACGGCGGCTGCGGCTGCGACGTTGAGCGACTCCTCGCCGCCCGGCTGCGCAATGCGGATGTGCAGATCAGCCCGCGCATCGAGCCCTGCGCCCAACCCCTGCCCTTCGTGCCCCATCATCCAGGCGCAGGGCCAGGGCAACGGGGCCTGGTGCAGCCAGAGCCCCCGATGGGAGCTCGTGGCCAGCAGCGGCAGGCCAAGATCGCCCACGGCCTCGGGCTCCAGGCCTTCAACGAGCCGCAAGGCGAAGTGCGCCCCCATGCCCGCGCGCATCACCTTCGGCGACCATAGCGCCACCGTTCCCTTGAGTGCCAGGATCTGCCCGAACCCAAAGGCAGATGCACTGCGCAGGATGGAGCCGACGTTGCCGGGATCCTGAAGGCGGTCGAGCACGACCGACGCCAGTCCCGCCTGGACGGAATGCTGCTCAGGCAGATCCATCAGGAAGCCGACCGGCGCGGGTGACTCCAATCCACTGGCCTCCGCCAGCAGCGCGTCCGGCAGCAGGAAGATCTTGGGCGCCGCCTCGGCGAGCTGCTTCGGCGCGTGGGCCCAGAAGGATTCCGCAAAGACCGCAGCCGCGGGCCGAAGGCCCCGATTCAGCGCCGCGCTGCAAAGGTGGTCCCCCTCCAGCCAGAGCCGTCCCAGGCGGCGGTAGGCGGCGCCATCGCGGGCCAGGCGACGCAAATCCTTCAGAAGCGGGTTGTCGCGCGAGCTGATGCGCACGGGCTCGGTCGCACGGTGCGCCATGGCCGGCGAGCGGGAACCGTCCGGGCCCGTCGAACCCGCACTCATGGCAGCAGCCGCTCCGGTGACGCGGCCATCTGCACCCGCACTGCGCTCTCCACCTGCACCACCACGGGCGGCACGCCGGCCACCTGCAGCGCCTGCGCTACAGGCGAGAACGAACGCCGGTGATGGACGCAGGCACCGTGCTGGCGCAACGCCGCCAGGTGCTCGGGGGTGCCATAGCCCTTGTGGGCGGCAAAGCCATACTGCGGAAACTCATCGTGCAGCGCCAGGCACAGCCGGTCCCGATGGACCTTGGCGAGGATCGAGGCGGCGGAAATGGCCTTCACCCGTGCGTCGCCCTTGACGATGGCTTCGGCCAGCACATCCAGGGGCGGCAGGCGGTTGCCGTCGACCAGCACCTTGGAGGGTCGAAGGCGCAGGCCCTGCACGGCGCGGCGCATGGCCAGCATCGTCGCCTGCAGGATGTTGTGGGTGTCGATCTCTTCCACCGTGGCGGTGGCGATCGAGCAGCACAGTGCCTTGGCCAGGATCTCGTCGTGCAGTTTCTCGCGCCGCAGCGGCGTGAGCACCTTGGAATCGGCCAGGCCCTTGATGGGGTGCAGGTCGTCCAGGATCACCGCCGCCGCCACCACCGGTCCGGCCAGGGGGCCGCGCCCGGCCTCGTCCACGCCGGCCAGCAGGCCCGGGGCATCCCACGCGAGGGGCACCTGTTCAGGCTTGGAGGACTTTCTCGATCGCATCGGCACAGAGTGTGGGGGTGTCACGCAGCAACTCACCATGGAGTTGCGTAAACCGCTGGCGCAGTGCGGCAACGCGCTCCGGCGCGTCAAGCCACGCCAGCGTGGCATCCGCGAGTGCCTGCGGCGTGGCAGCTTCCTGCAGCAATTCCGGCACCACGAAATCGCTGCACAGGATGTTCGGCAGTCCCACCCAGGGCTGCAGCTGCTGCCGGTGCATGAGGTGCCAGGAGACGCGGTTCATGTTGTAGGCGATCACCATGGGCCGCTTGAAGAGCGCCGCCTCCAACGTGGCCGTACCGCTGGCGATCAGCGTCACATCGCAGCTGGCCAGCACCTGGTGCGAGCGGCCGTCGACGAGCCTGATCGCACCGGCCATCTCGCTGGCCGCCAGCAAGGTCTCGGCCTCCCCGCGCAGACTGGGGATGATGGGCGCCACGAACTGGAGCTCCGGCCGGCTGCGCCGCATGCGCGCAGCGGCGGCAAAGAAACGTGTCGCCAGATATCGCAGTTCCGAACGCCGGCTGCCGGGCAGGAGGGCGACCACGGGCCGGTCTTCGTCCAGATCCAGGGCGCGGCGGGCCGCACGCTGATCCACCTCCATCGGGATCACATTCGCCAGCGGATGGCCCACGTAGCTGGCCGAGACGCCCTGCTCCGCCAGCAGCGCAGGCTCGAAGGGGAAGATGCACAGCACATGGTCAGCGGCGGCGCGGATCTTCTCGATGCGGTCTGCCCGCCATGCCCAGATGGAGGGGCAGACGAAGTGAACGGTGCGGATGCCGCGCCCGCGCAGGGCGGCCTCGAGATCGAGGTTGAAATCGGGGGCGTCGACACCGATGAACAGCTGTGGCCATTCGCGCAGCAAGCGGGCCCGCAAGTGCCTGCGGATGCCGGCGATCTCGGCATAGTGGCGCAGCACCTCGATGTAGCCGCGCACGGCGAGCTTTTCCTGGGGCCACCAGCTCTGGAATCCGCGGGCAAGCATCTGCGGCCCACCGATGCCCACCAGCGAGGCGTCGGGCCAACGGGGCTTGAGACCGTCGATGAGCAGGCTGGCCAGGAGATCGCCGGACGCCTCGCCCGCGACCATCGCGAACTGGCGCGAAGACACGGAAGTCCCCGCCATGTCAGCGTGCAATGCCGCGCGTGCTGTCCGCGAGAAAGGCGCTCATCAGCTGAACGTCGACTGCCGCATCGGGCATGTCGACGGCGAGTGCGTCGATGGCGGCGCGGGCGTCGTCGAGCGTGCGGCCCTGGCGATACAACAGGCGATGCATCTGCTTGATGGCCGCAAGACGCGCTGCCGAAAAATCCCGGCGCTTCAGGCCCACGATGTTGAAGCCGCGAACGGCCATGGGATTGCCATCGACCAGCATGAAGGGCGGGACGTCCTGGGAAACGGCGGTCGCGAAACCGACCATCGCATGCGCCCCCACCTTCACGAACTGGTGGATGCCCACCAGGCCGCCCACCGTCACCCAGTCACCCAGTTCCACATGGCCTGCCAGGGTGGTGTTGTTGGACAGTGTGGTGTGGTCGCCGACCCGGCAATCGTGCGCGATGTGGCTGTAGGCCATGATCCAGTTGTCGTGGCCCACGCGCGTGATACCACCGGCGCCTGGCACGCCCAGGTTGAAGGTGCAGAACTCCCGGATCGTGTTGCGGTCGCCAATCTCGAGCGCCGTATCCTCGCCGGCGTATTTCTTGTCCTGGGGGATCGCCCCGAGCGACGCGAATTGGAAGATCCGGTTGTCACGTCCGATGGTCGTGCGCCCTTCGATCACACAGTGCGGGCCGACGGAGGTGCCCGCCCCTATGCGGACCTTCGGCCCGATCACGGCGTAAGGGCCGACGCTGACCGACGCATCCAGCTCGGCGCCCGGGTCGACGATGGCGGTCGGATGGATCTGGGGCATGCCTCAGGCCTCGATGCGACGCATGGCACACATCAGCTCGGCCTCGCACGCGAGTTCTTCGCCCACCTTGGCGCGGCCCCGGAACTTGGAAATGCCCGCTTTCATGCGGTCGATCTCGACCTCGAGCGTCAGCTGGTCGCCCGGCTCCACCGGACGCTTGAAGCGTGCGCCGTCGATGGCGGCAAAGTAATAGACGGTGTTGTCGTCCGGCACGATGTCCAGCGAGCGGAAGGACAGCAGTGCCGCGGCCTGCGCCATGGCCTCCAGCATCAGCACGCCGGGCATGACCGGGCGATGCGGAAAGTGGCCGTTGAAGAACGGCTCGTTCATCGTCACGTTCTTCAGCGCCGTGATGCGCTTGCCCTTCTCCATGTCCAGCACCCGGTCGACCAGCAGGAAGGGGTAGCGATGGGGCAGGAGCTTGAGGATCTGGTGGATGTCGAGCGTGTTCGTCATGGTGTCAGGCCAGAGGCGGCTTGCTTCTCGAGCGCGCGCAGGCGCTCGCGCAACTGGTGCAGATGACGCAGCGTGGCGGCATTGCGCTCCCAGGCCGCGTTGTCATCGATGGGAAACACGCCAGTGTACTGCCCCGGCTTGAGGATCGAACGGGTGACCACGGTGGCGGCGGAGACATGAACGCCATCCGCCAGCTTGAGGTGACCGAGCACCACCGCGCCGCCGCCGATGGTGCACTGCGCGCCGATGTCGGCGCTCCCTGCCACGCCCACGCAACCGGCCATGGCCGTGTTGCGACCGACGCGCACGTTGTGGCCGATCTGGATGAGGTTGTCCAGCTTGACGCCGTCCTCGAGCACCGTGTCCTCCAGCGCCCCCCGGTCGATGCAGGTGTTGGCACCGATCTCCACGTCGTTGCCGATGCGTACCGCCCCCAGCTGCTCGATCTTGACCCAGGCACCTTCATGAGGCGCCAGTCCGAAGCCATCGGCGCCGATGACGACCCCAGGGTGGAGCAGGCAGCGATCACCGATGACGCAGTCCTCGCTGACGGTGACGCGCGACTTGAGGACGGTGCCAGCCCCGATGCGGGCACCGCGTTCGACCACGCACAGCGGACCGATGACCGCCGTCGCATCGACATGCGCACCCGCATCGACCACTGCCGAGGGATGGATGCCCGGTGGTTGCACGGGCGAGTGCCGCGCCTTCCACAGCTGTGTCAGCCGGGCAAAGTAGAGATAGGGATCCGCGACGACCAGGCAGGCTCCGCGCGCCATCGCCTCGTCCCGCATGGACGGGGCCACGATGACGCAGCCCGCCCGGGAGGCCAACAGTTCCTTGCGATAACGAGGGTGGCTCAGGAAGCTGATGGCGGCGGGGCCGGCCGCGCTTAGCGGCTCCAGCCGCTCTACCACCATCGCTGCATCGCCGAGCAACTCGCCGCCGAGCACAGCGACGATCTCGCCCAGAAGCAGGCTCACGGCGCCGGCGTCACTTGCTGCCGCTGCCGTTCGGAGCGGCCGCGGCGTTCAGGGCCTTGATCACCTTGTCGGTGATGTCGTGCTTGGGATTGACGTAGACCGCATCCTGAAGGATCACGTCGTACTTCTCGGCCTCGGCGACCTGCTTGATCGCACGTTGCGCGCTTTCGTACACCTTCTGCAGTTCTTCGCTGCGACGCAGGTTGAGGTCCTCCTGGAACTCACGGCGCTTGCGCTGGAAATCGCGGTCCTGATCGACCAGTTGGCGCTGGCGCTGGGTCCGCTGCGTCTCGGACAGGGTCGGCGCATCGCGCTCCAGCTTGTCCGAAGCCGCCTTGAGTGCCGCTTCCTGGTCCTTGAGATCCTTCTCGCGCTTGAGGAACTCCTGTTCCAGGCGAGTCTGGGCGGCCTTGGCCGCAGGCGCCTCGCGCATCACGCGATCAGGATTGACCACGCCAAAACGGAACGCTTCCTGGGCGTGCGCCACGCCCGTCATCATCAGGCCTGCCAGCAGTGCGGCAGCAGACCAAGAGTACATCTTCTTCATTGACTGACTCAGAATGCCGTACCGATCTGGAACTGGACGCGCTGCGTGCGGTCCGCCGGCACCAGCGGGACGAGAGGATTGTTGGGGTCCGGCACTTCCTTCTGCTGCCGGATCGGCACTGCATAGGCGATGCGCAGGGGGCCGAGCGGCGAGATCCAGCTGATCCCCAGGCCGAAGGAGGCACGGATGCGCTGCTGCGCCTTCCACTGCTCATCGGTCTGGCCGTCGCGGCGGTCGGCAAACACGTTACCGGCGTCGAGGAAGGTATAGAGACGCAGCGTGCGGTCATTGCCCGCGCCCGGGAACGGCGTGCTCAGTTCGATGTTGAACACGGCCTTCTTCGTGCCACCCAGTGCCGCGGTCGTGACCGTGTCGCGCGGACCGAGCGAGTTCTGCTCGAAGCCACGGATGGAGCCCAGGCCACCAGCATAGAAGTTCTTGAAGATCGGGAAGTCCTTGCCGCCGAATGCCTTGGCGTATCCCAGTTCGGCGTTGAGGGCCAACGTGTACTGCTTGGACAGCGGGATGTACTGCTGGAACTGGTAGCTCGTCTTGCCGTAGCTGAAATCGCCGCCCACGCCGAACTCGAGGTTGGCGCGCTGCACGCGACCCTTGGTCGGAACCAGAGCGCTGTCTCGATCGTCACGGGCCCAGCCGACCGTCAGCGGCACGCCCCAGACCGAGTCGCGGTTGCAGTCCAGCGACGTGGCGTAGCCGCCCGCGCCATACTGGAAGCCGCACTGGAAGTAGTTCAGGTACGCCTGCGGGATCGACTTGCCGTACAGGTCGCGGTAGTAGGTCGCCAGCGCCGGGTTGACGAGCGCGAGCAGCGAATAGTCGGGCACATCGCCCGGCTTGAACTTGTAGCGCTCGATGCCCGCACCGAAGAAGACTGTGTCCACTTCGCTGAACGGCACGCCGAAACGGATCGAGCCGCCCTCAGCCACGAGCGAGTAGTCGCCGTCGGTGCTGTAGTAGGGCCGCGTGGTCTGATGGAAAACGCTGATCGTCCGGGAGATGCCGTCCTGCGTGAAGTACGGGTCCGTGGTGGTCAGCGAGATGGTGCGGTAGTACTTGCTGGTGTTGACGTTCAGACCGAGGTAGTTGCCCGATCCGAAGACGTTCTCCTGCGTGATACCGAAGTTCAGCGAGATCTTGTCCGAACTCGAGAAACCCGCGCCCAGTTGCAGCGAACCCGTCGGCTTCTCGACCACGTTGTAGGTCAGGTCGACCTGGTCTGGCGAACCCGGCACTTCCTGCGTATCGACGTTGACTTCGGTGAAATAGCCCAGACGGTCCACCCGCTCGCGCGACAGCTTGATGCGATCGCCGTCGTACCACGAAGCCTCGAATTGGCGGAACTCGCGGCGGATCACTTCGTCGCGCGTCTTGTTGTTGCCGGACACGTTGATCCGGCGCACATAGACGCGGCGCGACGGATCGGCCTGAAGCACCAGCGCGACGCGGTTGTTCTCGCGATCGATCTCGGGCTTGGCCTGCACACGGGCGAAGGCATAGCCGAAGCTGGCGAAGTAGTCGTTGAAGGCTTTGGTGGTCTCCGTCACCTGCTCACCGTTGTACGCCTCGCCGGGCTTGATGGTGATCAGCGATTTGAACTCGTCGTCACGCCCGAGGTAGTTGCCATCGAGGCGGACACCCGATACGACGTACTTCGGACCTTCGTGGATGTTGACGGTGATCGACAGATCCTGCCGGTTGGGCGAGATCGCCACCTGCGTGGAGTCGACGCGGAACTCCATGTAGCCACGCGTAATGTAGTACTGCTTGAGCGTCTCGAGGTCGGCGTTGAGCTTGGTGCGCGAGTACTGGTTCGACTTGGTGTACCACGACAACCAGCCGCCGGTGTCCTGGTCGAACAGCCCGAGCAGCGTGGACTCGCTGAAGGCATTGGCACCCACGATCCGGATGTCGCGGATGCGGGCGGGCGCCCCTTCGGTGACCGTGAACGTGAGGTTGACCCGGTTGCGTTCGATCGGCGTCACCGTGGTCACCACCTCGGCGTTGTAGAGGCTGCGGGAGATGTACTGGCGCTTGAGCTCCTGCTCTGCACGATCCGCCAGCGCCTTGTCGAAAGGACGGCCGTCGGTCAGGCCGACCTCGCGCAGCGCCTTCTTCAGCGCTTCCTTGTCGAACTCCTTGGCGCCCACGAAGTCGACATCGGCAATGGTGGGACGTTCCTCGACGATCACCACCACCACATTGCCATTCACGTCGATGCGTACGTCCTTGAACAGGCCCAGGTCGAACAGCGCACGGATGGCCGCGGAGCCGCGATCATCGGTGTAGGTCTCGCCGACGCGCAGGGGAATGGAAGCGAACACCGTGCCGGGCTCGACACGCTGCAGGCCCTCGATGCGGATGTCCCGGACGGTGAACGGCTCAATGGCCCAGGCGGCCGTCGCGGCCAACGCACTGGTGAGCACCGCTGCCACGCTGCGCAGGCGAAAGCGACTGATCTGTTGGTTCATGTGTGAAGAAGAAGGCCGGCGCCGCCAGGGGCCGGCTGAAGGTTAACCAAAGAGACGATTCACGTCGTTGAAGAGTGCAATCGACATCATCACCAGCAGCAGCGCGACACCCCCGCGCTGAAGACGTTCCATCCAGGCGTCGGACACGCCCCTGCCAGTCAGGCCCTCCCAAAGATAATACATCAGGTGCCCCCCATCGAGGACCGGCAGCGGCAGCAGGTTCAGTACGCCCAGACTCACACTAATGAGGGCCAGGAAGACGAGGTATTGGGTCAGCCCCAGGCTGGCGGACTTGCCCGCGTAATCGGCGATGGTGAGGGGCCCGCTGATGTTCTTGATCGACGCTTCCCCGATCACCATCTTGCCCATCATCTTGAGCGTCAGCGTCGACACCTCCCAGGTGCGCTGCACGCCCTTGACGAGGCCATCCAGCGGACCCTGCCGCACCGTCACCATCTCAGGCGCGGCCCCGACATAGGCGCCGATTCGTCCGATGGCGGTGCCCGACTCGTCGCGGACGTCGGGCCGCACCTCCAGCGTCAGCATCCGCCCATCCCGCTCGATATGCCAGGGTTGCGCGCGGCCTTCTCGCCCGTCCACCGAGCGGCGGATGAGTTCGCGCAGGTGCTGGCCGTCGATCACCGTCGTGCTGCCGACCGACAGGACCTGGTCGCCCGCCTTCAGGCCGGACCGGCTCGCAGCCCCGTCGGCCATGACCTCGCCGATGACCGGGCGGGTGAACGGCGCGGCCAGGCCGATCCTGGCGAACATCTGCGGATCGGCATCTCGCGCACCCATGCTGCTCAACGGCAGCACCACCTCGCGCGTTCCTCGGCCTGCGGCGCCTTCGATCTCGAGCCGGAGGTCGCGGCCGTCCAGGGCGGCTCGCGTCGCCTGCCATCGAAGATCCTCGAAAGAGGAGACGGGACTGAGCGAGTCGGCGCCATCATCCCCCACCCCCAACACGCGTTCGCCGCCCTGAAGCCCAGCCTGGGCAGCCAAGGAAGATTCGGCGGGCTTGCCGATCACGGCTGCAGGCTCCTGGACGCCGATCCATCCCACCACCGCGTAGAGAAGAACGGCCAGCAGCAGGTTGGCCACAGGGCCGGCAGCCACGATGGCGGCCCGGGACTTCAAGGGTTGCGTATTGAAAGCGCGATGGCGCTCTTCGGGCGCCACCGGTGCCTCGCGCTCGTCGAGCATGCGCACGTAACCGCCCAGCGGCAACGCGCCCACGACGAACTCCGTGTCCTGGCCGGGACGCTGCCGGCGAGGCTTCCACCGCAACAAGGCGGGACCGAAACCGATGGAGAAACGGATGACCCGCACATTGCAGGCCACGGCCACGCGGTAATGGCCGTATTCATGGACGGCGATCAGCAGCCCCAGCGCGACGACGAAGGCAACGAGGGTGAGCATGGCAGGCAGGGGGTTGCAGTCAGGATGCCATCCGGCCGACGGCAAGCTCGGCGGCACGCCGGGCCTGCGCATCCAGATCCAGCAGATCGGCCAGGGACTGCGCCTTCGAGGGCCGCACACGGTCCAAAGTTTCGACGTTGACGGCGTGGATCCTGTCGAAGCGCAGCCGCCCGTCCAGGAAGGCCGCCACCGCCACCTCGTTCGCCGCGTTGAGCACCGCCGGCGTGCCCGGCGCGGCCTCGAGTACCTGCCAGGCAAGCTTAAGCCCGGGGAAGCGCCGCTCGTCGGCCTCCTCGAAGGTCAGCGAAGCCAGCTGACGGAAGTCGAGCCGCTGCGAACCGCTCTCCACCCGTTCGGGCCAGGCCAGACCGCAGGCGATCGGCACGCGCATGTCGGGCGTCCCCAGTTGCGCGAGCACGGAGCCGTCGATGAACTCCACCATGGAGTGGATGACGCTCTGCGGATGGAGCGTCACCTCGATGCGCGACGGGGGCAGCCCGAACAGATGCCGGGCCTCGATCACCTCCAGCGCCTTGTTCATCATGGTGGCGGAATCCACCGAGATCTTGCGACCCATCACCCAGTTGGGATGCGCGCAGGCCTGGTCCGGCGTCACGTCTGAGAGAGTTGACGGGTCGCACCCACGGAAGGGGCCGCCCGACGCGGTGAGGATCAGCCGCTCGACCCGCTGAGGCCAACTGGCCGGGTCTTCGGGCAGGCACTGGAAGATGGCCGAATGTTCGCTGTCGATCGGCAGCAGGGTCGCACCACCGCGGCGGACCGTCTCCATGAACAGCGCGCCACCCACCACCAGCGCCTCCTTGTTGGCCAGCAGCAACCGCTTGCCGGCCGCCGCGGCGGCAAGGCACGACGCCAGGCCGGCCGCGCCCACGATGGCTGCCATCACGGCATCGACGTCGGGATGCGCCGCCACCTCGTCCAGCGCCTGCGGGCCGCTCAGGACGCGGGTGGACAACTGGGCGGCCTCCAGGCGCGAGGCCAGATCGCGCGCCGCCAGCTCGTCAGCCATGACGGCGAAGCGGGGCCGGAAGCGCAGGCACTGTGCGGCCAGTTCGTCGACGCGGGTGGCGGCCGTCAGGGCGAAGACCTCGTAACGGTCCGGATGGCGGGCGATCACGTCCAGGGTGCTGGTGCCCACGGAGCCCGTCGCCCCGAGGATGGTCACGCGTTGTCTCACCGGAATCCCTTGAAGAAGATCAGGCCAGTGACGACAGCATCATCGCCAGTGGCAGTGTCGGGAGCAGCGCGTCGATGCGGTCGAGCACGCCACCGTGGCCCGGCAACAGTCCGCTGCTGTCCTTGGCGCCGGCGCTGCGCTTGATGAGCGACTCGACCAGGTCGCCCACCACGCTCATCGCGGCAAGGAACACAACGCCCAACAGCAGCAGCCACCAGCCGCGTGCAGCCAGGTGCGTGTACAGGCTGGGGACCACGGCAGCGGCCACCCGGTCCGCCCAGACCCAGCAAACTGCCAGCACGATCACGCCGACCACGCCGCCCCACACCCCTTCCCAGCTCTTGCCAGGGCTGATGGCTGGCGCCAGCTTGCGATGGGTGAAGCGAAGGCCGAAGGCGCGGCCCGCGAAGTACGCGAACACGTCGGCCACCCAGACCAGCACGAGAATCGACAGCAGGAAATTGATGCCGATGGTGCGCGCCTGCACCGCCGCGAGCCAAGCCGCCCACAGCGCCAGCAGCCCGCCAACGACACGGACGGCCTTTGGAACATGCGGCCAGCCCGGCACCGCCAGCTTCAGCAGTGCGGCGCCACCCAGCACCCACGCTGCACCGGCCACCGTCCACAGCAGAGGCAACGGCTTCGACAGCAGCCCCAGCCACCACGACAACGCGCACAGCAGCACCATCTCGCCACCCAGCAGCAAGGCGATGCCCTGGTGGTAACCGTTGAGACGGCCCCATTCCCAACCTGCTGCGGCCACCAGCACCAACATGACGCAGGCGAAAGGCTCGGGCGATGGGTAGAACAGCGCCGGCAGCAGAACGGCCAGCAGGACGAGGGCGGTGATGATGCGCTGCTTCAGCATGGAGACCGTCGCTCAGGCCACCTGGCTTTGCAGCGGCTGCGGTTGGTGACCCGCCACCAGCTGCTCGGAGGTTTTGCCGAAGCGACGCTCGCGGCCACGGAAGGCCTCGATCGCGAGATCGAGCGCGGCCTCGTCGAA
Source organism: Pseudacidovorax sp. 1753 (assembly GCF_040544975.1). Taxonomy (NCBI): domain Bacteria; kingdom Pseudomonadati; phylum Pseudomonadota; class Betaproteobacteria; order Burkholderiales; family Comamonadaceae; genus Pseudacidovorax; species Pseudacidovorax sp. 1753. Next base: position 171,269 of record NZ_JBEPKY010000003.1, on the reverse strand, counting down.
CTCCGGCCACAGGCAGTCTGTGAAGTACAGCTCGGAGTAGGCGCTCTGCCAGAGCAGAAAGTTGGAGAAGCGCTGTTCGCCACCGGTGCGGATCACAAGGTCCGGATCAGGGCTGTGCGCCAGCGCCATGGCCCGGCCGAGGCTTTCCTCGGTGATGGGATGACCATGCCGGGCCAACTGGGCCGCCGCCTGGGCGATGTCCCAACGGCCGCCATAGTTGAAGCAGATGTTCAGCACCAGACGCGTGTTCTGCGCAGTGTCCGCCTCGGCCTTGGACAGGCCCGACACGAGCCGGGCCGACAAGGCGGTGCGATCACCCACGAAATGCAGTTGCACCCCGTCCGCCGCCAACCGTGGCACCTCGCGCTGCAACACCAGCAGCAGCAGGTCCATCAGGCCGGAGACTTCGTCCTTGGGCCGGTTCCAGTTCTCCGAAGAGAACGCAAAGACAGTCAGCACCTCGATGCCGCGGTCGGAGCAGGCACGGACGCAGCGACGCAGCGATTCGACGCCTTGACGGTGGCCGGCCACCCGAGGAAGGAACCGGCGCGTCGCCCAGCGGCCGTTGCCGTCCATCACGATGGCGACATGGCGCGGCACACGTTGGGCAGTCATGGACGGGTCGGCTCCTGGCTCCGGCGTTCCGGAAAAGACACGGGGAATGGGCGACGCGACAGGGCGGGCCTCAGACGGCCAGGATGTCGACTTCCTTGGCCGCCACCAGCTTGTCGATCTCCGCGATGTAGCGGTCGGTCATCTTCTGGATCTCGGCCTCGGCGCGCTTCTGGTCGTCTTCCGACGCCGCCTTGTCCTTGACCAGCTTCTTGACCGACTCGTTGGCGTCGCGGCGAAGGTTGCGCGTGGCCACCTTGGCGTTCTCGCCCTCGTGGCGCGCCAACTTGGTCATCTCCTTGCGGCGCTCCTCGCTCATCGGCGGCATCGGCACGCGGATCAGCTCACCCATGCTGGCGGGATTGAGGCCCAGATCGCTTTCGCGGATGGCCTTCTCGATCTTGGCGCCCATGTTCTTTTCCCAGGGCTGGACGCTGATGGTGCGTGCGTCAAGTAGGGCCACATTGGCCACCTGCGACAGCGGCACCTGCGAGCCGTAGTACTCGACATGGATGCTGTCCAGCAAGGCCGGATTGGCGCGGCCCGTGCGGATCTTGGCGAGATGGCCCTGCAGCGCGGTCAGCGTCTGCTTCATCTTGGCTTCGGTCCCGCTGCGGATATCGGCAATGGTCATGATTTGTTCTCGTTGTCAGACATGCACCAAGGTGCCTTCGTCCTCACCCAGCACCACGCGCTTGAGGGCACCGGCCTTGAAGATGGAGAACACCTTGATGGGCAGTTTCTGATCGCGGCACAGCGCGAAGGCGGTCGCGTCCATGATGCCGAGGTTCTGGGAAATGGCCTCGTCGAAGGACAGCGATGAATAGCGCTGGGCCGACGGATCCTTCTTGGGATCGGCGCTGTACACGCCGTCGACCTTGGTGGCCTTGAGCACCAGCTCGGCGCCCACTTCAGCGCCGCGCAATGCAGCGGCGGTGTCCGTGGTGAAGAAGGGGTTGCCGGTGCCGGCGGCGAACACGACCACCTTGCCCTCTTCGAGGTACTGCAGCGCCTTGGGCCGCACGTACGGCTCCACCACCTGGTCGATGGCGATGGCCGACATGACGCGCGCGGTCAGGCCCTGCTTGTTCATGGCGTCGGCCAGGGCCAGCGAGTTCATCACCGTGGCCAGCATGCCCATGTAGTCGGCCGTCGCACGGTCCATGCCCACGGCACCGCCCGCGACGCCGCGGAAGATGTTGCCGCCGCCGATGACCACCGCCACCTCGACGCCCAGACGCACCACTTCAGCCACTTCCTCGACCATGCGCACGATGGTCGCCCGATTGATGCCGAAGGCGTCGTCGCCCATCAGCGCCTCACCCGACAGCTTGAGAAGAATACGCTTATGGGCGGGAGAGGCGTCTTGCATAGGCAATGGGAACAGAATGTTGAAGCGGGAGGGAGTGTACGTGGTGAGGCGCAAGAAAAAAGCGGTGGCACGCCCCGTTACAGGGCCCGCCACCGCTTGCGCGGGCAATCAGGCGCCGGCCTTGGCGGCAGCCACCTGTGCGGCGACTTCGGCCGCAAAGTCGTCGACCTTCTTCTCGATGCCTTCGCCGACGACGTACAGGGTGAAGCCCTTCACGGTCGTGGCCTTCTCCTTGAGCATCTGCTCGACAGTCTGCTTGTCGTTCTTGACGAAGGCCTGGTTGAACAGCGAGACCTCCTTGAGGTACTTCTGCACGCCGCCTTCGATGCGCTTGGCCACGATGTCGTCGGGCTGGGGCTTCTTGCCGGCAGCTTCAGCGGCCTTGCGGTCTTCCTCAGCCTTGCCGGCGGCCACGGCGCGTTCCTTCTCGATCAGCTCGGCGGGCACGTCGTTGGCGGACAGCGCCACGGGCTTCATGGCGGCCACGTGCATGGCCACATCCTTGGCGGCCGTGTCGTCACCTTCGTACTCGACAACCACGCCGATGCGGGTGCCGTGCAGGTAGGAAGCCAGCTTGGCGCCGTTGTCGAAGCGCTTGAAGCGGCGGATCGACATGTTCTCGCCGATCTTGCCGATCAGGCCCTTGCGCACGTCTTCCAGCGTGGGGCCGAAGCCGTCCTGGCTGTATTCCAGGGCGCCCAGGGCGGCCACGTCGGCCGGGTTGTGCTTGGCGACCAGTTGCGCCGCGGCCTGGGCCATGGCGATGAAGCTGTCGTTCTTGCTCACGAAGTCGGTTTCGCTGTTGACTTCGATCAGTGCGCCGACGGTACCTTCGATGCTGGCGGCGACCACACCTTCCGCGGTGATGCGGGCGGCGGCCTTGCCGGCCTTGCTGCCCAGCTTGACGCGCAGCAGTTCTTCGGCCTTTTCCATGTTGCCTTCGGCCTCGGTCAGGGCCTTTTTGCACTCCATCATGGGGGCATCGGTCTTGGCGCGCAGCTCGGCGACCATGCTTGCAGTAATTGCTGCCATGTCTTAACTCCGTAGATCGTTTTCAGTAGCCAGAGGAACGAAAAAGGGGCCACGAAGCCCCTTCTCCGGACCGCCTTGGAAATCAGGCCGAGGCGGAAGCGTTGTCTTCGACTTCGACGTATTCGTCGCCTTCGCCTTCGGCGACGGCCTTGACCACGTCATTGACGGCATTGTTGCGGCCTTCGATGACAGCGTCGGCCATGCCACGTGCGTACAGGGCGACGGCCTTGGAGGAGTCGTCGTTGCCGGGGATCACGTAGTCGATGCCTTCGGGCGAGTGGTTGGAGTCGACCACGCCGATCAGCGGGATGCCCAGCTTGCGGGCTTCGGACACGGCGATCTTGTGGAAGCCCACGTCGATCACGAAGATGGCGTCGGGCAGGGCGTTCATGTCCTGGATGCCGCCGATGTCCTTCTCGAGCTTCTCGATCTCGCGGGTGAAAGTCAGCTGTTCCTTCTTGGACATGCCTTCGAGGCCGGCTTCCTGCTGGGCCTTCATGTCCTTGAGGCGCTTGATGGAGGTCTTGACCGTCTTGAAGTTGGTCAGCATGCCGCCGAGCCAACGCGTCTCGACGAAAGGCATGCCGGCGCGGCGGGCTTCGTCGGAGACGATTTCACGGGCTTGGCGCTTGGTGCCGACAAACAGGATGGTGCCGCGATTAGCAGCCAGCTGCTTGGCGTACTTCTGCGCGTCCTGGAACATCGGCAGCGACTTTTCCAGGTTGATGATGTGGATCTTGTTCCGGTGGCCGAAGATGAACGGCGCCATCTTGGGGTTCCAGAAACGGGTCTGGTGGCCGAAGTGGACGCCGGCTTCCAGCATCTCACGCATGGTGGTGGACATTGCAGTTCTCCAAAGGTTGGGTCTTGAATCCAGCCCGCATATCGCACCCGGCAGCAGGGCCGGGTGGCGAACACCTTGAATGGGCTGGTTCGCGGATGAATTCCGCCGGCGGACCAGACAGCCGTACCGCTGCGTTGGGCCCTGCCCGGCATGCATAAAGACAGCCGGGACCGACGAAACCGTGGGAGTGTATCACGTGCCCTCCCCTCCTCGACGGCAGCGCCCCGCCACGTGGCCGCCCGGCCAGGCCTCGCCGATCGACGCATGACGGCAGCTGACTCGCTTCTCCGCAGATCCGGTCAGGCCCGCGTCCGCCAACAGCCGGCAACAAACGTTGCCTGAACTATGCTCCGCGCATCGGCTGACCGCGCGCGGCGTGCCCTGCCCTCCTCTGCTCTCCAATGAAAATCGCCATCGTGGGCGCCGGGATCATCGGCGTCACCACTGCCTGGGAACTGGCCTGCGACGGCCACGACGTCGCCGTCTTCGAACGCCGCCAGGCGGCCGCCGAGGAATCGAGCTTCGCCAACGCCGGAGTCGTCGCCCCCGGCTACGTCACACCGTGGGCCGCGCCGGGCATGCGCATGAAGGTGCTGCGCTCGCTGCTGTCGGCCCATGGCGCCATCAAGCTGCGCTGGCCGCTGCACCGCCGCGACCTCGCTTTCATGCGCGCCTGGCAGAAGGCCTGCCGGCTCGAGACCTACCTGGCCAACCGCGGCCGCATGCAGCGCCTGGCCTTCTACAGCCGGCAGCGCCTGCACGGAATCGTGGAAAGCCGCGAGCTGGCCTATGAGCGCAGCGATGGCTACCTCGTCCTGCTGCGCGGCGCGCGCGAACAGAAGCTGATCCAGCCCGGCCTGGACGTCCTGCGCGAAGCCGGCGCCGCCTTCGAAGTGGTCGACGCCGATGCCGCCCGCCGGATCGAGCCCGGCCTGACCGAAGGCACGGCCCTGGCCGGTGCCATCCACCTGCCCCAGGACGAGGTCGGCAACTGCCGGCAGTTCGCGCTGCTACTCAAGCGCGAAGCCGAGGCCCTGGGCGCCGAGTTCCATTTCGGCTGCGACATCGCGCCGCTGTCGGCTGCGCATCCGCGTTCGCTCAGCCTGGCCTCCGGCTCCGAGTCGGTGGCATTCGATGCCATTGTCGTCTGCGCCGGCCTGGGCGCCGTCCCGCTTCTGGCGCCCCTCGGACTGCAGATCCCGCTTGCACCGGTGTACGGGCACTCGATCAGCGCACCGATACGCGAGCCCTTGAATGCACCGCGCAGCGCCGTGATGGACGAGCGCTTCAAGGTGGCCATCTCGCGGCAAGGCCAGCGGGTGCGCGTGGCGGGTGGCGCCGAACTCGGCGGCGAGCCCGGCCGCATCCATCCAGCGGCGCTGCCGACGCTCTTCAAAGTGCTGCAGGACTGGTTTCCGGGGGGCGTCAATCTGAGCGCAGGCATGCAGCAGTGGAAGGGCGCGCGCCCCATGCTGCCCGACGGACCGCCGATCATCGGCCCGAGCGGCGTTCCCGGCGTATGGCTGAACCTGGGCCATGGCTCCAGCGGCTGGGCGCTGTCATGCGGCAGCGCACGCGTGCTGGCCGATCTGGTGGCTCACCGCGAGCCCGAGGTGGACATCGACGGCCTGGGCATGGAGCGCCTGCTGCGGCGCTGACCCGCGCGGGTTCAGGCATGCTCGCGCCATGCACTGCCTGGACCTCACCCTGCCCCATCCGCTGCACGGCGTCGCCGCATCGCGGCACATCGAACGAGCCGCTGCCGCCCACCTTCCTGCGCACACGCTCATGCGGCGTGCCGGCGCGGCGACGGCACGCCTGGCCATGGCCCTGGCCCCGCACGCGCGCTGCATCTGGATCGCCTGCGGCCCCGGCAACAACGGCGGCGACGGCTTCGCGGCGGCGCTCGAACTGGTGCGGCGCGGTCGGCCGGTGACCGTCACCTTTGACGGGGATGCGCAGCGACTGCCCTCCGACGCGCGCGACGCCTTCGACCGTCTGTGCGCGGCCGGCATCCCCCTCGCCCCTGAGGCGCCCGTGCACTTCGACTTGGCCGTCGACGCGCTGCTCGGCCTGGGCGCCTCGCGAGCGCCGGGCGGCCGAATGCGCGATCACCTTCGCATCATGCAGACCAGCGGCGCGCCCGTCCTGGCGGTCGACCTGCCCAGCGGCCTGGACGCGGACACGGGACGGTCTGCGGCCGATCCTGGCATTGCAGGCCCGGGCCAACGCCACTGCCTGAGTCTGCTCACGCTCAAGCCCGGCCTGTTCACGGCGCAGGGCCGCGATGCGGCGGGCGTGGTGTGGTTCGACGACCTGGGGGCTGACCGAACCAGTGTCCCGCCGGATGCCCGACTGCCTGGGCGCCCGGCACGTGCCTCGCGCCCGCACGACAGCCACAAGGGCAGCTTCGGCGACGTCGCGGTCATCGGTGGTGCCCCGGGCATGACCGGCGCTGCGTGGCTCGCGGCCACCGCTGCGCTGCATGCGGGCGCAGGCCGTGTGTTCGTGGGGCTGCTGGACGACGAAGCGCCCTCGCCCGCGGCCGACGATGCGCTCATGCGCCGCAACCCTCGGTCACTGGCGCTTGACCGGATGACGGTGGTCTGCGGGTGCGGGGGCGGCGTGGCCGCGGACGCGCTCCTGCCCGAGGTGCTCGCCCACGCAAAGTCGCTGGTGCTCGATGCCGATGGCCTCAACGCCCTCGGGCGCCACCCGGATTGGCGCGAACTGCTGCAGAAACGAGCGCAGGCCCATCGGGCCACCGTGCTCACGCCGCATCCGCTCGAAGCCGCAAGGCTGCTGAAGACCGACACCCAGGCCGTGCAGGCGGATCGTCTGACCGCGGCAAGCCAGCTTGCGCACGCCTTGGGCTGCACCGTCGTGCTCAAGGGCTCCGGCTCGGTGATCGCGAGCCCCGATGACTGCCCCCGCATCAACCCCACGGGCAACGCACGGCTGGCCACCGGCGGCACTGGCGACGTGCTGGCGGGCATGGTGGGCGCGGCCCTGGCATCCGGCCTCGATCCGCAAAGCGCCGCGACCCAGGCCGTGTGGTGGCATGGAGCGGCCGCGGACAGCTGGCTCGCCGACCGTCCGTTCAGCGCGTCGCAACTGGCGCGCCATGCCGGCCTCGGACTGGCGCTGCCCGCCTGACGCGCATGCTCGTCAGCCGCGACCGACGAACGGCATCTTGGTGGCCATCACCGTATGGAAGAGCACATTGGCCTCGAGGGGCAGATTGGCCATGTAGAGCACCGACTGGCCCACGACGTTGACGTCCATCGTCGGCTCGATCGCGATCTCTCCATTGGCCTGCGGCACGCCGCGCTGGAACTTGGCAGCCATCTCGGTGAGTGCATTGCCCACATCGACCTGGCCCACCGCGATGTCGTACTTGCGGCCATCCAGCGCAGCTGTCTTGGTTAGGCCGGCCACTGCATGCTTGGTGGCCGTGTAGGCCATGGAGTTGGGCCGCGGCGTGTGGGCCGAGATGGACCCGTTGTTGATGATGCGCCCGCCCCGCGGCGACTGGTCGCGCATGGCGCGGAAGGCGCGTTGCAGGCAATAGAACATGCCGTTGAGGTTGATGTCGACGACGCCCTTCCATTGCTCGGGCGTCCAGTCCTCGAAAGGACCGGGCGGGTTGCTCACGCCGGCATTGTTGAAGAGCAGGTCGACCCGGCCGTAACGCTGCAAGGTGGCGGCAAACAGCGCATCCACCGATTCGGGCTGGGTCACATCGGTCGGTACGGCGAAGACGCGCTCGCCCGCGCCGGACTCATCGGCCACGGCCTCCAGCGGCTCGGGACGGCGGCCTGCGAGCACGACGCTCCAGCCGTCGGCCAGCAGGGCCAGGGAGGCGGCGCGACCGATGCCGGAGCCGGCGCCAGTGACGATCGCGATGCGCGGCGCGCGGGCCGCAGGATTGGAACTCTTGTCGGTCATGGAAAGGAACCCGGCCACCGGCCGCATCGCCGGGACGATGCAGGAAGCCGATGGCCTTTCGGGTGGAGTCTCAGGGTGAAGGAAAAAGCTCAGGGACGCGGCGGACGGCGCTTCTTCTTGATCTTGCCAGCCGCCTTCTTGACGGCCGATTTCAGCGCCTGGATTGGCGACGCCGGCAGGTTGCCCTCGTGGCGCGACGAATTGGACGCCGCACGCTGGCGCGACTGCCGCTTTTCCGACGCCTTGACCGGCACGCCCTGCGCTGACACGCCCTTGTCGCGCATGGCGCGGGCCGTCAGGTCCTCGCCCTCGCGCACCAGGCGGAAGTCGATCTTGCGGCCGTCCAGGTCGACGCGGCTCACCTGCACCCGCACGCGGGTGCCGATGGAGTAGCGGATGCCGGTGCGCTCGCCGCGCAGTTCCTGCCGCGCCTCGTCGAACTTGAAGTACTCGCCGCCCAGCTCTGTGATGTGCACCAGGCCTTCGACATACATCGCGTCCAGCGTGACGAAGATGCCGAAGGTCGTGGCCGCGGTGACCACGCCGCCGAACTCCTCGCCCAGGTGCTCGCGCATGTACTTGCACTTGAGCCAGGCTTCGACGTCGCGGCTCGCCTCGTCGGCACGGCGCTCGTTGGCGCTGCAGTGCAGACCGGCGGCCTGCCAGGCCTGCGTTTCCTTCGTCTGCGCCGCCGGCAGCTTGGCCGGCGCCTGCGTCGGCGCCTTCACGCGCGAGGCGAGCCGTTTGGCCAGCTTGGCATGGGCCTCGCCCGGCGTGGGCAGCACCGGCAACTGATAGCGCGCGCCATCGAGGATCGCCTTGATCACGCGGTGCACCAGGAGGTCCGGATAGCGCCGGATCGGGCTGGTGAAGTGAGTGTAGGCGTCGTAGGCCAGACCGAAGTGGCCGCTGTTGATCGGCGTGTAGATCGCCTGCTGCATCGAGCGCAGCAGCATGGTGTGGATCTGCTGCGAATCCGGCCGCCCCTTGGTCGCCTCGGCGATGGCCTGGAACTCGGAGGGATGCGGCTCGTCGGTGATCGACATGCCCACGCCCATGGCCCGCAGGTAGTTGCGCAGGATCTCCTTCTTCTCGGGTGTCGGGCCTTCGTGCACACGAAACAGGCCGGGGTGCTTGCTCTGTGCGATGAAGTCGGCACTGCAGACGTTGGCGGCCAGCATGGCCTCTTCGATCAGCCGGTGGGCCTCGTTGCGCGTGCGCGGCACGATCTTCTCGATGCGTCCCGATTCGTCGCAGACGATCTGCGTCTCGGTGGTCTCGAAGTCCACGGCGCCGCGCTTGCTGCGCTGCGCCAGCAGGGCGCGGTACACGTCCGCCAGGTTCAGCAGGTCCTGCACGCGCTCCTTGCGGCGCGCCGCTTCGGGACCGCGCGTATTGGCAAGGATCGCCGCCACCTCGGTGTAGGTGAAGCGGGCGTGGCTGTGCATCACGGCCGGGTAGAACTGGTAGGCCTCGATCTCGCCTTCGGCCGTGATCACCATGTCGCACACCATGCACAGGCGGTCGACGTCCGGGTTGAGCGAGCACAGGCCGTTCGACAGCTTCTCCGGCAGCATCGGGATCACCCGCCGCGGGAAGTACACGCTGGTGGCGCGGTCGTAGGCGTCGATGTCGATGGGGGAGCCGGTCTTCACATAGGCGCTGACATCGGCAATGGCGACCAGCAGGCGCCAGCCGGTCTTCGCGGTCTTGCCACGGCCGATCTTCATGGGCTCGCAGTACACCGCGTCGTCGAAGTCGCGCGCGTCCTCGCCGTCGATGGTGCACAGGGGAATATCACGCAGGTCGATACGGTGGCGCCGGTCGGTGGGCCGCACCTTGTCGGGCAGCGCCTTGGCCTCGGCCAGGCACGCCTCGGAGAACACATGGGGCACACCATACTTGCGCACCGCGATCTCGATCTCCATGCCGGGGTCGTCGATCTCGCCCAGCACCTCGGCCACGCGACCCACAGGCTGACCGAACAGGGCAGGCGGCTCGGTGAGCTGCACCACGACCACCTGGCCCGTCTTGGCGGTGCCGGTGGCGCCCTTGGGGATCAGCACATCCTGGCCGTAGCGCTTGTCCTCAGGCGCTACCAGCCAGACGCCTCCTTCGTTCAGCAGCCGCCCGATGATCGGCTGCGCAGGGCGTTCCACGATCTCGACCACCCGCCCTTCCGGGCGGCCCCGCCGGTCGGTGCGCACGATGCGGGCCTTGACCCGGTCCTTGTGGAGCACCGCCCGCATCTCGTTCGGTGGCAGATACACATCGGCTTCCCCGTCGTCGCGCTGAACGAAACCATGGCCATCACGGTGACCTTGCACCGTTCCTTCGAACTCTTCCAACAAGGGGTTGGCAACTGCGGGATTTTTGATATGATCTCCTTCTTTCCTGAAACGCACACAAATTTTTGACGTTAACCCCTCTAGGGTACGACAGAAATTGGCCCAGGTGGCGGAATTGGTAGACGCACTAGTTTCAGGTACTAGCGAGTAACATCGTGGAGGTTCGAGTCCTCTCCTGGGCACCAACACAAAGCCGCCGGCAACCCCGGCGGCTTTCTTATTTGTGAGAGCCATTGCTGCTCCGCAGACGTCCAGCCTCCCCGCGCGACGCCAGTCGGAATGGATCAGCAAAGATTTTTTGGCAGTCAGTTGCACAACACATCTGATCGCTGATATGATCGCAGGCTTTCCTGAAACGGATATGTTCTTCGCGAAAGCAATGAATATTGAGCCCAGGTGGCGGAATTGGTAGACGCACTAGTTTCAGGTACTAGCGAGTAACATCGTGGAGGTTCGAGTCCTCTCCTGGGCACCAAGACACAGCAAAAAGGCCACCTCCGGGTGGCCTTTTTGTTTTGGCGCGCCGGGTAGAGGACAAGGAGGCTGCGCCTCCCGGTCCTGCTGCGGCCTCAGATGGGAAGCGCCACCAGGTCGTGCCCTTCGGCCGCCACGATGCGCGCCTTGGTGAACTCGCCCACCTTCATCGTCTTGCTGATCTTCTCCGGCGGCAGCAGCCGCACCACGCCGTCGATCTCGGGCGCATCGGCATAGCTGCGGCCTACCCCGCCCTTGCGGCCCAGGCCGGGCGCCGAGTCGACCAGCACTTGCATGGTGGCGCCGACGCGGCGCTGCAGGCGTTGGGCCGACACGGCCTCGGCCACTTCCATGAAGCGCGCGCGGCGCGCCTCGCGCTCGGCTTCGGGCAGCATGCCGGGCAGCTCATTGGCCGTGGCGCCTTCCACGGGGCTGTAGGCGAAGCAGCCAGCACGGTCGATGCCCGCGGCGCGCACGAAGTCCAGCATGTGCTCGAACTCCTCTTCCGTCTCGCCAGGAAAGCCGGCGATGAAGGTGCTGCGGATGACTAACTCCGGGCACATCCCGCGCCAGCGCGCGATGCGCTCCAGGTTCTTCTCGCCGCTGGCCGGGCGCTTCATGCGCCGCAGCACGTCCGGATGGCTGTGCTGCAGCGGCACATCCAGGTAGGGCAGCACGCGACCTTGGGCCATCAGCGGAATGACCTCGTCCACGCTCGGGTACGGGTAGACGTAATGCAGGCGCACCCAGGCGCCATACGGCTCGGCGATATCCCCCAGCGCAGCGACCAGGTCGAGCATGCGCGTGCGCACCGGCTTGCCGTCCCAGAAGCCGGTGCGGTACTTGATGTCCACGCCATAGGCGGAGGTGTCCTGGCTGATGACCAGCAACTCCTTGACGCCGCCTTCGAACAGCGCCTTGGCTTCCTTGAGCACATCGCCGATGGGCCGTGACACCAGATCGCCGCGCATCGACGGGATGATGCAGAAGGTGCAGCGGTGGTTGCAGCCTTCGCTGATCTTCAGGTACGCGTAGTGGCGAGGCGTGAGCTTGATGCCCGCGGGTGGAATCAGATCGATGAAGGGGTCGTGCGGCTTGGGCAGGTTGGCGTGGACGGCGTCCATCACCTCCTGCGTGGCATGCGGGCCCGTGACGGCCAGCACCGAGGGATGCAGTTCGCGCACCATGTTGCCGCCGCTGCCGCCCGTCTTGGCGCCCAGGCACCCGGTGACGATCACGCGGCCGTTCTCAGCCAGCGCCTCGCCGATGGTGTCCAGGCTTTCCTTGACCGCGTCGTCGATGAAGCCGCAGGTATTGACGATCACCAGGTCAGCGCCCTGGAAGGTCTTGGAGGTCTGGTAGCCCTCGGCGCTGAGCTGGGTGAGGATCAGCTCGGAATCGGTCAGGGCCTTCGGGCAACCGAGGGAGACCATACCGATACTGGGTGCGCGCTTCGGCTCGTCGGTGATCGTTGGGGTGTTCATTGGCAGGACTGATATGTAGCTACGCGCGTGTTGTCGGACCCGCGCCCAACCAGAGGAATGGGCACGCAGCGGCATGCGGCCTACGCGACCCGCTGGGCCGCGGAGCACGGGCTGCGGCGAACGAATCGCTGACGTTGCAGGATGAAGGGCTGTTGGCCTGCCACCACTGGCACGTCAGGCCGGGCACGCAGGGGTGTTGCGGGGCCACCGTCGAGTCTGGGAGGTGCAGGCTGCGTCCCTGGCTTTGGCCGAAGGCCACACCGACTCTTGCGGATCGAGCCCTTCCAGGCCACGGCCCATAGGGCCCGAATTGTAGATGCCGGAACCACTTGGCACCGCCTTGGCAAGGAGCCCCACCCGCAGCACCCCGCCCCTCCCCATCCTGGCACCGACGCCTTGGGGGTCTTGGCCCGCGCCGCCTTACCATGTCATGCATATTGAAGCGAGCGCGCAGCGAATGCAGCCAATCCCACCCCGGCTAGTGGTCCGACATCTTCAATCGCCCCGCTCCGGCCCGCACGCGCTCCAGCTCGACCGCGGCGAATGTGTCGCGATAAGAGGGCGCTCCGGCTCCGGCAAATCAGTCCTGCTGCGTCTGATCGCCGACCTCGATCCCCCCAGCGGAGGCACGGTCGAGCTGGACGGCCGGCCGCGCGAGCAGTTCAGCGGCCCGCAGTGGCGCCGTCGGGTCATCTACCAGTCGGCGGAGCCTGCCTGGTGGGCGCCCACGGTGGGTGACCATTTCGACGCTGCTCAGCGCTTGCGCATTGTGCAGATGGTTGAGGCACTGGGTCTGCCGCAGACGTCGCTCGACGCCGAGGTTCTCCGCTTGTCCACCGGCGAAAGGCAGCGATTGGCTCTCCTGCGATCACTGGCCCGTGAACCTGCCGTGCTGCTGCTGGACGAGCCCACGGCCGCACTGGACGCCGAGTCGACACAGGCCTTTGAGGACCTGCTGCGCCGGCAATGCGGGCAGGGGCTGGCGATCCTCTGGGTGACACACTCGGACGAACAGGCACGCCGGGTGGCAGCGCGCTCGCTTGTGGTCGATGGCGACTGGACACCTTCTTCGACGGTATTGCCCCTGCACCGGCCGGGCGTCGAGGCCCAGCTGGCGCTCGGCCTGCCCATGAAGACGGCACTGCAAGCGTTGGTCCGCACGTCCATCCGACGCGGGATCATTCCGATCATCAACCAGATGTCTGCCGCCGGCATCATCACCCTGCCTGGCATCATGACCGGGCAGCTGCTTGCTGGGATGGATCCCATCGACGCGGCGAAGTACCAGATCGTTCTTCTGCTGCTGCTCACGGGAGCGGGTGGACTGGCCTGCGTGGGCGCTGTCCTCATGGCAGCCCGAATGATCTCGGACGACCGGCAACGGCTGCGCATCGACCGACTCAGTCCAGCCAAGCCCACACGATCAGTGCCGGCCGGAAAAGGCTCAGTTCTCCGTGTCGGCCGGTCCGCCTTGCCAGGCGCGCCTGCGCCGTGGCGCTCCTGATCAGCCGCGAAAGCGCACCCGCACCCGCAGCCCACCCAGCGCGGCCGAGCGGTCCAGCGCCAGTTCTGCGCCATGCAGCTGCGCCACCGAGCGCACGATGGCCAGGCCGAGGCCGCTGCCTGAAGCGCCCGCGTCAGGCGCCCGGTAGAAGCGGTCCCACACCCGCTCGCGGTCCGACTCGGCCAGGCCGGGCCCCGAGTCCTCGACCACCAGCACCACGCCGCCGCCCTCTTGCTGCACCGTCAGATCGACGCGCCCGCCTTCAGGCGTGTACTTGACGGCGTTGTCCACCAGGTTGCGCAGCAGGATGCGCAGCGCATCCACATGGCCTGCCACGCTGACGGCGTCGGCGCGCGCCAACCCAAGGTCGATGCGTCGGGATTCGGCGCCGGGCACGGCATCCGCAATGGCCTCGCGGGCCAGTGCCGCCAGGTCTACCGGCACGGTCTCGCCGCCCGCCGCGGCGTGCGCCTCGTTGCGCGCCAGGGTCAGCAACTGCTCGACCAGCCGCGTCGCCCGGTCGATGCCGGCGGCCAGGCGCTGCACGGCCTGCTCATGCGCCGCCGGATCGCTGGCGCGGCGCAGCAGCTGCACCTGCAGCTTGAGGGCCGCGAGTGGCGAGCGCAGCTCGTGCGCCGCATCGGCCACGAAATGCTTCTGCGCGTCGAAGGCCCGGCGCACCCGCTCGAAGAGCAGATTGAGTTCGGCCACCAGCGGCCGCACTTCCTCGGGCAAACCTTCCTCGCCCACGGGCGAGAGATCGTCGGGCTGCCGCGAGGCCACCTGGCTGCGTACCCGCGAGACCGGCGCCAGGGAGCCGCTCACCACCCACCACACGACCAGCATCAGCAGCGGCGCCATCAGCGCCACGGGCGCGACGGTGCGCAGCGCCAGGCTGCCGGCCATCTGCCGCCGCGCCGCCATGTCCTGCGCCACCTGGATGACCAGGCCGCGCGTCTGCATCGACAGCACGCGGTAGGTGGTGCCCCGCGCATTCACCTCGGCGAAGCCCAGCACCGCCAGCTGCGGCAGCAGCGCCTCGTCGGCGGATTCGAAGATGCGCTGGCCGTCCTGCGTCCACACCTGCACGACGAAGTCGAAGTTCTGCTCCGAGGGACCGAGACCACTCACGGCCGCGCTGGGTGGCAGGCCGGAGCGCAGCGACAGCGCCATCTGCTGCATGTGATAGTCGAAGATGGCATCGGCCTCGCGCAGCACGGTGCGATAGGTCACGGCGGCCTGGATGCCACCGGCCAGCACGATGGCCGCCAGCAGGAAGGCCAGCAACCGGGCCCGCAGCGAGCGCATCAGCCGCGGGCGATTCATTCCTTCGGGACCATGTAGCCCACGCCCCGCACGTTGCGGATCAGGTCCGCGCCCAGCTTCTTGCGCAGGCCATGGATGTAGACCTCGACCGCATTGCTGCTGATCTCGTCCTTCCAGCTATAGAGCTTTTCCTCCAGTTGAGGGCGCGAAAGGATCAGCCCTGGCCGGGCGATCAGCGCCTCCAGCACCGCCCATTCGCGGGCCGACAGCACCATCGGCTTGCCGTCGACCATCGCCTCGTGCGTGGCAGGGTTCAGGCTCACGCCCTTGTGCTCGTACACCGGCTCGGCCCGACCCGCGGCGCGGCGCAGCAACGCACGGATGCGTGCCAGCAGCTCGTCCAGGTCGTAGGGCTTGAGCACGTAGTCGTCGGCGCCGGCGTCCAGGCCCTCGACGCGCTGCTGCACGGCGTCGCGCGCGGTGGTGATGAGCACCGGCATGCGCTGCTTGCGGGCCCGCAGGCCGCGCAGCACCTCCAGCCCGTCACGGCGCGGCACGCCCAGGTCCAGCAGCACCAGGTCGTAGTCCTGCGTGCGCAGGGCCGACTCGGCGGCCTCGCCGTCCTTGACCCAGTCGACGGCGTAATGCTCGGCGCGCAGCAGGTCGAGCACGGCCTCGCCGATCATGAGGTCGTCCTCCAGCAGGAGCAGTCGCATGGCGCAGGCTCAGCGGCGCTCGATGAGCTGGCCGCGCAGCTCGCCGTCGGGATAGCGGGCCGTGTGCAGGTTCACGTACCAGCGGCCGGCCAGCAGCTCGGCCTGCTGCGAGGGCGTGAGGTTGGCCCGGCCCTCGGGGGCGCGGTTGGGCGACGCGTCGATGGTGATGACCGGCGGCGCATTCATGCCGATCAGCGCCGGCCCGTGGAAATGTGCGGCAGTGACCGGGCCGCTGAGGTTGCTGTAGGCCAGACGCCAGCGCAGCAGTCCGGTGCTCTTGTCGAGCACGGCATCGAGCGTACCGGTGCCCATGCTGGCCACGGGCGGCACCTGGTTGCGGCCGTCCATGCGCGTGCTGAAGGCGGCCAGTTGCGGTTCGCGCGGCGGCTGGGGCCGGGGCGCCGGTGTCGGCACGTCCAGCGGCACCGAGGTACAGCCGGCCAGCACGGCGGCCATCAGGCCCAGGCCCAGGAGTCGACGGGAAAGGGGATGCGAGGTAACAGGCATGCGCGCGACCTTATCACTGCGATGCGGCGGGGCCAACGGGGGACGGCGGCATGTCGGCGGCCTCAGGCGGAAGGCGCCGTGTCCACCCCGGTGCCGGGCCGGCGAACACGCGCATGATCGGGCCTGGCCAGGTCGTAGGTGGTGACGCCGCCGCCCTGCACCTGCCGCTGCAGCCATTCCGGATGCGCGAGCGAGTGGCGCATGTCGCGAAGGCCATCGGCCCAGTGCGCATCTATCGCCAGGCGGGAGAACTCGTAGTCCTTGGCGTCCTGCTCCCATTCGGCGGGCCGATGGATGAGGTGGACGATGTCGATGGGCGCGCTGCGCAGGTGCTGGCACAACGCGCGCAGTCCCGGCTCTTCCAGCATCTGAGGCGGCAGGCGCTCCAGCAATCCGGCCAGCGCCTGCTGCAGGTTGACGTTGGCACCCAGCACATCGGTGTTGAGCCGGGTGCGGCTGGAGTACTGGATGTCCTTCTGCCGGGCTGTCACCTCGGCCAGCGTGGTGGGCATCGGGCCGACGGCGCTGAACAGATCCACCTGCAGCACGAGCAGGCGGCGGTTGCGCTCGTGCTCGTCCAGCACGTACTGCAGCGGCGTGTTGGAGACGATGCCGCCGTCCCAGTAGTCCTCGCCATCGATGTGCACCGGCGGAAAGCCCGGCGGCAACGCGCCGCTGGCCATGATGTGTTCCGGCCCGATGCGCACGCGGTGGTTGTCGAAGTACACCGAGTTGCCGTTGCGCACGTTGACGGCACCGACCGACACGCGGATGCCGTCGTCGTTGAGGCGGTCGAAGTCCACCAGCCGCTCCAGCGTGGACTTGAGCGCGGACGTGTCGTAGTAGCTCAGCACGGGTGCCGCGCCGCCCAGCAGCAGCGTCGGATCGACGCGCGGCGAGAAGAAGCCCGGGATGCCCATCGCCACGGCCGCATTGGCGCTGAACTGGGCGAGCAGCCGACGTTCGCCCGCCCAGATGGGCAGTTGCTGGCCCGGCGCCGACGAGACCAGCTGCCAGAACTCGCGCAGCCGCTCGACACGCCGCTCGGGCGGGTTGCCCGCGATCAGCGCCGCATTGATGGCGCCGATGGAGACGCCCGCCACCCAGTCGAGTGCGTGGTGCTCGCTGGACAGGCTTTCATACACGCCGGCCTGGTAGGCGCCGAGTGCGCCGCCGCCCTGAAGCACCAGAGCGCGGACCGTCCGGCCGTCACTGGCCGCCTCGGCTGGCGTGCTGGCCGATGGCTCGGCCGATGTGGATGGAACGGAAGACGGGGTCGGGAGTCGTCGGGAAGCCATGGCCGCATTGGACACCAGCCGCTTGACTGCCAGCCGACCTGGGCCCATCGGTCCAGGCCGGTGGAAGGCGCATGCCACCCGCTGGCCGCGATGCGCCTTCGGCCCCGGCTTCCGGCTCAGTCCAGGCTGGCGCCGGACTCCTTCACCAGCGCCTCCCAGGCCGGCGCGTCGCGCCTGTAGGCAGCGGCAAAAGCCTCCGGCGTAGAGGCCGCCACCGAGAAGCCCATGGCCACGATGCGGGCCTTGACCTCGGGCTGCTCGCACAGCTGCTGCACCTCGCGCGACATGCGTTGCACGATCTCCGGCGGCGTGCGCGCCGGGGCCGCCATGCCGACGAAGCCGACGATGCGGTAGGCGTCCTCGCGCATGCCCTGCTCGGCCAGCGTGGGCAGCTGCGGCAGGATCTCCATGCGCTGCTCGCCCGTCACGCCGATCAGCCGCAGCCGGCCGGTGTCGGCATGCGGCTTGGCGCCCAGCGCGCTGGCGAAGGCCATCTGGATCTGGCCGCCGATCAGGTCCTGCAGCATCAGGGCCTCGCCCTTGTAGGCCACGTGGGCCATGTCGGCATTCTGGCTGCGGCTCATGAAGGCGCCGCCCAGGTGCGCATAGGAGCCGATGCCCCAGGACCCGTACGACACCTTGCTGCGGTTGGCGCGCACATAGGCCAGCAGCTCCTGCGCGTTCCTGGCCGGCACGCTGGGATGCACGGCCAGCACCACCGGCGCCACCGCGACCTGGGACACCAGCGCCAGGTCCTTCTGCGGGCTGTAGGGCAGCTTGCTGTAGAGGAACTGGTTGATCAGCAGCGAGGTGCTCAGCGCCACGGTGAAGGTGCTGCCGTCCGGCGCCGCCTTGGCGACCATGTCGGTACCCAAAATGCCGCCGGCGCCGCCACGGTTGTCGACCACGATGGGCTGACCCAGCTTCGGCGCGAGCTTTTCCGACAGCAGGCGTGCCACGATGTCGGTTGCGCCGCCGGCGTTGAAGGGCACGACGAAGCGGATCGGCTTGTCGGGCCAGCTGGACTGGGCCTGCGCCAGGGGCAGCAGGCCGGCCGCACCCACTGCGGCGGTGGCGCGCAGCAGGTGGCGGCGGGTCAGGCCGAAGGGTTGGATCGAGGTCATGGTCTTGTCTCCTTTTCTTGCTTCCACTTGAAATCGTCGGGCGGCGTTCAGCCGTCCCGCAAGTGCACCTTCACGGGCAGGGGCGCCAGCGCGGCCTTCAGCGCTTCGCGCGCAGCGTCGGTCCAGTCGGCGCCCAGGTACACGGCCACATCGGCCGCGCCCTGGGGTTCGATGCGCACGCGGCCCGCGTCTGCGCCCTGCCCCGCCACGATCTGCCGCACCACCGCCACGGCGGTCATCTGTCTCAGCTCGGGCTTGTAGATCTTGCCGACGTTGGTGGTCGGCAAAGCCGGCAGCACTGCCACCCACTTCGGGCGCGCCGGCGGCTCGTCGACGCGGGCGCTGGCGAAGGCCAGCAGCTCGGCCTCCGTGGCCTCGGCGCCCGGCCGCAGCGTGGCGAAGAGCACCGGCAGTTCGCCGGCATAGGCGTCGGGCGCGCCCACGGCCGCGCAGGTCTGCACGGCGGGATGCGCGCCCAGGGCGTCTTCCAGCATGCCGGGGTCGATGTTGTGGCCGCCGCGGATGATCAGGTCCTTGGCGCGACCGGCCAGGTGCAGCAGGCCCTGCTCGTCCAGCCGGCCGAGATCGCCCGTGGCCAGCCAGCCATCGGGCGTAAAGGCCTTGGCCGTGTCCCGCGGGTCCAGGTAGCCCGGAAAGACGTTGGGCGACTTGAACAGCACCATGCCCGTCTCGCCGGGCGCCACCTCGCGCGCGCTGGCGCCGCCCTGCGCGTCGAGCGCCACGATGCGCACCTGCGCATGCGGCGGCACGAAGCCCACGCAACCGGCCGGCGCATACACGCCGCGCGGCGTGACGCTGCTGATGCCGGCCATCTCGGTCATGCCGAAGCTCTCGTGCACATGCAGGCCGAACAGCCGCTCGAAGCGCGCGCCCAACTCAGCCGGCAGCGGCGCCGCGCCGGTACGGCAATAGGTGATGGAGGAAATGTCGGCGCCTTCCAGCGGCACATTGGCGAGCGCCGCCAACATGGTGGGCACGGCCGCAAGCACGGTGGGCCGGTAGCGCTCGACGAGCTTCCAGTAGTTGCGCACCACCTCGCGGTTGCGCATCAGCAGCGTGGTCGGGATGACGATCTCGGCACCGGCCGAAAGCGACGCCAGCGCACCCGGCAGCACGCCTGCCACATGGAACAGCGGGAAGCCGGCGATGCCGACGTCGGCACTGTTCGTGCCCTGCGTGACGACGCTCGCCCAGGCGGTGAAGATCTGGTTGCCGTGCGTGTGCTGGGCGAGCTTGGGCGCGCCCGTGGTGCCGCCGGTGTGGAAGCAGGCCGCCACGTCCTCGGCGGCGATCACGCGGCCGCTCACCAGAAGGTCGTCGGGCTGGGCTGCCAGAACCTCCTGGAAGTGCAGCGCCCCGGGCGGCAGCGCGGGCGCATCCGCGGGCGCCTCATCATGCGGCGCCACGCGCAGCACATGCCGCAGGGTGGGCACGCGCGCCTGCAGCCGCAGGGCCTTGTCCCAATACTCCGCATCTTCCGGCGCGCCGTAGGCGATCAGCGCCTTCGCGCTAGTGGCCTGCAGCAGCGCCGCCAGCTTGTCCTCGGTCAGCAGCGGATTGAGCGGCTGCACGATGCAGGCCGCCTGGCCGCCCCAGTGGGCCAGGTGGTATTCCAGGCAGCCGGGCAAAAGCGCCGCCACGGTATCCGTGGGACCCAGGCCGAGCGCATGCAGCGCATTGGCCGTCTGATGCATGCGGGCCAGCAGCTCGGCATAGGTCCAGCGCACCGGCGGCGTGTCGGGGTTGCCGTCGCGCAGAAAGGTCAGCGCCGTCTTGTCGCCAAAGGCCAGCGCCGCGTTGCGGATCAGCTCGTAGGTGCTGCGCGCAGGCAGCGACTCGGCCAGCGGGGTGGCCGCCAGTCGCTCGATGTCGGCCCGGCTGCGCACGGGAAACGGCGCGGCCAGCGGCGGATGCCGTGGCGGCCAGGCCTGGGCGGAAGACGCGGCGGCGGCAGCCATCAGTTCACCGCCACCTGCTTGTCGCGGATCACCTTGCCCCATTTGTCGAAGTCGGTGCGCATGCGGCTGGCCATCTGCGCAGGGGCCTGGTACTCGGCGATGGCGCCGGCCTGGATCAGACGCTTCTGGATGTCGGGCTCCGCCAGGATCGCCTTGACCTCGCGGCTCACGCGGTCGATGACCAGCTGCGGGGTGCCGGCCGGCGCCAGCAGGCCGCCCCAGGACACGGCGTCGAAGCCCTTGAAGCCCTGCTCGGCCACCGTCTTCACCTCGGGCAGCTGCGCGATGCGCTGCGGCGAGCCGACGGCAATGGCGCGCAACTTGCCCGCCTGGATGTGCGGCAACGCCGCGACCAGGTCGGCATACATCACGGGCACCTGGCCACCCAGCAGGTCGGTCACGGCCGGCGTGCCGCCCTTGTAGGCGATGTGCTGCATGTCGAAGCCGCCCAGGTCCTTGAGCATCTCGGTGGTCAGGTGGCCGAAGCTGCCCGGGCCCGAGCTGGTGTAGTTGAGCTTGCCGCCTTCGGCCTTGGCCTTGGCGATGAGGTCGGGCAGCGTCTTCACGTCCGGCAGCACGGTGGGGTTGACCACCATCACGATGGGCAGGTCGTACACCGTGGCGACGGGCGCGAAGTCCTTGGCGGTGTCGTAGCCGGCGCTCTTGTACAGGTGGGGCGCCAGCAGCGTGGGCGTGGCCAGCATCATGAGCGTGTAGCCGTCCGGCGCACTCTTGGCGACGAACTGCGCGGCGATGGTGCCGGAGGCGCCGGCGCGGTTCTCCACCACCACCGGCTGCTTCAGGCGCTCGGCCAGCTTCTGGCCGACCAGACGCGAAGCCGTGTCGGTGGGGCCGCCCGGCGGGAAGGGCACGATCAGCTTGATGGGCTTGTCGGGCCAGGCCTGGGCGGCGGCCGGCAGTGCGGCCAGGCCGAGGGCGCCGGCCGCGGCGGCGAGAAGAAGGCGGCGGGCGTTGTGGGCTCGCTGGGTCATGGTGATGTCTCCAGGTCCTCGTGGGACCGTGTCGTCAAAAAAAGAAAGCCGACTGCCCGAGATGCAGATCGGTTCACCCGTTCGCTCTGAGCTTGCCTGTCCTAAGCCCGCCGAAGGGTCGAAGGGCTTTGACACGCGCGTGCCCGGCTTCGACAAGCTCAGCCCGAACGGACCTGGGTTCATTGGCCCGCATCGGACAGACGCCCGCTTGGGAGGCTGCCGCAGCAAAGCATTCAGAGCGCGCCGGACTGCCGCAGCGCCGCAACGCGGCTCGCGTCCAGGCCGAGCAACTCACTCAGTACATCCTCGGTGTGCTGAGCCAGGCCGGGCGGCGCGCGGCGCACCGGCACACGGGCGCCATCGAGGCGGTAGGGCGGCGCGAGCACGGGCACTGGAACGTCCGGCGCATCAGCCTCGGCGTACTGCGTGAGCAGCCCCGCATCGGCGGTGCGCTGGGACTGCAGCGCCTCCAGCAGGCCCAGCACCTCGCCGCAGGGAATGCCCGCGGCGCGCATGCGTTCGAGCAGCAGCGCGCGCGGGCGCTTGGCCAACTCGGCGCGCAACTCGGGCAGCAGCGTGTAGCGGTTGCGCGAGCGCGCGAGGTTGGTGGCATAGCGCTCGTCGGTCGCCATCTCGGGCCGCTCGATGACGTCGGTGCAGAAGCGCTGGAACTGCGTGTTGTTGCCCACGGTGATCACCACCGGGCCGTCTTGCGCATCGAACACACCATAGGGCACGATGGACGGATGCGCATTGCCGTACTTGGGCGGGTCGCCGCCCTGCAGCAGCGCCTCCATGCCGTAGTAGGCGGTGATCATCAGGCCGCAGTCGTACAGCGCCATCTCCACATGGCGTCCCTGGCCGGTGCGCTGGCGGTCGAACAGCGCGGCCAGGATGGCCTGCGCCGAATACATGCCGGTGAACATGTCCACCGCCGCCACGCCGAACTTGAGCGGGCCCTGCCCTTCCTCGCCGTTCAGCGCCATCAAGCCGGCCTCGCCCTGCACCACCAGGTCGTAGCCGGGGCGCGCCTTCTCGGCGCCGCCGCGCTCGTAACCGGTGATCGAGCAGTACACCAGGCCGGGGTTGATCGCGCGCAGCGCCTCGTAGCCCAGGCCCATCTTCTCGATGCCGCCGAACTTGAAGTTCTGGATCAACACGTCGCACTTGGCGGCCAGCTCGCGCGCGAGCTGCTGGCCCTCGGCCGTGCCGAGATCGATGCCGATGGAGCGCTTGTTGCGGTTGGCGCTGTTGAAGTAGCTGGTGTTGCGCGCGCCCACGCGCAGGCCCCAGTCGCGCGTGTCGTCGCCGCGGCCGGGATGCTCCACCTTGATGACCTCGGCCCCCAGGTCGCCCAGGGCCTGGGCGCACATGGGGCCGGCCAGCACGCGCGAGAGATCCAGCACGCGCACGCCTTCGAGCGGCAGGCGCATCGTCATGCCGGCACCTCCGCGCTCAGCGCCATGTAGCGCGCCAGGTGGTGGTCCTCGTCGCCGAACTGATGGTCGATCATGACCAGGCGCTTGGCATAGTGCGACAGCGGCAGCTCCCAGGTCATGCCGATGCCGCCATGCAGCTGGATGCTCTCTTCCGCCACCTTCGTGCCGATGCGGCCGATGCTGTACTTGGCGGCCGACAGCGCCTTCTCGCGCGCCAGCCGATCGGCGTCATCGATGGCCGCCGCCGCATTGATGACGGCCGAGCGCGCCTGCTCCACCTCCAGCAGCAGGTCGGCCATGCGGTGCTGCAGGGCCTGGAAGCTGCCGATGGGCACGCCGAACTGCCTGCGGGTGCGCAGGTATTCGAGCGTGTCTCGCTTGGCGATTTCCATGGCGCCCAGGGCCTCGGCGCACAGGGCGAGCACGCCCCAGCCGACCGCGCGCTCCAGAATGCCCGCGCCCTCGCCTTCCGCACCCAGCAGTGCATCGGCGGGCAACTGCACGCCTTCCGGCGTCAGCTCGGCCACGCGGCCACCGTCGATGCGCGGGCAGTCGCGACGCAGCAGGCCGGGCGCGTCGCCGGGCACCAGGAAGAGCGAAATTCCCTGCGCATCGTCGATGCCGCCGCCGGTGCGGGCCGAGACCAGCAGCAGATCGGCTTGCGCGCCCAGCGCCACCACGGCCTTGGCACCGTCGAGGCGCCAGCCCTCGCCCTGCCGCACGGCGCGCGTCGCCACGCGGTGGACCTCGTAGTGCGAACCGGGTTCGTCATGCGCCAGTGCGGCGAGGATGCTGCCATCCACCAGACCGGCCACGCGGGCCTGCTGCGCCTCGCTGCCCGCGGCGGCCAGGGCCTGGCCCACCACCAACGCGCCGAGGAAGGGCTCGACCACCAGGCCCTTGCCCAGGCTCTCGAACACCACGGCCACGTCGAAGCCGGTTCCGCCGAAGCCGCCCACGGCCTCGGGCAGCAGCGCGCCGATGGCGCCGATCTCGGCCAGCTGCGCCCAGTGCGCGCGGCTGAAGCCCTCGTCGCTCTCGGCGATGCGGTCGCGCGCCTCGAAGCCGTACTGGTCGGCGATGAAGCGGTCCAGGGAATCCGCCAGCATGCGGCGGTCTTCGGTGTGCTCGAAGTTCATAGGCCGAGGATCATCTTGGAGATGATGTTCTTCTGGATCTCGTTGGAGCCGCCGAAGATCGACAGCTTGCGGTTGTTGAAGTACTGCGCGGCCAGCGGCGCAGCCTCCTCGGGGCCGACGGCGGGCTCGTCCCAGCCTGCGTGCAGCGCGGCCTCGATGAAGGGCTGCGCATAAGGGCCCATGGCGCGGCGCGCCAGCGAGGAGATTTCCTGCCGGATCTCGGTGCCGCGGATCTTGAGCATGGAGCTTTCCGCCCCCGGCACACCGCCACCGGCCACGGCGGCGATCACGCGCAGGTTGGTGGTCTTCATGTTCTCCAGATCGATCTCGACCTTGGCGAGGCGCGCGGCGAAGAGCGGGTCCTGCGCCAACGGCCGGCCGTTGCGCTGCACCTTGGCGGCGATGCGCTTGAGCTTCTCGAGCGCGGCCACCGAGAAGCCCACGCCCGCGATGTTGGTGCGCTCGTAGGTCAGCAGGTACTTGGCATAGGTCCAGCTCTTGTCCTGCTCGCCCACCAGGTTGGCAGCCGGCACGCGCACGTCGGTGAAGAAGACTTCGTTGACCTCGTGTTCGCCGTCCAGCGTGATGATGGGCCGCACCTCCACGCCGGGCGAATCCATGTCCACCAGCAGGAAGCTGATGCCCGACTGGGCCTTGGCCTCGCGGTTGGTGCGCACCAGGCAGAAGATCATGTTGGCGTGGTGGCCCAGCGTGGTCCAGGTCTTCTGACCATTGACCACGTAATGGTCGCCGTCCAGCACGGCCGTGGTCTTGACCGAGGCCAGGTCCGAGCCCGAGCCGGGTTCGGAATAGCCCTGGCACCACCAGTCTTCGCCGCTCAGGATGCGCGGCAGCCAGTACTGCTTCTGCGCCTCGCTGCCGTACTTGATGAGCACCGGCCCGAGCATGTTGACGCCGAAGGGCACGATGCGCGGCGCGCCGGCCAGGGCGCATTCGTTCTCGAAGATGAACTTCTGCACCGCGCCCCAGCCCGGGCCGCCGTACTGCTTGGGCCAGTGGTTGGCCAGCCAGCCGCGCTCGTTGAGGATGCCGTGCCACTCGGCCATGTCCTCGCGCGTCAGGCGCAGCCCGCGCCTGACCTTGTCGGCGATGCGCGCGGGCAGCTTCTCACGCAGGAACTGCAGCACCTCGCTGCGGAAGGCCTCTTCCTCGGCCGTGAATTTCAGGTCCATCGGTGGTCCTTTGGGATGAGCACGGCCCTGCGCCTGCCGGCGCATGAACGCATGCTCGAAAAAAGAAATGAAAGACCGGCTCAGCGCGCCTGGTTCAGGCTCGAAAAGTCGCGGCCCTCGGCCACCAGCCTCTCCAGCAGCGGCGCCGGCTTCCAGAAGAGCGGGTCTTCCTTGGCGAAGGTGCGGATGTCGTCGAGCACCTTCGGCAGGCCGACCATGTCGGCGTACTTCATCGGGCCGCCACGGAAGCGCGGGAAGCCGTAGCCGTAGAGGAAGGTCACGTCCACATCCAGCGGCCGCAGGGCGATGCCCTCCTCGACCACCTTGGCGCCCTCATTGACCATGGCGGCCATGTAGCGGCGCATGATTTCTTCGGGTGTGAACTTCCGCGGCGTGATGCCCTTCTTCTGCCGCTCGGCATCGACGATGGCGAGCACTTCCGGGTCGGGCTGGCCGGTGCGGGCACCCTCGGGGTACAGGTAGAAGCCGCGGCCGGTCTTCTGGCCGAACCAGCCGCGTTCGCACACGCGGTCGGCCACTTCCACATAGCGGGCCTTGGGGTCGCGCGTGGCGGCGCGGCGCTTGCGCGTGGCCCAGCCGATGTCGCCGCCGGCCAGGTCGGTCACCTGGAAGGGGCCCATCGGATAGCCGAAGCCGCGCACCGCGTCGTCGATCTCATAGGGGCTGGCGCCGTCTTCCATGATGTAGTCGGCAGCCTGCTTGTAGACGGCCAGGATGCGGTTGCCGATGAAGCCGTCGCACACGCCCGCGCGCACCGGCACTTTCTTCATCTTCTTGGCCAGCGCGAAGGCGGTGGAGACCACGTCGGCGCTCACCTTGGCCGGCACCACGATCTCCAGCAGCTTCATGATGTTGGCCGGGCTGAAGAAGTGCAGGCCGATGACGTCCTGCGGCCGCGAGACGCTCGCTGCGATGGCGTCGATGTCCAGGTACGAGGTGTTGGTGGCCAGCACCGCACCGGGCTTGCAGACGCGGTCCAGCTCCTTGAAGACGGCCTTCTTGACCTCGATGTCCTCGAACACGGCCTCGATGACCAGGTCCACGTCGGCGAAGGCCGCGTAGTCGGTGCTGCCGCTGAAGCGGGCCATGACGGCCGTCTTGGCCTCGGGCGTCATGCGGCCCTTCTTGATCAGGCCGTCGTAGACCTTTTCGACGTTGGCCTGGCCGCGCGCAATGGACGCATCGTCGCGCTCGACCATCACCACCGGCAGGCCGGCGTCCAGCGCCGACACGGCGATGCCCGCGCCCATGGTGCCGCCGCCGACGATGCCCACCTTGTCCAGCTTGCGCGGCTGCGCGGCCTGGGCCTCGGGCACCTTGACCACTTCGCGTTCGGCGAAGAAGGCATGGATCAGGCCGGCGCGCTGTGGGCTGTCGATGCAGGCCATGAAGGCCTGGCGCTCCAGCGTCATGGCCTCGTCGAAGGGCTTGTCGAGTGCGGTCTGAACGGCCTCGACGATCTTGTGTGGCGAGAACAGGTTCTTCGACTTCTTGGCGGTGTCGGCGCGGGCCGCGTCGATGGCGGCCTGCGCAGCGGCCCGATCGGCCAGTCCCTGGGCGTCGCGGGTGCGGCGAACCGAGGCGTCGGCGGCCAGCAGCGCCTGGACATAGGCCAGACCCGCCGCCACGGCATCTTCACCTTCGGCAATGCGATCCACCAGGCCCAGCGACAGGGCCTCCTTGGCCTTGACGTGACGGCCGCTGAGCATCAGCTCCAACGCAGCCGCGGCACCGATGAGACGGGGCGCCCGCACCGTGCCGCCAGCACCGGGCATCAGGCCCAGTTGCACCTCGGGCAGGCCCAGCTTGGCATCGGGCAGGGCCACCCGGTAGTGAGCGGCGATGGCGATCTCCAGCCCCCCGCCCAGGGCTGCACCGCGCAGCGCGGCGACCACCGGCTTGCTGCAGGCCTCGATGCGGTTGCAGACCTCCGGCAGCGAGGGCGGCTGCGGCGTCTGGCCGAACTCGCGGATGTCGGCACCCGCGATGAAGTTGGCGCCCTGCCCCACGATCAGCACCGCCTTGACGCGCGGTTCGGCGTCCGCGGCCTCGATGGCGGCCAGCAGACCGCGCCGCACCGCGGCCGAGAGCGCGTTGACGGGCGGGTTGTCGACGGTGATCTGCAGGATCTCGCCCTGGATCTGGTGGCGGACGGCGTCGGCGGGCGTGGCGGGGGTCGATGTCATGAGGCGGCTGTCTCCGGGAAAGGCACAAGCCGGCATTGCGCCGGCACCTGCGCATTCTTGTCCCGCTCGTCGTGGATGACAATCCGCCGCTTGCTTGACAGACTGTCAAATGGGATTTGACGATGGATCTGAACATGCTCTCCCTGCTGGTGGAGATCATCGAAGCCGGCAACCTGAGCGAGGCAGCACGGCGCCTGCGCATGAGCCGCGCCAACGTGAGCTACAGGCTGGCCCAGTTCGAACGGACCCTGGGCCAGCAGCTGTTGCGCCGCACCACCCGCCGCATCGAGCCCACCGAGATCGGCCAGCGGCTCTACGAGCACGGCCGCGCCATCCGCGACGAATTGCTTGCAGCGCGCGAATCGGTGCAGATGCTGGGCCAGAGCCTGCAGGGCCGCATCCGGCTGTCCGTGCCCAGCGGCTACGGCCAGCAGGTGATGGCCGCTTGGCTGATCGACTTCAAGCGGCAGTACCCCGGCATCGTGCTGGACGTGGTGTTCGAGAACCGGGTGGAAGACCTGCTTCAGGGCGAGGTGGACATCGCCGTGCGCGTGATGTCCGAGCCACCGCAGAACCTGGTGGCGCGCGACCTGGGCCGGGTGCGCTACGTGGCCTGTGCGTCGCCGGCCTATGCGCAGGCGCACGGCCTGCCGCAGTCGCTGGAGGCGCTGCGGCAGTCGCCGCTGATCACGGCGATGGTGATCGGCCGCCAGCTGCGCGTGGCGGCCTACCTGGGCGCCGAGCGGCACGAGGTGCTGCTGGAGCCGACGCTGATCTCGGAGAACTTCGAGTTCCTGCGCCAGGCCATCGAGGCCGGCCTGGGCGTGGGCATCGTGCCCGACTACGTGGTGCGCAACGCCGTCGACCGCGGCGAGGTGCTGACCACGCTGGACGAATGGCGCCTGTCGATCTTCGGCAACCACATGTACATGCTGTACATGCCCAACCGCCACCACACCCGGGCGACGACGGTGTTCATCGACTTCCTGCTCGAACGTGTGAAGGAGACGGGCCGGCGCCGATGAGGCGGCCCGTCCGGGCCAGCAATCAGAGACCTTCGGGCCGCATGGGGATGTCGCCCATGGCTTCGTCGTTGCGCACGTCGCCAGCCACCTTGAGCGTGTCGATGGACAGGCCGTCGCCCCGGCCGGCGAAGCCCTGGGCGATGCCTTCGAGCGCCGAGGCCAGCGGCTGGTTGCCGTCTTCGCGCGCATTCATGCTGATGTTGAGCACACGGGCTGCCATCTGGCGGTAGCTGACGACGCCGTTGCGCTCCAGCAGCGCCACCAGGTCGAGGTACAGCGCCAGGTTGAGGTCGAACGCCAGCTTGGCGGACGGTTCGAAGCCGGCACCACCCGGCAGGTTGTCGTTGTCGTTGTTGTCGTTCATGGCTTCTTGCTCTTTCTTCATCAGGATGCGGCCGCCGCCTGGCGCTGGCGCATGGCCTCGTAGAGGCAGACGCCGCTGGCCACGGACACGTTCAGGCTCTCGACCGCGCCGGCCATGGGAATGCTCACGAGCTCATCGCAGGTCTTGCGGGTGAGCTGGCGCATGCCGGCGCCCTCGGCGCCCAGCACCAGGGCCGTCGGGCGGCGCATGTCGCATTGGTAGAGGGTGCCGGGCGCATCGTCGCTGGTGCCCACCACCCAGATGTCGCGCTCCTTCAGTTCGTTGAGCGTGCGCGCCAGGTTGGTCACCATGAAATAGGGCACCGTCTCGGCGGCACCGCTGGCCACCTTGGCCACCGTGGCATTGATGCCGGCGGCATGGTCCTTGGGCGCGATCACGGCCTGGGCACCGGCACCGTCGGCCACGCGAAGGCATGCGCCCAGGTTGTGCGGATCGGTCACGCCGTCCAGCACCAGCAGCAGCGGCACGGTGCCCGCGGCGTCGAGCTGGTCGAGCAGCTCGTCGAGGGAATGGGTCTGGGCGACAGGCTCGACGCGGGCGGCGACACCCTGGTGCCCATGGCCGCCGGTCAGGCGGGCCAGCCGCACGCCGTCGGCTTCGATGAGGCGCACGCCGCTTTCCTGGGCGCGGGCGATGAACTGCTTCATGCGGGCATCGCGCCGCGTGGGATCGAACAGCACCTCGAGGACGGAACCCGGCGAGGTCTTCAGCCGCACGCCCACGGCGTGGAAGCCGAAGATCACTTTGGGGGAGGAAGACATATCGCGCGGGATTATCGGCGGCCACCGGCGAGCCGCCCTCCTCCGCATGCCCGGGCCTTGTCGGCCGGCGCCGCATCGGCCTGACGGCCAAGGGCGCCCCCACCCGCGCCCCGCGCCCCGCGGCGCCCATGCGGCGTGCCGACGCCCCGTGGGGACCGCCTACCGCGCGCCGCTCAGGCGGCGGTGGCCCTGCTGCCCTTTATCGTGTCCATCACCTGCTGCGCCTGCGCCGGGCTTGCAAGGCCGTCGCCGGCCCAGGCGACGAACTGGTCCGGCCGGACCAGCACGAGCGCGGCACCGTAGCGCTGGCGATCGCCGTCCGCCGTGTCGCGGACCACGGTCAGGGGCAGCTTCACCGCTGCCGCAGCTTCGACCAGGGCTGCGACGTCCGCGTCGCTCGCGCCGAAGGCCAGCAGCGTGTAGCCCTCGCCCAGCGCCTCGAACACATTGCGGCCGTCGCGCAGGCCGGCCGGCGCCAGGTGATGGCCCGCGCGGGCCCGGAAGCTGTGGCTACCCACCGCGCTGCATGGACCGGCGTGGGCACCCGGAGCGTGCATCACGACCGGAGACCCTTCGTAATGGGGCTCGAAGGACTGCACCTCGCCCACCGCGCCGCTGCTGCGCGCGTTCCACGCCTCCTCGAAGGCAGCCGGGTCGCGGGCCGGGTCGTGGGCACGCAGGAAGTCGCGGTCGATCTCGATGGAGCGGGCGATGAAGTCGCGCGAGGTGGAGGCGAACACCGGTCGGCGCTCGGCGTCGTAGGAATCGAGCAGCGCCTCGCCGCCCCAGCCCTGCAGCGTGGCGGCGAGCTTCCAGCCCAGGTTGCGGGCATCCTCGAAGCCGGTGTTGACGCCGTAGCCACCGTAGGGCGGATGGCTGTGGGCCGCGTCGCCCGCAATGAAGACCGGGCCGGCGCGGTAGCGGTCGGCGATGGCGAAGCGCAGGTCCCAGAAGCCGATGTGCTGGAAGTCCACCTCGAACTCGGCGCCGACCGCCTCGTGCAGATAGCGCTTGAAGTCGAAGTTGTCGCGCGTGGTGCCGGGCGGCACCGGCGCATGGAAGAACCAGGTGCTGCCCAGGTCGACACGGCCGAAGAACTTCCAGTAGCCGTCCAGCTCGGGCTGCAGCACGTTGTAATAGGACTTCCCGGGGTAACGAGACAGCAGCTGGTGCAGGCCTTCGGAGCGGAAGACCAGCAGCACCATCATGCGGTCGTGGTCCGACAGCGTCTGCGTGATGCCGGCCTGGGCGCGCACCCTGGAGCGGCTGCCATCGCAGCCCACCAGGTAGCGGCCTTCGATGATGCGGTGGCCCTCGCCCCCGGTCTCCGCCACCTCGGCGTAGACGGTGTCGTTGTCCACACGCACGTCCTCGGCCGTCCAGCCGTAGAGCACGCGCACGGTGGGCAGCTGGGCGGCGCGGGCACGCAACACCGCCTCGGTGGCGTACTGCGGCAGACGTTCGTTGGCGGTGAAGTAGTAGGGCCGCACCAGTTCGCGCTGCAGCCAGTCGTAGTGGTAGGGGCTCAGCAGCGTGCCATGCGCCGTCAGACCGCCGATGCCGTATTCCGGTGGAATGGTGCGGGCCGCACGCAGGGCGGCTTCGGCACCCCAGAAATGGAAATGCTCCATCGTGCGCTGCGTCAGGTTCTGGCCCTTGGGGATGGGCTGCGGCTCGCGGTGGCGCTCGACCAGCGTGCAGTGGATGCCACGCTGGCCCAGCTCGATGGCCAGTCCGATGCCCACCGGGCCGCCGCCGACGATGACGACCTGTGTCTTCTCGTGCGGAATGCCGGTGCTTGCGTTGTCTGCGGTCATGGTGTGCGGTCTCGATGTCGTGTAGGCGATGGCGGTATTGGGCCGCAGGCCCAGGCATCAGACAAGTTTAGGTATGACATGCACTCATAAAATCAGCATATGAACCTGACCATGCGGCAGATCCGCGCCTTCCTGAGCGTCGCCCAGGCCGGCAGCTTCACCCGGGCGGCCGAGCGGGTGCACATGACCCAGGCCGGTCTCAGCATCCTGGTGCGCGAGGTCGAGAAGCAGCTGGGCGCGCGCCTCTTCGACCGCACCACGCGCGCCGTGCAGCTCACCGAGGCGGGTCGGCGCTTCGCCGCGGTGGCCGAGAACGTGCTGCAGCAGCTGGACGACGCCGGCACCGAGGTCGGCGCGCTGGGCCAGCGCACGCGCCAGCAGTTGCGCATCGCAGCGACGCCGCTGGTGTCTTCGCACCTTCTGCCGCAGATGCTCGCGCGCTTCAGCCAGGCGCAGCCCGAGGTGCGCGTCCAGCTCCTGGACAGCGACCTGCAGGGCGTGCAGGCGCTGGTGGAGTCGGGCGCGGCCGACATCGGGCTGGGCTTCTTCTTCAAGGTGACCTCGGGCCTGGTGCGGCGGCAGATTGCCGAATTCGCATTGATGAAGGTCTCGCCTGCGGCCGAGGCGCCCACGGCCGTCGGCCGGACGGGCTGGACCTCGCTGCGCGGCACGCGCCTGATCACCCTGCCGGCCGAGAACCCGATCCAGCGCAGCATCGACACCCATCTGCATCGCCTGGGCGTGACGCCCGAGGAGACACAACCGGTCAGCTTCATCGCCACCATGATCTCCATGGTGGAAGCCGGCTTCGGCAGCGCCGTGATCCCCACCTTCGCCGTGGCCGCCTGCCGGCGCCACCGCGTGGCCATCGACGTGCTGGGCAGCCCGCAGGTCAAGCTGGGCTTCTACCGGGTGTCGCGGCGCGGCGCGGCGCAGACAGCGGCGATGCAGGCCTTCGACGAAGTGCTGGTCGAACTACTGCCGACGATGTCGCGTTGAGCCTCGACAGGACGGGGGCCATTCATTGCCATGGCTAATCAATGCATGTGATTCCTGAATTTCACTTCATGGCCGCCCGCTGGCCCAATAGCACGCATCCCGACGCGCCGCCTTGCGCTGGCGCAAACTGAGATTCGACCGCCGCATGAAGCGGCAGGAGTGGAGACATGAAGATGAAGTGGATGCGCTGGCTGCCTCTGGTGGCCGCCGCGATGACGAGCGCCGCCCCCGCCTGGGCCTGGCCCGACCGCCCCATCACGCTGGTCGTGCCCTACACGCCCGGCACGGGCATCGACATCGTGGCGCGCCAGCTCTCGGCCCGCCTGCCCAAGACCCTGGGCCAGCCGGTGGTCGTGGACAACGTGCCCGGCGCCAGCGGCAACATCGGCAGCGAGCGCGTGGCCCGCGCCGCGCCCGACGGCTACACGCTGCTGGTGCAGGTCAACACGCTGGTGATGAACAAGAGCCTGTACAAGTCGCTGCCCTATGACCCCGTCAACGACTTCGCGCCCGTGGCCCTCACGTCGTGGGGCACGCTGCTGCTGGTGACCAACCCGCAGGTGCAGAAGGCGCACACGGCCGCCGAACTGGTGGCCCAGGCCAAGGCCAAGCCCGGCCAGCTCACCTACGGCACGCCCGGCGTGGGCACGCCGCATCATCTGTCGATGGCGCTGCTGACGCAGACCTCGGGCGTCGACATGCTGCATGTGCCCTACAAGGGCACAGCCGGCGCCGTGACCGACCTGCTGGGCGGCCGGCTCGACGCCATGTTCCTGCCGGTGCATGTGGCCCTGCCGCACATCAAGGCCGGCAAGCTGCAGGCCCTGGCGGTGGGCAGCGACAAGCGCGTGCCGCAACTGCCACAGACGCCCACGCTGACCGAGGCCGGTCTCAAGATGGGCAGTGTGGACATGTGGTACGGCGTGTTGGCGCCCAAGGGCACGCCCCAGGCGGTCGTCGACCGGCTCAACCGCGAGATCGCCGACGTGCTGAAGCAGCCCGAGGTAGCGACCATCTTCGAGGCGCAGGGAATGGTGCCCGCCCAATCGACGCCGGCCGACTTCGGCAAGCTGATCGCGAAGGACGCGACGCGCTGGGCCGAAGTGGTGCGTACAGGGAACATCACCGCCGACTAAGCGTCGGTGCGGCGAGTGGCGCTGTAAGGGGCCCTGTCTCGCGCAGCCCCCTGCACCGAGCCTGGCCGACAGGCACCGCCCCGCCAGCCTCCAGGCTCTAGATCAGGCGCCCTTGAGCGCTGCGGCGTGGTGCGCCACGTGGTCGCCGATGAAGCTGGCGATGAAGTAGTAGCTGTGGTCGTAGCCCGGCTGCATGCGCAGCGTGAGCGGATGGCCGGCGGCGTCGCAGGCCTTCTGCAGCAACTCGGGCTTCAGTTGCCCGGGCAGGAATTCATCGCCCTCGCCCTGGTCCACCAGCAGCGGCAGGCGCTCGGTGGCGGTGCCGATCAGCTCGACCGCGTCATGGGCTGCCCACGCACTGCGGTCCTCGCCCAGGTAGGCCGCGAAGGCCTTCTGGCCCCAGGGCACCTGCGTCGGCGCCACGATGGGCGAGAAGGCCGACACGCTCGCGTAGCGACCCGGATGGCGCAGGGCCAGCGTCAGCGCGCCATGGCCGCCCATCGAATGGCCGGAGATACCGCGCCGCGCGGTGGTGGCGAAGTGCTGCTCCACCAACGCAGGCAGCTCCTGCACCACGTAGTCCTCCATGCGGAAATGCGGCGCCCAGGGCGCCTGTGTGGCATTGAGGTAGAAGCCCGCGCCCTGCCCCAGGTCGTAGGCCGGGTCATTGGCGATGGCCTCGCCGCGCGGGCTGGTGTCGGGCGCCACCAGGATCAACCCGTGCTGCGCTGCATGCTGCTGCGCGCCGGCCTTGGTGATGAAGTTCTGCTCGCTGCAGGTCAGGCCCGACAGCCAGTACAGCACCGGGCAGGCCTCGCCGGCCAGCGCGGCCGGTGGCAAGTAGACGCCCAGTTTCATCTCGCAGCCCAGCACTGCGGAGGCGTGCTTCCACACCTCCTGGCGGCCGCCGAAGCTGGCATGTTGTTCGACGCGTTCCATCATGGTCACGCGCTCAGGCGTAGTGCACGACGGAGCGGATCGACTTGCCCTCGTGCATCAGGTCGAAGGCTTCGTTGATGTCCGTCAGCGGCATGGTGTGCGTCACGAAGGGCTCGAGCTGGATGCGGCCGGCCATCGCGTCCTCGACCACGCCCGGCAGCTGCGAGCGGCCCTTGACGCCGCCGAAGGCCGTGCCCAGCCACTTGCGGCCGGTGACCAGCTGGAAGGGCCGCGTCGAGATCTCCTGCCCCGCCCCCGCCACGCCGATGATCACCGACTGGCCCCATCCTCGATGGGCGCACTCCAGAGCGGCACGCATCACATTGACGTTGCCGATGCACTCGAAGCTGTGGTCCACGCCCCAGGTCGTCATCTCGACGATCACCTGCTGGATCGGCTTGTCGAAGTCCTTGGGGTTGACGCAGTCGGTGGCGCCGAAGGTGCGCGCCAAGTCGAACTTGGAAGGGTTGGTGTCGATGGCGATGATGCGGCCGGCCTTGGCCAGCTTGGCACCCTGGATCACCGCCAGGCCGATGCCGCCAAGGCCGAAGACGGCGACCGAATCGCCCTCCTGCACCTTGGCTGTGTTCTTGACGGCGCCCAGGCCCGTGGTCACGCCGCAGCCCAGCAGGCAGACCTGTTCGGGATTGGCATCGGGGCTGATCTTGGCCAGCGACACCTCGGCCACCACGGTGTACTCGCTGAAGGTCGAGCAGCCCATGTAGTGGTAGACCGGCTGGCCGTTGTAGCTGAAGCGGGTGGTGCCGTCGGGCATCACGCCCTTGCCCTGGGTGGCGCGCACGGCCACGCACAGGTTGGTCTTGCCGCTCTTACAGAACAGGCATTCGCCGCATTCGGCGGTGTAGAGCGGAATGACATGGTCGCCCGGCTTGACGCTGGTGACGCCCTCGCCCACCTCGACCACGATGCCGGCGCCTTCATGGCCCAGCACGGCGGGGAACAGGCCTTCCGGATCGTCGCCGCTCAGGGTGAAGGCGTCGGTGTGGCAGACGCCCGTGTGGGTGATCTTGACCAGCACTTCGCCCTTCTTCGGCGGGGCCACGTCGAGCTCAACGATCTGCAGGGGTTCTCCGGCCTTGAAGGCAACGGCGGCGCGGGATTTCATGGTCGGTTCTCCTGATGATGGATGGGTAGGGAAACGAAGAAGGTCTCAGCGCAGGTAGCTGCGCACGATGCGCATCACCTGCTCGATCTCTGCCTGGGTATCGGCCGGCTTTTCGCCGGCGGTGCCGAAGGTTTCGCGAAGGTGGCTGTCGAGCACCTCGGCCATCAGGCCGGTGGCGGCGCCACGCAGCGCCGACAGCTGCTGCAGCAATGCGCCGCAGTCGGTGCCGGCCTCCACCGCACGCTCCAGCGCCTCCGTCTGGCCACGGATGCGGCGCAAGCGGGTGATGACGCGCTTCTTCTCTTCGGCGGAATGGGGCAAAGGCGCTCCTCGGATACTCCCGGGGAGTATAAGAGTAGCGTCGTGCCGCGTCGAGTGGCGACGCGCTCGACAGTCGTCGTCCGGGTCAGGCGGCCAATGGCGCCGACGTCGATTCGTCCTGCGCGACCCGGCCGGCGGCAATGGTGATACGCCGCTCGCAGCGTTGCGCAATGGCGCGGTCGTGCGTCACCAGCAGCAGCGTCGTGCCCAACTCGCGGTTGAGATCAAACATGAGTTGCATCACCTGCTCGCCGGTGGCGAAGTCCAGGCTGCCAGTGGGCTCGTCGGCCAGCAGCAGCCGCGGCTGCACCACGAAGGCGCGGGCCAACGCCACCCGCTGCTGCTCGCCCCCGGACAGCAGCTTGGGATAGTGGCCCAGGCGCTGCCCCAGTCCGACGCGGCCCAGCATCTCGGTGGCGGCGGCGCGGGCATCGCTGCGGCCGGCGAGTTCGAGCGGCAGCATCACGTTCTCCAGCGCCGTCAGGTTGCCCAGCAACTGGAAGCTCTGGAACACGAAGCCGACCTGGCGTGCGCGCAGTGCGGCGCGGTCGTCCTCGTCCACCGCGAAGAGGTCCTCGCCCGCCAGCCTGACCGTGCCGCGGGTGGGAACGTCCAGCCCCGCGATGATGGACAGCAAGGTGCTCTTGCCGGAGCCCGACGCACCGACGATGGCGGCGGTCTCCCGCGCGCCGAGGGTGAAATGGATGTCT
Organism: Pseudacidovorax sp. 1753; assembly: GCF_040544975.1. NCBI lineage: Bacteria > Pseudomonadati > Pseudomonadota > Betaproteobacteria > Burkholderiales > Comamonadaceae > Pseudacidovorax > Pseudacidovorax sp. 1753. The sequence continues at coordinate 134,572 of NZ_JBEPKY010000003.1, read as the reverse complement.
TGCAGAATGTCCAGCGTGCCTGTGGAATCGGCGACGGACTTGTAGACGTGTTCGACGGCGACGATGGCTTCCACGGTGTTGGACATGAATTGGAAAGGACTCGCGTGCTGATTCGACGTCACTTTATCCTGCGCACCGCGCTGGCCCTGTCGGCGGCGGGCCCGTGGGGTCTTTCGGCCCTGGCGCAGCCGGCGCCGGCCAAGACACCCGTGATCCTGGTGGTCGGCGATTCACTGTCGGCCGAGTACGGCCTCAAGCGCGGCGAAGGCTGGGTGGCGCTGATGGAGAAACGGCTCGCCGAGCAGAAGATCGCCGCCAAGGTCATCAATGCCAGCATCAGCGGCGACACCACCTCGGGTGGCCGGGCCCGGCTGCCGGCGCTGCTGGCCCAGCACAGGCCCACGCACGTCATCCTGGAGCTGGGCGCCAACGACGCCCTTCGCGGCCTGCCGCTGGCGTCGACCGAGGACAACCTCACGCAGATGGCAAAGGCCAGCCAGGCGGCCGGTGCCAAGGTGCTGGTGGTGGGGATACAGGTGCCGCCCAACTACGGGACGGACTACACGCGGCGCTTCGGGGAGATCTTCGGCCGCGTGGGAAAGGCGACCCAGTCCGACGTGGTGCCCTTCCTGCTGAAGAACGTGGCAGACGGGCCGGATGCGGCTTCGATGTTCCAGGCGGACCGAATTCATCCGCTGGCCATCGCGCATCCCCGCATTCTCGAGAACGTCTGGCCCGCCGTGCGCAGGATGCTGCGCTGAAGGGGCGAGCCTGGCCGGCGGAGGGGCTCAGCCGTCCTTGGTGGGCGTGTCGGGCACGGTGGGCGCGTCGTGCTCGAGCGAGGCGACATCCGTTTCGGGATCGCCAGGCGCGAGGCCCGGGCTGCTCGGGGGGATCTTGCGCTCCGCCTTGGCCCGCAGCTTCTCTTCCTTCTTCTGCCTCTTGGCCAGTTCCCGCTGCCTTTTCTCGTAACCGTAATTGGGTGTGGCCACGCGCACGCCTCCTTGTCGATGCCGCCGCCCCGGGGCTCGGGGCAGCCTCCGCCCCAATGTAAGCGATATCGCAGGACGTGCCTACGGCGCGCCAGGCGCTAGCGAGTCCGGCGCGAAGCCGAAGCCGCGCTCAGAGCCGGGCGAGCGCCTGCGCCAGGTCAGCCTGCAGGTCCTCCACCCGCTCCAGCCCCACCGAGAAGCGCACCAGCGTGCCCTTGTGGGGCCAGCGGCTCACGGAAGGGTCGCGCATCAGGCCGATGTCGTAGGGCACGACGAGGCTGATGGGTCCGCCCCACGAGTAGCCCAGCTTGAACAGCTTCAGACTGTCGCAGAAGCGGTCGATGGCCTCGACGGCAAAGCGGCCATCGAAAACCACCGAGAAGAGCCCGGCCGCCAGGTCGCTGGCGCCGCACAACGTCTGCCAGTGCGCATGACCGGGCGAGCCGGGCAGCGCCGGGTGCAACACCTGCGCAATTTCCTCCCGCTCGCCCAGCCAAGTGGCCAGGGTGCGCGCCGCGCGGTCGTGCGCGGCATAGCGCAGATGCACGCTGGGCAGCGCCCGCAGCAGCGTCTCGGCGTCGTTGGCACCGACACCGATGCCCAGGCGCATGTGCGTGAGCTTGAGCTTGAGGTGCAGGGCCTCATCGCGGGTGACCACGCTGCCCATCAGCACATCGCCACCGCCGCTCGGGTACTTGGTGAGCGCATGGACGGAGATGTCCACGCCCTGCCCGTCGCCCACGAGGTCGAAGGGATTGAAGGCCAGCCCTGCGCCCCAGGTGTTGTCGAGTGCGCTGACCACGCTCCGCGCGCGGCAGGCCGCGACCAGCGCGGGCAGGTCGGGAAACTCCATCGTGACCGAGCCCGGCGCCTCGATCCAGACAAGTCGGGTGCGCTCGGAAATCTTGGCGGCGAGGTCCGCGGGGTCCATCGCGTCGTACAACCGGTGGGTGATGCCATAGTTGGCGAGCTCACCGGTGGCCAGGGCCTTGTTGGGGCCGTAGGCGTTGTCGGGGATCAGCACCTCGTCGCCACGGCTGAGCAGCGAGAGCGCCACCAGCGAGATGGCGGCCAACCCGCTCGGCGCCAGCAGGCACTGGCTGCCGCCTTCGAGGGCTGCCAGCCGTTCCTCGAGCAGGAAGGTGGTGGGGGTGCCGTGAAGGCCGTAGGTGTAGCCGGCCTTGCTCTTCCAGTCGCGCGCACGCATCGCGGCGACGTTGGGGAAGAAGACCGTCGAGGCCTTGAAGATGCCCGGCTGTGGGGCTTCGAAACTCGACGGGGGAAGGTAGGGGTGGTGGATCAGGTCGGTGGCAGATGCGCTCATGCCACCGATGCTAGCCCCTCTTCAGACGGACCACTTCTTAAGCAGCTTCTCCGGTCGCATCGTGTCGTAGCCCTCGAAGGGCTGGTGGATCCAGGGATTGGTCTCCAGGTACTCCACCGAGTAGTCGGGCGTGAACACCGACAGCTGCTTGGTCCAGAGCACCGCGCTGCGCAACTCGGTGATGGGGGCGTACTTGGTGCGCAGCAGTTCCACCACGGCCTGCAGCGTGTGTCCGGAATCGGCCAGATCGTCCACCAGCAACACGCGGCCGGCGATCTCGCCTTTGGGTGTGGTGATGTAGTGGGCGATGTCCAGGTGGCCCTGGATAGTGCCGCCCTCGGAGCGGTACGAGCTGGTGGACATGATGGCCAGCGGCTTGTCGAAGATGCGCGACAGCACATCGCCGGGCCGCATACCGCCGCGGGCCAGGCACAGGATGTTGTCGAACTCCCAGCCGGACTGGTGGATCTTGAGCGCGAGCTTCTCGATGAGGTTGTGGTACTCGTCGTAGCTGACGTACAGGTGCTTGCCGTCTTCGGTCAACATGGGTCGTGGGCTCCTGGCGTGTTCAATCGGCGAGGTAGGGATGGCGCATCATGATCGTGTGGTCACGATCCGGGCTGGTCGAGATCATGGCGATGGGCACGCCCGTCACCTGCTCGATGCGCTGCAGGTACAGCCGGGCATTGACCGGCAGCTTGTCGTACTGCGTCACACCCACGGTGCTGTCGGACCAGCCTTCCATCGTCTCGTACACCGGCACGCAGCGCTCGATCTCGTCGGCACCCAGCGGCAGGATGTCGATGTGCTCGCCGTCCAGCTCGTAGCCGGTGCACAGCTTGAGTTCCTCGATGCCGTCCAGCACGTCGAGCTTGGTGATGCACAGCCCCGACAGGCCGTTGACCTGGGCCGAGCGCTTGAGCAGCGCGGCATCGAACCAGCCGCAGCGGCGCGAACGGCCGGTGGTCACGCCCTTCTCGGCACCCACGGTCGACAGGTGGTAGCCCACGGTGCCCGGCTTCTCCCAGTCCAGCTCGGTGGGGAACGGGCCGCCGCCCACGCGGGTGCAGTAGGCCTTGGTGATGCCGAGCACGTAGTGCAGCATGCCCGGGCCCACGCCCGAGCCGGCGGCCGCATTGCCGGCCACGCAGTTGCTGGAGGTGACGTACGGATAGGTGCCGTGGTCGACATCAAGCAGCGTGCCCTGCGCGCCTTCGAACAGCAGGTTGGCGCCGTTGCGGTGGGCCTCGTTCAGTTCACGTGACACGTCGGCGATCATGGGCTTGAGCACCTCGGCGTGCTTCATCGCCTCGCTGTAGACAGCATCGAAGTCGATGGGCTCGGCACCCAGCACCTGCGTCAGCACATGGTTGTGCAGGTCGAGCAGCACGCGCAGCTTCTGCGCGAAGCGCTCGGGGTGCTTCAAGTCCTGCACGCGCAGCGCGCGGCGGGCGATCTTGTCTTCGTAGGCCGGGCCGATGCCGCGGCCGGTGGTCCCGATCTTCTCGATGCCGCCCTTTTCGCGATAAGCCTCGCGCGCCACGTCCAGCGCGGCGTGGAAGGGCAGGATCAGCGGGCAGGCCTCGGACACGCGCAGGCGCGAACGCACCTCCACCCCCGCTTTCTCCAGCCCTTCGATCTCTTCGAACAGTTTGGCGCACGACAGCACCACGCCGTTGCCGATGTAGCAGGTCACGCCCGGGCGCATGATGCCGCTGGGAATGAGGTGCAGCGCCGTCTTGACGCCGTTGATGACCAGCGTGTGGCCCGCGTTGTGGCCGCCCTGGAAGCGCACCACACCCTGGGCGCTTTCCGTCAGCCAGTCGACCAGCTTGCCCTTGCCCTCGTCGCCCCACTGGGTGCCGACGACGACCACGTTACGTCCGGTTGTCACGCTCATGAATGTTCTCGTTGATCAGATGGCTTGCACTTCCCACCGGCCGCCGACGCAGTTCAGCGTGCGGTCGCAGTGGAATTCGTCGATTTCGCTCTCATGGCCCGGCAGCACGCAGACCACCGTCTCGCCGCCGGCGCGCAGCGCCGCAATGGCACTGCGCAGGCCAGCGTCGGTGTCGCTCCAGGGTGCACGGATGGCCGCGCGCAGGGGCGGCCGCGGCACCACGGCCACCAGGCTGCGTACGTCCAGGCTGAAGCCCACGGCTGGCCGGTTGCGGCCGAAGACCGCACCCACCTCGTCATAACGGCCGCCCCGCGCCAGCGAGTCGTTGGCACCCTCAGCGTAGATCGCAAACCGGGCACCGCTGTAGTAGGCATAGCCCTGAAGGTCGGCCAGGTCGAAGCTCACGCGGGCGGTGCCCAGTTCGGCCAACTGGGCCGACAGCCAGCGCAGGCCCGCCACGGCCGACAGGGCGTCAGGGAAGGCAGCCAAGACGCGTTCGGCTTCGTCCAGCACCAAGCGGTCGCCGTACAGCTCGGGCAGGACGCGCAGCGCATCGCGCACAGGCGCCGGGAATCCGCGTGTGAGTTCAACCAGCGTGCTCGCATCCTTGGCGGCCAGGGCCGCATGCACGCGCTCCAGGATGTCGCGGGGCGCCTGGGCGCCGGCCAGCAGGGCACGCACGATGCGCACGTCCGCCAGATCCACGAGCGCATCGCGCACATCCGCGGCACGCAGCGCGGCGAGAGCGAGTTCGAGCGCTTCGAGGTCCGCCTCGCGGCCGGCATGGCCGTAGATCTCGGCACCGAACTGCAGCGGCTCGCGGGTGGCGTTGGGACCGTCGGGCCGCGCATGCAGCACGGGCCCGCAGTAGCACAAGCGTGCCACGCCTTCGCGATTGAGCAGGTGCGCATCGATACGGGCGACCTGCGGCGTGGTGTCGGCACGCAGGCCCATGCTGCGGCCGGAGAGTTGGTCGACGAGCTTGAAGGTCTGCAGGTCCAGCGCCTCGCCGGTGCCCGAGAGCAGCGATTCCAGATGCTCGATGAGCGGCGGCATCACCAGCTCGTAGCCGTAGCTGCGGGCGGTGTCGAGGAGTTGGCGTCGGAGTTCTTCGATGTGGCGCGCCTCGGAGGGCAGCACATCGGCAATGTGATCCGGGAGGACCCAGGCGGACATGGCGTGTAGGCCGTGGTTAAAACGGGATTCTAACGGCCCTCGACAACGCCCCGGAGACGGCCGCGGCGGGCCGTCGCCTCAAGGACGCACGTGGAAGGCCTTCGGCAAGACGAAGGGATTCAGCTCGCCAGCCAGAAGAGCAGCACGCCGACGGCCACGCTGCACAGGGCAAAGAAGCGCAGTTGGCCGTCGCGCAGCTGGAGCAGCTGGCTGAACGCACGACGCCAGCCACCCGGCGAGAGCAGCGGAAACAGCCCCTCGATCACCAGCACGAGCGCCAGCGCCTGCCAGAGGCTGTCGCCGCTCATCAGCGCTGGGGCGAGGTGGTACTGCCGCTGCTGCGCATCGCGCGGAAGAAGTCGGTGGCGGCAGGATCCACCACCAGCACGTCGCTCTTCTTGTTGAAGCTTTGCTTGTAGGCCTCGAGGCTGCGGTAGAACTGCGCGAACTGCGGATCGCGGCCGAAGGCATCGGCATAGGCGGACGCCGCCTGCGCATCGCCCTCGCCCTTGATCTTCTGGGCGTCGCGGTAGGCGTTGGCCACCGTGACCTCGCGCTGACGGTCGGCGTCGGCGCGGATCTTCTCGCCCTCGGCCTGGCCGGTCGAACGCAACTCGTTGGCCACACGCTTGCGCTCGGCCTCCATGCGACGGTAGACCGACTCGGTGATGGCCTCGACATAGTCGATGCGCGTCACACGGACATCCACGATGTCGATGCCCCAGGCGTTGCCGCCCTGCACCACACTCAGCACCTCGCGGCGGACGTCGTTCATCACGTCCTCGCGGCGCGCGGAGATCAGGTCGCGCACGGTGCGCTTGTTGATGTTCTCCTGGAAGGCATTGCGGACCACGCGGTTGAGCTGCACAGCACCGGCGCTCTCATCGAGGCCGACGTTGCGGATGTAGGCCGACGGATCCACGATGCGCCAGCGCACGTACCAGTCGATCACAACGCGCTGTTTCTCGGCCGTCAGCATGGGTTCGGTGTCCATGCTCGACAGCGTCAGCAGGCGCTTGTCGATGTACGAGACGTTCTGCACGGGCGGGGGCAACTTGAACTTGAGGCCCGGCTCGGTGATGACTTCCTTGATCTGGCCTAGCTGGTAGACCACGCCGAACTGGCGCTGGTCCACCACGAAAAGCATGGAGCTGGCGAGCACCAGCAGGATGAGCAGCGAGGCGCCGATGAATCCGATTCTGTTCATGTTCTTGTTCTCGCCGGTTTCAGCGGACGTCACGCTCGCGCGAGCGAGCGTCGCGGGCGCGCGAGTCGCCCGAGGGCGCGACCGGGATGGCCGAGGATTGCGGGGCGGCGGTGCCAGCCACCGCCGGCGGTGCGCCGTCGGCCGGCGCGGGCGTGTTCTGCGATCCGCTCTGCTGCATCAACTTGTCCAGCGGCAGGTACAGCAGGTTCGAGCCCTGACGGCTTTCGACCAGCACCTTGCTGGTGTTGGCATAGATCTGCTGCATGGTGTCGGTGTACATGCGGTCACGCGTGACCTGCGGCGCCTTCTGGTACTCGGCCAGCACCTGGCCGAAGCGCTGCGCATCACCCTGGGCCTGCGCCGCTACACGGGCCTTGTACGCCTCGGCCTCTTCCTTCAGGCGCGAAGCCGTACCCACGGCACGCGGCACCACGTCATTGGCATAGGCCTGGGCCTCGTTCTTCGCGCGCTCGCGCTCCTGGCCGGCCTTGAGCACATCATCGAAGGCGGCCTGCACCTGCTCGGGCGGACGCACGCCGCCCTGCTGCAGGTTGATGCCGACGACTTCCACGCCCACCTTGTAGCGGTCGAGGATGGTCTGCATCAGCTGGCGCACCCGCGGCGAGATCTGGTCGCGCTCCTCGGCGAGTGCGGCGTCCATCTTCATCTTGCCCACGACCTCGCGCACGGCGGTCTCGGCCACCTGCACCACGGTCTCGGACGGGCTCTTGCTTTCGAACAGCCAGGCCCGTGCGTCGGACAGGCGGTACTGCACCGCAAACTTGATCTCGACGATGTTCTCGTCCTCGGTCAGCATGGCCGACTCGCGCAGGCCCGTCGAACGCACGATGGCGTCACGACCGACATCGGCCGAACGGATCTGCGTGACCACCACGATCTCGTGGCGCTGGATCGGATAGGGAAGGCGCCAGTTGAAGCCGGCACCCACGGTCTGCTTGTAGCGACCGAACTGGGTGATCACCGCCTGCTGGCCTTCGTTGACGATGAAAAAGCCGGTGCCCAGCCAGATCAGCAACGCGACGCCGATGACGGCACCGATGCCGAAGCCCGCATTCTTCATGTCAGGCTTGCCGCCGCCGAAATTGGGCGGACGCGGACCACCGCCATTGCCACCGCGACCGCCGAACAGGCCGCCGAGCTTGCGATTGAAGTCGCGCCAGAGTTCGTCGAGATCCGGCGGCCCCTGGTTGGGACCCGGATTCCTCGGACGGGGGTTGGAAGGCGGCACGGGCGGCTCGCCCTCCGGCCGGCTCGTGGACGGGCGGTCGCCCTCGGAGGAGGACGACGCATCGTCGCCCCGACCCCAACGGCCATCGTTCAGGTTGAACATTCCCTGAACCCGTCTCCACACAGGCATTGACTTCATTCGGTGATTAGGTGTGATTGGCGCGGGCTATTGTGCCCAATCAGTGCTCGGCACTCTGCAATTCGGACTGCGACCATGGGGTGATCGCGGCCGCTTCGGCACGCTGGGCCAGCGCCCCACGCAGCGCGGGCAGGCCCTCGCCCGTGTGGGCACTCACGAAGAGGCGCGGGACGGCCTGGCCATCCAGCTCCATCTCATCGGCGAGCTTGAGCGGACGCCGCTCCTCGGGCAGGGCGTCCAGCTTGTTGAAGACCAGCAGTTGCGGCACGTCGGTCGCGCCGATGTCGGCCAGCACCTGCTGCACCTCCGCGATCTGCTCGGGATGGTGAGGATTGGCGGCATCCACCACGTGCAGCAGCAGGTCGGCATCCACCGCCTCCTGCAGCGTGGCCTTGAAGGCATCCACCAGGCCGTGGGGCAGTTCGCGAATGAAACCGACCGTGTCCGAGATCGACACGCGCCGACCCACATCGCCGAGGTAGAGATGGCGGGTGGTGGTGTCCAGCGTGGCAAAGAGCTGGTCGGCCGCATAGGCACGCGCCTTGACCAGCGCGTTGAACAGCGAGGACTTGCCGGCGTTGGTGTAGCCGACCAGCGAGATGTTGAAGGTGTCGCGCCGCTCGCGCTGCCGCCGCTGCGTACCACGCTGCTTCTGCACCTTGGCCAGACGCTCGCGGGTGCGCTTGATCGACGAATCGATCATCCGGCGGTCGAGTTCGATCTGCTTCTCACCTGGGCCGCCCCGCACACCGGCACCGCCCGTCTGGCGCTCCAGGTGAGACCAGCGCCTTACGAGGCGCGTGCTCAGGTATTGCAGACGCGCCAGCTCAACCTGAAGCTTGCCCTCGTGGCTGCGCGCCCGCTGGGCAAAGATCTCGAGAATGAGGAAGGTGCGGTCGTACACGGCCACGCCCAACTCGCGTTCGAGGTTGCGCTGCTGGGCGGGCGACAAGGCCTGATCGAAGATCACCTCGCTCGCACGGTGCATCAGCGCGAGTTCGCGGATCTCTTCCGCCTTGCCACTACCGACGAAGAGTGCGGCATCGGGTGCCTTGCGCTTGCAGCTCAGGCGGGCAACAGGGTCGAGCCCGGCGGTCTGGGCGAGAAGGCCGAGTTCTTCCAGCTCGCCATCGAAATGGGGAAGGCCAAAGTCGACGCCGACCAGAACGGCCGCGCCTTCTTGGCGGGGGATGGATTCAGACAAATGCAGGGGAGCCTGATGCATGTTGGACGGGTTGACGGTTCGCCAACCCGTCCCATGCCACTCAGGCGCTGGCGTCGCTCTCGGTGACCGAGAAATTGACGGCCCGGCCGGGCACGATGGTCGAGATGGCGTGCTTGTAGACCATTTGCGTCACCGTGTTGCGAAGCAGCACGACGTACTGGTCGAAAGACTCGATCTGGCCCTGCAGCTTGATGCCGTTGACCAGATAGATCGAGACAGGAACATGCTCGCGGCGCAGCGTGTTCAGGAACGGGTCTTGTAGAAGTTGCCCTTTGTTGCTCACGATATTCTCCGTGTTCAGAAGAAGAGTTGTTGGACCGGGCACCTTAACACAGGGTTTCCGCACTGCAACATTCGCGTGCGAAAGCCGTCGTAAAAAGAGCGGCTACTGCCCGGAGGGGACGCCATGATGACGGATCACGATCCGTCCTTGTCGGCATAGGGGTTATGCGAAGTCTTGAACTCGATGCGCAGCGGCGTGCCGATCAGGTCGAACTCCTTGCGGAAGCGCGTCTCCAGGAATCGGCGATAGCTGTCGCTCACATGTTCCAGCGAATTCCCGTGGATGACGATCACCGGTGGATTCATGCCGCCCTGGTGCGCATAGCGCAACTTGGGCCGGTACATGCCGCTCTTCTTGGGCGCCTGGAACTGCACCGACTCCAGCAGCACGCGCGTGAGCACGGGCGTCGCCATCTTGCGCGTGGCCGAACGGTGGGCCTGGATGATCGACTGCCACACCGGCCCCACGCCCAGCCGCTTCTTCGCCGAGATGAAGTGCAGCGCGGCGAACTTGAGAAAGGGCAGCCGGTTCTCGATCTGCCGCTGCAGTTGCTCGCGCTGGTAGCTGTCGACGGCATCCCATTTGTTGACGGCGATGACCACCGCCCGGCCCGCCTCCAGGATGAAGCCGGCGATGTGCGCGTCCTGATCGGTGACGCCCTGTGTGGCATCGATCAGCAGCAGCACGACGTTGGCCGACTCGATGGCCTGCAGCGTCTTGACCACCGAGAACTTCTCGATGGCCTCGAACACGCGCCCCTTGCGACGCAGACCGGCGGTATCGATCAGCTCGAAGCGCTGCCCATTGCGCTCCAGCGGGACCGAGATGGCGTCGCGCGTGGTGCCAGGCATGTCGAAGGCCACCAGTCGCTCTTCGCCGAGCCAGGTGTTGATCAGCGTCGACTTGCCCACGTTGGGGCGACCGGCCACCGCCAGACGGATGGGGCGCACGCCCTCCTCGTCCTGCGCATCGGCGTCTTCCTCCTCGACGGGCGGCAGCATGTCGAGGGCCAGATCGACCAGCGTGCGGACGCCCTGGCCGTGTGCCGACGAGACGGCATGCACGTCTCCGAGCCCCAGCTCGTAGAACTCGGCCAGGCGTCCGCTGTCCTTCATGCCCTCGGCCTTGTTGGCAGCAAGGACGCAGGGCTTGCCGAGCCGGCGCAGTTCGCCGGCGATGTCGTGATCCTGGGCCGACAGGCCCTCGCGCGCATCCACGACGAAGACGATCACATCGGCCTCGGCCACGGCCTGCCGCGTCTGCTTGGCCATCTCCTGGTAGATGCCGCTGCCGGCATCGGGCTCGAAGCCGCCGGTGTCGATAACGATGAACTCGCGCGGCCCCGCCCGGCCGCTGCCGTAGTGCCGGTCACGGGTCAGGCCGGCAAAGTCGGCCACGATGGCGTCGCGCGTGCCCGTCAGGCGGTTGAACAGGGTCGACTTGCCGACGTTGGGGCGCCCTACGAGCGCGAGAACCGGCTTCATGCAAACCTTCGTTCAGAGCGGATCATTGAAAAAACGGCCGGCAGGCGCCGGCCATGCGGGAATCAGTCGGGCCGGTAGCCGAACACGCCGCCGTTGCGGGTGACGATCACGACCGTATCGGCAGCGACCGTCGGCGCGGCAGCCACGGCAGAACCGTCGGGCACCAGGCGGTTGAGCACGGCCCCATCCTGGCGCGAGAGGAAGTGCACGGTGCCCGTGTCCTCGCCGATGACCAGGGTGCGGCCCACGGCCAGCGGTGCCGTCAGATTGCGCAGGCGCAGGCGCTCCATGCTCCAGGCACGCTGGCCGTCGGCACGACGCCAGGCCTGGACGGTGCCGTTGCTTTCCACGCCGTACACCAGGGTGTCGTCGCCGGAGACGCCTTCAGAGCCGACGGCCGGCTGGGTCCACGTCAGCGCGCCACGCTGGGCATCCACACAGCCGACGGCCGCGTAGTAGGCCCGCGCACAGATGCTGTCGCCCACACGGCTGACGGTGCCGGTCAGGTCGACCAGCCGTTCCACATCGTTCGTCCCACGCGGGGACGCGACGGGCACCTCCCAACGCGAGTTGCCATTGGCCGGGTTCATGCCCACCAGACGTGCCCCGATGCCGGTGACCAGCGTGTCACCGAAAGGCAGCAGCACGCCCGGCTTGCGCAGCACCAGGGAATCGGCGCCAGCCCGGCTCTGCTGCCAGAGCCGACGGCCGCTCTGGCCATCGAAGGCTGCCGTGGTGCGATCGGCCGTCTGCACGAAGACCCGGCGGCCAGCCACCAGCGGCGGCGTGAAGGTCTCGGCGGGAAGGCGCTCCTTCCAGATGACCTTGCCGGCCTCGATCGCGACGAGTTCGTTGTTGCGGGTCACGACCGCGGCGAGCTGGCCGTCGCTGCCCACGCCTGCCGACAGCGGCGCGCCCACCTGGGTGCGCCACAGCTCGCGGCCCTGACGGGCGTCGATGGCCACCACGGTGCCGTCCGAAGCTGCCACGGTCACGCGGTCGCCGCTGACCGCCGCGCGCAGCGGAAAGCTCACCGACGGCATCTTGACGCTCCAGGCCTGGCTCACGCCGAGCGTGGCCGGATTCGCCGGCAGCTCCTCCGGCTTCAGCTTGGGCGCGCCTGAGCAGGCGGCCAGCGCTGCCACGAGGAGGCCGGCACAGGTGGCCCGCAGGGCGGAGACAGTGGACGTGGAAAGCTTCGACAGGGTCATGAATCGGATCCGTTTCAGGAAGTGGCCTTGGCCGAGAGCGAAGCCGGGTCAACGCCCACGGCGTTGAGCTTGACCTCCACCAGCCTGCGATAAGCCGCGTCCTGGGCCAGGGCGGCCCATGCCTTCTTGTATTCGGCCTGCGCCTCGTTGCGCTTGCCCTGCGCCAGCAGCACATCGCCACGGCGGTCGGCCACCAGGCCCTTGAATTCCTCAGGGAAGCTGCCGTCGAGCTGCTTGAGGGCCTCGTCGTAGGCCTTGGTCTCCATCAGCGCCGCAGCCAGGCGCAGCCGCGCGACAGCGCGATAGCCGGGATCGCTGCCCTTGTCCGCCACCCAGGTCAGCGCCGCGCGGCTGGCATCGGCCTGGCCCTTGTCGGCCAGCGTCTTGCTGGCCAGCAGGCCCGCCTGCTGGGCATAGACCGTGCCGCCGAAGCGGCTGGTCATGTCGTCGAAAGCCCGCTGGACCTTGGCCGGATCGCCCGCCTGCGCCGCACGATCGAGCTCGTCGTAAAGCGCGGCGGCTTGCGTGGACTGGCGCTGCTGCCAGTACTGCCAGCCGTTCCAGCCCAGCACTGCCACCGCGGCCAGGATCACGACACCGGTGATCAGATTGCCGTAGAGATTCCAGAAGTGCTTGAGGCGGTCGAGCTGTTCCTGCTCTTCGAGATCGAGATGGGTCGCCATACGGAGGGTCAGTCTTGGGAAGCGGCGGATTGTAGGCTGGGGGCCCAGGCGGCCACGTCGTCGAGCGGACGCGCGATCTGGGCGCCCGTGCCGTCGCGCAAGGATTTCACGGTGACCTCGCCACGGGCCAGTTCATCGGCGCCGAAGATGAGCGCAAACCGCGCGCCGCTGGCGTCGGCCCGCTTGAACTGCGACTTGAAACTGCCCTGGCCATCGGGCCCGGCCGCGTGCATCTGCACCTGCACGCCCTGCGCCCGCAACTGGGTCAAGGTGCGCAACACGACCGGCATGGCCGCGGCGTCGGGCACCACGGCGAACACGTCTGCAGCCGGCGTCGGGAATTCGGCGCCCTGCTCTTCCAGCAGCGCCAGCACGCGCTCCACGCCCATCGCCCAGCCCACGGCCGGCGCGGGCTTCCCGCCAATCTGAGCGATGAGATCGTCATAGCGGCCGCCGGCGCACACCGTGCCCTGGGCACCCAGACGATCGGTGACGAACTCGAACACCGACAGGTTGTAGTAGTCCAGGCCGCGGACCAGCCGCGGGTTGATGGTGTAAGCAATGCCGTTGGCATCGAGGATGGCGCGCAGGCCATCGAAGTGCGCCAGCGAGTCCTCGCCCAGGAAGTCGAGCAGCTTCGGCGCCGCCTCGACCACGTCCTTCATCGCCGGGTTCTTGGTATCGAGGATGCGCAGCGGATTGCTGTGCAGGCGGCGCTTGCCGTCCTCGTCCAGCTTGTCGGCATGCTGCTCGAAGTGGGCAATGAGCTGGGCGCGGTGTGCGGCGCGCTCGGCCGGCTGGCCCAGGCTGTTGATCTCCAGCCGCACGTCGGTCAGGCCCAGCGCCTTCCACAGCGAAGCGGCCAGCAGGATCAGTTCGGCATCGACGTCCGGGCCGGCGAAGCCCAGGGCCTCGGCGCCGATCTGGTGGAACTGCCGGTAGCGCCCGCGCTGCGGACGCTCATGGCGGAACATGGGGCCGGTGTACCAGAGCCGCTTCGGGCCGTCGTACAGGAACGAATGCTCGGTCACGGCACGCACCACGCTCGCGGTGTTCTCGGGACGCAGCGTCAGATGCTCGCCATTGAGGCGGTCCTCGAAGGAGTACATCTCCTTCTCGACGATGTCGGTCACCTCGCCGATGCCACGCACGAACAGCGCGGTGTGCTCCAGGATCGGGGTGCGGATGTTGCGGTAGGCATGGCGCGCCATCTGTTCGCGCACGATGCCTTCGAGCCATTCCCAGCGCGCCGATTCCGGCGGCAGGATGTCGTTCATGCCTTTGACGGCACTGATCTTTTCAGCCATGGGTGACGGGGGGTCGATCAGGCGCCTGCGGTGGCCGTGGCCTGGCCGAAGCGCTTCTCGATGTAGTTTTCGACGATCTGGTGGAATTCGGCGGCGATGTTCTCGCCGCGCAGGGTCAGCGCCTTCTCGCCGTCGATGAAGACGGGCGCGGCCGGCGCCTCCCCGGTGCCGGGCAGGCTGATGCCGATGTCCGCATGTTTGCTCTCGCCCGGGCCGTTGACGATGCAGCCCATGACGGCCACCTTCAGCGCCTCCACGCCCGGGTACCGATTGCGCCAGACGGGCATCTGCATGCGCAGGTAGTCGTCGATCTGCTTGGCCAGCTCCTGGAAGGTGGTGCTGGTGGTGCGGCCGCAGCCGGGGCACGCCGTGACGCTGGGCACGAACACACGCAGGCCCAGAGCCTGGAGGATCTCGGCAGCGATCACGACCTCCTGCGTGCGGGCCTCGCCGGGCTGGGGCGTCAGGCTCACACGGATGGTGTCGCCGATGCCTTCCTGCAGCAGGATCGACAGCGCGGTGGCCGAGGCGACCGTGCCCTTGGTCGCCATGCCGGCCTCGGTCAGGCCCAGGTGCAGCGCGTAGTCGCAGCGGCGGGCCAGTTCGCGGTAGACGGAGATCAGGTCCTGCACACCGCTCACCTTGCAGCTGAGGATGATCTGGTCGCCGTTCATGCCCATCGATTCGGCCAGGCGGGCGGAGTCGATGGCCGAGCTCACCAGCGCCTCGTACATCACGGCCTTGGCGTCCCAGGGCTGGGCGCGGCGGCTGTTGGCGTCCATCAGGCCGGCCAGCAGTTCCTGGTCCAGGCTGCCCCAGTTCACGCCGATGCGCACCACCTTGTTCCAGCGCATGGCGGCTTCGATCATCTGGCCGAACTGGCGGTCCTTCTTGTCGCCCTTGCCGACGTTGCCGGGGTTGATGCGGTACTTGGACAGCGCCTCAGCACAGGCCGGAAAGTCGGTCAGCAGCCGGTGGCCGTTGTAGTGGAAGTCACCCACCAGCGGCACGTCCACGCCCATACGGTCGAGTTGCTCGCGGATGTAGGGCACCTGGGCCGCGGCCTCGGGCGTGTTGACGGTGATGCGGACCATCTCGGAGCCGGCCTGCGCCAGCTCCTTGACCTGGATGGCCGTGCCGATGGCGTCCACCGTGTCGGTGTTGGTCATGGACTGCACGCGCACCGGCGCGTCGCCGCCCACCGTGACCACGCGCGGGCCCCAGACCACGCGGGCCTGGCGCGAGCGGCGCCCTGCCGGTGAGGCCGCCGCAATGGGCAAGGCGGCGGGGTCGAGGATGCGGTCGAAGCTCATCGTGCGGACTCCTGCGCGAAGACAGCCCGGAGGCTGCCGCGCGAACGGCGCAGGCGCCGGTTCACGGCGCCTCCGCCTTGACTTCGAAGCGGGCGACGCCGCCGCCCCGGGCGATGGGCGTCAGGTCGAAAGGCTTGCCGTGCACCAATACGTCCACCGCGGACGCGCGGCCGATGATCACCGCCAGCGGCAGCTTGCCGGAGAGCGCCAGCGTCTCGCCATTGGCCAGCGTGCGCTGCTGCAGCAACCGGCCGCCCGCCTCGGACACCGACACCCAGGCCTCGCCCTTGGCCGTGATCTGGATCGCCTCCGACGACGCAGGCGCGGCCGCTGGAGCGGCGGCCGGCGCTTCGGCGACCGCAGGCTGCGACGCCGCGGTCGCTGGCACAGGCGCCGCCGGCGCGGCTTGACCGGTGGCCGCAGCCTCAGGCGTCCCGCTGGTCGGTGCGTCGGCCGTGGTCGTGGATTCGCCCTGCGCGGATGGCGAGCGCCCACCCTGCGGAGCCAGGGCTGCCGTCACCTTGTCGATGGCGCTCTGCGGCACCCAGAACAGCAAGGCCGCCGCACCCAGCAGCAGCGCCACCACAGCGATCAATGGGCGCGACAGGCCCTGCGTCGTCCGCCCGAGTCCCGCGTTGCGATGCGAAGAGGATTTGATGGCGTCGCCGACCGCACGGTCGGATTCGGCCAGGGAGGCCCGGGGCGCACCCGGCAGCCGCGCCAGCACCGGTGCAGGATCGACGCGCAAGGCGCGGCAGACACTGGCCGCCAGCGCGCGCGCGAACACGGGATCGGGCAGGAGCGCCAGGTCGTCGGCCTCCAGCGCGGCGAGCTTCTGGACGGGCACCTTCAGCGCCGCGGCGACAACCTCGAGATGGAGGCCGTGCATCTCGCGCGCCTCCCGCAGCAATTGCCCTGCAGTCGGCTGGGCAGGGTTGGATGCCGGGGCGCCGCCCTGGACGGCCGCGTCGCTCGCCTGATCAGTCATTGAAGTTTCCACGCTCATAGGCCAGCGTCTCGCGCGCGTCCGGGAAGCGGCGACGCAGCTGAATTCCCAGTTGGGAGACCGCCTCCACATTGCCGAGCCGGCGCTCGATGCGCATGCCGAGCCAGAGCGACTCTGCATTCGCGGACGGGCCGTTGTTCACGCGCCGGATGTAGAACTGGGCGCGCACGTCGTCGCGGCGCTGGTAGAGCAACAGCGCCAAGTTGTAGCCGACCACCGGGTTGGCACTGTCGAGCTCGTAGGCCTGCATCAGCGAGCGCTGCGCCCCTGCGCTGTCGCCGGCCTGCATCTGGCACACGCCCTGGGTCATCCAGGTGCGTGCCGCGTCGCGGTAGCCCGGCACGGCCAGGGCAGCGCCAAAACGCTGGACGGCATCGGCATAGCGCTTCTGCTGGCACATCAGCCAGCCGTAGTTGTGCAGCGCGTCGCCGTCCCGCGGATTGAGCGCCACCGCCCGGCGGAAGCTGTCCTCGGCCTGCGCCGGATCGTCCAGGCGCATGTAGACCAGACCGCGCAGGTTGTACGCCGCCCCCAGCGACGGATCGGCCGCCAGGGCATTGCCGATCTCCTCGAGCGCGACCTGGTTCTGGCCCTGCTCGAAGTAGCCCAGCGCCAGTTGCAGGCGCAGTTGCGCCCTGCGCTTGGCCTGCACGGCCGGATCGACCGGCTCCACCTGCAGCGGCGCGTTGCCCGCCGGCGGCGGCGGCGTCACCACCGCCGGCGCCGTGCTCTTGCACGCCGAAACCAGTGCCGCCACGCAGAGCACCGGAACGAGCGCCAGAAGACGCCCCTGGGCGGAATGGAAGCGCGGCCAGCGCAGGCTCATCGTGCGGCTTCTCCAACAGGCTGGCGATCCGGCGGCGGAGACTCGGCCTTGCGCATCATCACGACGCGCCGCTCGGCCATACGCTCGGCGGCCCGCGTGCGATCCTTGACGTCACCGGCCAACTGGCCGCAGGCGGCGTCGATGTCGTCACCCCGCGTCTTGCGCACCGTGGTGACGATGCCCGCGTCGGCCAGCAGGCGCGCAAAGGCCTGCACGCGCGGCGCGGGCGAGCGCAGCAGGCCGGAAGCGGGGAAGGGATTGAAGGGGATCAGGTTGAACTTGCAGGAGACGCCACTCGTGCGCACCAGCTCAATCAGCTGACGGGCATGCTCGGGCTGGTCGTTGACGCCATCCAGCATGCAGTATTCGAAGGTGATGAAGTCGCGCGGGGCGGGCTCCAGGTAGCGCTTGCAGGCGCTCATGAGCTCGGCCAGCGGGTACTTGCGGTTCAGCGGCACCAGGTCGTCGCGCAAGGCATCGTTGGGTGCATGCAGCGACACCGCCAGGGCCACGGGGCAGTCGGCGCCCAGGCGATCCATCATGGGCACCACACCAGACGTGGACACCGTCACGCGCCGACGCGAGAGGCCGTAGGCGTTGTCGTCCAGCATGGTCCGAAGCGCCGGCACCAGCGCGCCGTAGTTCTGCAGCGGCTCGCCCATGCCCATCATCACCACGTTGGAGATGACGCGCTCGTCGCGCCCCAGATGGCGGCGCAGGAAATGTTCGGCAAACCAGAGCTGCGCGACGATCTCGCCGGTGCTCAGGTTGCGGCTGAAACCCTGGTGCCCTGTGGAGCAGAAGCGGCAGCCCACGGCGCAACCCGCCTGCGAGGACACGCACAGCGTGCCGCGGTCGTCTTCAGGAATGAACACGGCCTCGACGGCATCGCCGTTGCCGACATCGAACAGCCATTTGATGGTGCCGTCGGCCGACTCCTGCTGCGTCAGCACCGGCAGGCCGGTGACGGTGGCGCAGCCGGCCAGCTTGCCGCGCAGCGACTTCGCCAGATCGCTCATCTGCTCGAAATCGCTGGCGCCACGCTGGTGGATCCAGCGGAACAGTTGCGTGGCGCGAAAACGCTTTTCGCCCAGGCCCTCGCAGAACGCGGCCAGCCCTTCCAGATCGAGATCGAGCAGGTTGGTGGCAGTCATGGCGCGGGCTCGGGCTGGTTCAGCCTCAGCGGCTGTAGACGTTCATCGAGGGGAAGAAGAAGGCGACTTCGTTGGCCGCCGTCTCGGGGGCGTCGGAGCCGTGCACGGCGTTGGCGTCAATGCTCTCGGCGAAGTCGGCGCGGATGGTGCCGGCAGCGGCCTTCTTGGGGTCGGTGGCGCCCATCAGGTCGCGGTTCTTGGCGATGGCGTCTTCGCCTTCGAGGACCTGCACGAACACGGGGCCGGAGATCATGAAGTCGACCAGGTCCTTGAAGAAAGGACGCTCCTTGTGCACGCCGTAGAACTGCTCGGCTTCGGCGCGCGAGAGGTGCACCAGCTTGGCGGCAGCGATCTTCAGGCCGGCGGCCTCGAAACGGGAGACGATCTTGCCGATCACGTTCTTGGCGACAGCGTCAGGCTTGATGATGGACAGGGTGCGTTCGATGGCCATGGGCTTTTTTCTCTGAGGTTGAATGGAGGAAACACGTTTGCCAGAGGTTCCCGCGCAGTGCGGACGGGAGACCACACTCCCGGCCACGATGGGCGCCTCTCGGCAAAGCTCTCGATTTTATCCGCGCGTCAGGGTTGCCACGCAGTGTTCGAAGGTATTACTTCAACAAAGCCGGGCGACAGCCTTGTGAAAAGAGGCCGGTGCGGCACCTGGAAGGCGCCTGCGCCGGCCCGCGATGCGTCAGCGGCCCCGCTTGCGGCCAAAGCCGCCGCCGCCACCGCCCGGCCCGCCATTGCCGCGCCGCGCATCCTTGCGCTGGCGGGTGAAGCTGTCGGCGCCGATGTAGCCGAGCGAGGTCTTCATCGGATCGGGCTGGCTGCCACCGGTATTCTTGCCACCGCCGTCCTTGCGGCCGCCGCCCTGCCCGCCCTTGTTGCCCTTGCCGGGCCCGTTGCCTTCCTTGCCGAAAGACGATGGAGCCGGGCCGCGCGGGCCACCGTTGCGGCTGACGCCATTGCGCTTGCCGCCGCCATTGCGTCCCGGTCCTCCGCCTCGCCGATCGTCGGCCTGAGGCCGCGGCATCTCGGCGCCGGCGGCACGCGTGAGCGCACGGATGTCCTGCTCGTCAAGCTCCATCCAGGCGCCGCGCTTGAGGCCGCGCGGCAGCACCATCGCACCGTAGCGGATGCGGATCAGCCGGCTCACGGCATGGCCGACAGCCTCGAACAGCCGGCGCACTTCGCGGTTGCGGCCCTCGGAGATCGTGACGCGGTACCAGCAGTTGGAGCCTTCGCCCCCGCCGTCCTCGATGGTGCCGAACTGGGCGACACCATCGTCCAGGCGAACACCGTCGAGCAGCTTCTGCTTCTCTTCGTTCGACAGCGCGCCCAGCACGCGGACCGCATATTCGCGCTCCAGGCCGAAACGCGGATGCATCAGGCGGTTGGCCAGCTCGCCCGAACTGGTGAACAGCAGCAGGCCTTCGGTGTTCAGGTCCAGCCGTCCCACGGACTGCCACTTGCCCTGGTGCAGCCGCGGCAGCTTGCGGAACACCGTCGGCCGGTTCTGCGGATCGTCGTGCGTGACGACCTCGCCCACCGGCTTGTGGTAGGCGATGACACGGGCGGGCGGCGGCGCAATGCGGTAGCGGATCGGCTTGCCGTTGACCTTGACTTGGTCGCCGTACTGGATGCGCTGGCCGATGTGGGCCGGCTCGTTGTTGACCGAGATGCGGCCCTCCAGGATCAGCCGCTCCATCTCCAGCCGCGAGCCGAGGCCGGCCTGGGCCAGCACCTTGTGCAGCTTGGGAGCGTCCGCCTGGGGCAGCAGCACCCGCTTGGCGACGGCGCCGGCAGCCTCTTCTTCCTGCGCGTCGAAGTCGCCGGAGATCACATCCGCGAACTGGATCGGCTGGGCCGCCGGCGCACGCTCGCGGGCACCCTCGGAGGAATCGTCCACCTCGTCCGCCTCGTCGTCATCGACGGGGTCGTCCCCAGCGCCCTCGCCTTCGCGCTCGGCCGCATCTGCGGGCCCGGCCACGGTGGCCGGCACCGGCTCTGCCGCTTGCGCCGTGCCCGGCTCCTGCTCTGCGGTCATTGGGGCCGTGGTCTGGGTCTCGGAGGGTTCGGCGGCAAGCTCGCGCTTCCCACGCGGACGGCGCGTGCGAGCGGGCGTGCTGACGCCCTCCTCGCCGCCGGCCGGCTGCGGCACCGCCACCGACTCGGCATCGGCAGCAACGGGAGCGCCGGCGGGCAGGCCCTGTTCGGGATCGGATTCAGTCATGAGGGGCTTCCGGGAAAGTGTTCGTGTCGGGGGATGCCGCAGCGGGCGGCGGGGGAGCGGGCGCTGTCGGCTCGGCGTCGGGCGTGATGGCCGACCCCGTGGCGGCGGCCTCGGCGGAAGGCGCCTGCGGCTCGGGCACCGGCACCGTCTCCACCGGCAAGGCGGGCTGCCCGGCTTCCGGCGGCAAGCCGCGGCCCGCCAGGGCCTGGGCCATGTCGCCGGGCTGGTGCGGCGCCTCGATGGCCGGCAGTTGGTCAAGCGAGGCCAGGCCCAGGTCGTCCAGGAACTGCCGCGTGGTGGCGTAGAGGGCCGGACGGCCCACGGTCTCGCGGTGACCGATCACCTCGACCCAGCCGCGGTCCTCAAGCTGCTTGAGGATCAGCGAGTTGATCGTGACGCCGCGGATGTCCTCCATGTCGCCGCGGGTGACCGGCTGGCGATAGGCAATGATGGCCAGCGTCTCGAGCGCGGCGCGGGTGTAGCGCGGCGGCTTCTCGGGATGCAGACGGTCGAGGAAGTCGCGCATCTCGGGCCGGCTCTGGAAGCGCCAGCCGCTGGCAACGCCCACCAGCTCCATGCCCCGCTGCGCCCACTCGTCCTGCATCTGGGCGAGCAGCGACTTGAGCGTGTCGGTGCCCACCTCTTCATCGAAGAGCACACGCATGTCGCGCAGCGTCAGCGGCTGCGACGAACACATCAGGGCGGTTTCGAGAATGCGCTTGGCATCCGCCGTATTCATGGTGGCGAGGTTCCAGGCAAGGAGCGCGCGGAGCGCGCCGGGACAGAAGAGCCGAGAGAGAAGAAGGCGCCGACGTCTGCGGCTGTGCGCCAGGACGGGCCGCCGTCCTGAAGGCGCGAACGGCCAGTCGAGAAGATGGCCGCCGGAGGTCGCGCCGCGAGGCGCTCAGCCGCGATTGTAGTCGAGCCCCCAGGCCCGGGCGGCGTCGGCAATGTCGGACGGCAGGGCCGAGCGCAGGTCCAGCGCCTGGCCGGTCATCGGGTGCGCGAAGGCCAGCCGGAAGGCATGCAGCGCCTGACGGTGCAGGCCGGCCGCCGGTGCGCCGCCGTAGGTCTCGTCGCCCACCAGCGGATGGCCGATGGAGGCCATGTGCACGCGGATCTGGTGCGTGCGGCCGGTGTCCAGCGTGCAGCGCACCAGGCAACCGCGGTCGTGGCCGTCGAGCAGCTCGAAGCGGGTGCGGGCCGGTTTGCCGGGATGCTGCGCCAGGTCGACCACGGCCATGCGCAGGCGGTTGCGCGGGTCGCGGCCGATGGCGCCTTCCACCGAACGGCTGGCGGGGCCGGACCACGCGCGGTGGCCCATGGCCAGGTACTGCCGGGAAACCTCCCGCGCCGCGATCATCCGCACCAGCGCGTCCATGGTCTGGCGCGTGCGGGCCACGACCATCAGGCCGCTGGTGTCGCGGTCCAGCCGGTGCACGATGCCGGCGCGCGGGAGGGTGGCCGCCTTCGCATCACGCGCCAGCAGGCCATTGAGCAGGGTGCCGCTCCAGTGCCCGGGCGCCGGGTGGACCACCAGGCCCGCGGGCTTGTCGATGACGACGAGGTGCTCATCCTCGTGCACCACCTGCAGCGGCATGGCCTCGGGCCGGAAGGCCTGGCTTTGCGGCGTGGGGCGCAATTCGATCTCGCCAGCCTGGCCGGCCTGGACCGCCGTCGCCGACTTGCGGATCGGCCGGCCCTGGAGCTGCACCGCGCCCTCCTCGACCAGCTGTTGCAGGTAGCTGCGGGAGAACTCGGGGATCAGTTGCGCCAGGGCCCGGTCCAGGCGCTGACCATGCAGGGTCGCGGGGATGGAAAAGGCCCGTCGCTCGCTCTCGTCGAGGTGGTCCGAGGGTTCGTCGGCCTCGGCATCGGGCCCGGGCTGGGCCAAGGGGGGGGTCGATATAATCCCGGGGGTTTGACTCACGAAAGCTTGCCTGTGACGTTTCGCACCCGATTATCGGCGGTCCCCTCGTGGCTCGCCCTCTGCGCCGCCGGGTTCCTGCTGGCGGGCTGCTCCTCCACCAAGACCGATCCGACGGCCAACTGGAGCCCGAACAAGATCTACTCCGAGGCGAAGGACGAAGCCGATGGCGGCGCCTACGACAAGGCAGTGCCGCTGTTCGAGAAGCTGGAAGGCCGGGCCGCAGGCACGCCGCTGGCCCAGCAGGCCCAGATCGACAAGGCCTACGCCCAGTACCGCGCCGGCGACAAGGCCCAGGCCCTCGCCACGCTGGACCGGTTTATGAAGCTGCATCCGGCCAGCCCCGCCATCGACTATGCCCTCTACCTCAAGGGCACGATCAACTTCAACGACGACCTGGGCATGTTCGCCTGGCTGACGCGGCAGGACCTGTCCGAGCGCGACCAGAAGGCCGCCAAGGAATCCTTCGAATCCTTCCGCGAACTCGTCACGCGCTTCCCCGATTCGCGCTATGCCAACGATGCGCGCCAGCGCATGAACTACATCGTGAACTCGCTCGCACAGTACGAGGTTCACGTGGCCCGCTACTACTACAAGCGCGGCGCCTACCTGGCCGCGATCAACCGCGCCCAGATCGCCCTGGCCGACTACCGCGAGGTGCCGGCGCTCGAAGAGGCGCTCTACATCATGGTGCTGTCGTACGACGCCCTGGGCATGAACGACCTGCGCGACGACACCAAGCGCGTGCTCACCACCAACTACCCGCAGAGCCGCTATCTGGCCCAGGGCTTCAAGACCAAGGACGATCCGTGGTGGAAGCTGTGGTGAGCGGCACCTGAGCCTGCATCGCCCTGCGTCGAAGGCCGCCATGTGCGGCCTTCTTCTTTGGGGCGCCAGTTCCGCGCTGCGGGGCAGGTCAGGATGCCCAGGCCCTCATGGCTCGGAAGCCGCGGCGCTGCATCCTCAGGGCTTCTTCGCGCCGGCCGAAGCCGGCACCGCCGTCGCCACCTGCGTCCGCAGTTCGCGCAGCTTGGCCTTCAGCCGCCGCTCGTTGACCAGCCCCACCCGCACCATGAGCTTCTGGCCCGCCGACAGCGACTGCAGGCGCTCGTCGGCGTATTCGTAGCGCACCCAGGGCCGGTCGCCGGGCGTGTCGCCCTTGACCTCCACCACGCGGATCTGCAAGGGCCCGGCGGGTTCGGGCGCGGCCAGCAGATGGTCGATCACCGCGACCAACCTGTCGTTGAAGTAGCGGCCGGGATAGCCCAGTTCCTCGTACGCCTGCTGGAAGAGCGGATAGAGCCGCGCATACACGCCCGCGACCCGCGCCGCGTCCAGGCTTTCGGCCAGCAGCACGAAGGGCGTGTAGCGCGCGGCGTTGTCGGGGGCGACGGTGCGCAGCTCGCCCTGTCCCTGGAGCTGGAAGCGGCCGTCGGTGGGCCGCACGGGCCAGCGCTGCACCGGGGCATGTTCGCGCGGGAGGTTGTCGATGGTGGCGACGCCACGGCGGACGAAGTCGTCCATCTGCAGGAACTGGCCCACGGCCTTGCTGCCCAGCAACTCGACCAGTGCCGCCCGCATTCGGGCATCGGATTCGCCCAGCGCCGGCAGGTTCTTGTCGGGCTCGGCGATGGCCACCACCTGGTTCTGCGGCGTCGTGGGCGCAGGCGGCGTGGCGGCCAGCGGTGGCGGCGCATCGGGCGGCGTGGGCGGGCTGGCCACGGGCGCCGTGGGCGGCGGTGGCATCTGCCGTTGCTGCCACCACTGCCAGCCGAACCAGCCGGCGGCGGCCAGCGCGATGACGAGGGCGATGATCAGGCCGACAGGACGGTCGGCACGGGGACGGAAATCGGGCTCGGACATGCGGGTCTCTCCTGGACTTCGGCGACAGGCCCATTGTGGGCGGCGCCCTGCCCGGGCCGGAGACGGCGCGGTAAGCCGTTGTGACAGGGCAGGTCGCTGATGGCGCGCTGGCGGTGCGAATCGCGCCGGAGCACGAGGTTCCCCGCGATCAGCGGACGCCCAGGCCTTCGGCGAGGGTGCGCGTGAGCTCGCCGGCCGGCACCGGACGGCAGCCCGCGGCGTTCTGCCCGGACCACAGGGGCGTGAAGTCGCCACGGCCTGCCGCCTCGGCCTTTGCGCGCAGGGGTGCGATGGCCGCCGTGGCTAGCGGGAAGGCAGGCGCATCCGGACTCATCGGCCCAAGTTCGCGCATGACCCGGTTGACGATGCCGCGGGCCGGCCGGCCGGTGAACAGCCGCGTGAGCGCCGTGTGCCGCGCCGCCTCGGACTGCAGCGCCGCCCGGTGCAAGGCACTTGTCGTGGCCTCGGGGCACAGCAGATAGGCCGTGCCCACCTGCACGCCCGCGGCGCCCAGCGCCATGGCCGCCGACACGCCGGCTGCATCGGCGATGCCGCCGGCAGCGATCACCGGCACCTCCAGCGCGGTCACCAGCTGCGGCAGCAGCGCGAACAGGCCGCTCTGCCGGCTCAGGTCGTCCGACAGGAAGTGGCCGCGGTGGCCGCCGGCCTCCAGCCCCTGCGCGATCACGGCATCGGCGCCCTGGGCCTGCAGCCACAGGCCTTCCTCCACGGTCGTGGCGCTGGCCAGCACGCGGGCGCCCCAGCCCTTGACGCGGGCCAGCAACTCTGGCGACGGCAGGCCGAAATGGAAGCTCATCACCGGCGGACGCAGCGGCTCCACCAGGTCGCACAGCGCGGCGCTGAAGGGCTGGCGGCCGGCACCCGCACCGATGCCGGCCGGGTCGATGCCGTACTCCGCGTAGTACGGGGCCAGCCGCTCGCGCCAGCGCGCCTCGTGGGCGGCGTCCGGCTCGGGCGGCACGTGGCAGAAGAAGTTGAGGTTGAAGGGCCGGTCGGCCGCGGCGCGGATGGCGGCCACCTCGCCCGCGATCGCGTCGGGCGCCAGCATGGCACAGGGCAGCGAGCCCAGCCCGCCGGCCTGCGACACCGCGATGGCCAGGGCACTGCCCTGCACGCCCGCCATGGGGGCCTGGATGATGGGAAGCGCGGTGCCCAGCAGGGCGGCGAGGTCGAGGCGCATGCGTCGGTGTCCTGGGGATGCGGAACCGCCGATTGTGCGCAAGGTGCCTCAGACCAGCTTCAAGTCGCGCGCCGCCACGCCCGGAAAGACCCGCGCCACCTGCTGGGGCGACAGCCCGTACATGCGCTGGAACAGTCCGCCGAGCACCGCGCGGTATTCGTTGAGCACCGGCCAGTCGCGGTTCTGGAACAGCGTCTGCGCCGTCAGCGCCTGCTGAGTGCCGACGATGTGCCCACCCGCCGAAGCCGCCAGTCCGCCACCGAGCACCCAGTAGACCGTGCCGTGGCCATGGTCCGTGCCCTTGTTGCCGTTCTCGCGGAAGGTGCGGCCGAATTCGCTGATGACCACCACCACGGTCTCGCGCCAGGCGTCCTCGCCGAGTTCCTCGGCAAAGCCATTCACGCCCCGGCCCAGTTCCTCCAGCCGGTTGGCCAGGTAGCCCGTGCTGCCGCCCTGGTTGACGTGCGTGTCCCAGCCGCCCACATCCACGAAGCCCAGGTCGAAGCGCTCGCGCATCAGACGCGCCATGCGGCGCGCGACCAGCTCGAAGCCCTTGGCGCTGATGGCATTGCGGCTGGCCTGGTCCATCTCGGCCTGGATGCTGCGGCGCAACTCGGCCTGCAGCGCGAAGCCCTCGGAGACCGCACTCTGCAGCGGGCTTTTCGCATACATGCCGGCGATGTCCTCGACCTGCCGCGCACCCAGGCCCTGCCCGCCCGGGTTGCCCATGCCGATGTTGCCCACGCGCACCATGCCACGCAGCGAGAGCGGCAACTGGTCGGTGAAGGCGATGGGCGTGACCTCCTGCAGCGGTCCGCCACCCAGCACCTGCGCCAGCCGGTTGAGAAAGCCGGAGCCGTAGTCGCGCCGCCCCGTCAGCGCCTGGCCCAGCTCGATGCCGTCCTGCGTCTCGAAATGGCTGCGCGTCAGGTCGTCGGTGCCGGCAAAGGGGATGAAAGCGGCCTGCCCGCGCTGGAACAGCGGCATCAGGCTGCCCGCCAGCGCCGGATGCAGGCCCCAGTCGGCGTCGAGCGCCAGGGCCCCGCCCACCTGCTCTGGGCGCGGCACGGCGATGGACGGACGGCTCTGGTAGTAGAAGTCGCTGCCCGTGGGCACGAGGAAGTTGCAGCAGTCGTAGGCCCCGCGCAGGAACACCACCAGCAGGCGCGTGCCCTCGGCGGCCGGTGCGGCGAGCAGGCGGCCGACGGGTGCAGCGAGGGACAGCGCGGCCCCCGCCTGCAACAGGCGGCGGCGGGACGGCGACGAGGGTGAGGAAATGGGCATCGAAGGACTCCTTCTTCAGGCGGGCATACGCCGCGACGATCTCGCCCCGCAGGGGATCCCGGCGGCGGCCAGACGCGGCACGGCATGCGGTGCGGGGCGGTTCATCGGTACATCCGTTCCGGCGACGCGAGCAGATAGGTGTTCCAGTCCTGCACGGACGACGCCTTCGCCAGCGCCTGCCGGGTGGCGGCGCCCAGCGTGGGTTCGATGCGGCGCACGGCCTCGGCGTGGGCCATCGCGGGATAGGGCGGCTTCTCCAGCGGCGCGCGCGGCTCGGCGCGGAACAGCACCGCGCCGTTGCTGCCCAGCGACCGGGCGACGTCGAAGCGCGCATTCATCTGGCCGGCGCTGGCCCACTCCTGCTGCCGCAGGGGATAGCCGTCGGGCGTGTCGTGCGCGTGGGGCGCCTCGCCCAGGCGGTTGACCCAACCCATCAGCGGCCCGATGTCGCTGGCCACCCGATCACCGTAGGCCAGCCGCACGCTGCCGATGGCGTACTGCAGCGGATCGCGGAACTTGCGGCCCAGCGAGGCCGTGAATTCGGGCGAGCCCAGCATGGTGCGCATGACGGCGGCGATGTCGCCATCGGTACGCTCGAAGGTCCGGGTCATGCGCTCGACCAGGGCGGGCGGCGGATCGTCCGCGACGAAGTAGGTGGCCAGCTTGCGGGAGATGTGCCGCGCCGTGGCGGGCGCGCGGGCCAGCCGGTCCAGCGCCTCGTCGACCTCCGCCAGGCCGCTGGCGTGAAGCGGCGCGCCCAGCAGCGTCTTGGGGTTGCGGTCATGGCGGGCGGGGTTGAACTCGAAGACGCCGCGGCGCACCCACTGCCCGGCCAGCGCCGGCGGCAGGCGCGGCGGCGGCGCGTCCAGCGGCTGCAGGTTGGTGCCCAGCCCGGTGAGCACGCGCGCCATCTCCTGTACATCGCCCTGGGTGTAGCCGCCATCCACGCCCAGCGTGTGCAGCTCCATCATCTCGCGCGCCAGGTTCTCGTTGATGCGGCCGGCGGCGTTCTGCGGGTTGTCCAGGTACACCAGCATGGCCGGGTGCAGCTCGACCGCACCGAGCAGGTCGCGGAAGCGACCCAGCGCATGCGGCCGGATGGCGCTGTCCTCGTAGTCGGCGAGCAGCGCCCGCGTCTTCTGCACGCTGACATAGAAGTGGTTGGCCCAGAACCAGCTCATCACCTCGCGCAGCTGGTCGGGGCTGTAGAGGGCGCGCAGCAGGAAGCGCTGCTGCGTCTCGCGTCCCGCCTGGCCCAGGGCCTGCTGCCACGCCTGGCGCGCCGCGAGGCGCTCGCCCTCCTCCGGCAGCGCGTCGGCGGCGCGGCGCTGGGCGTCCAGCCTCAGCGCCAGGGCACCGCCCGGCTCGGCGCTGATGCTCATGGCGTCGATCTTCTGCTGGGCCGCGGGCGGCAGCGGCGCACCTGCGACATCCGGACGCAGCTGGTCATCGATCCAGCGGGCCAGGCCCAGGCGGTCGACCTGGGCCACGGTGTCGCTGCTGACGCCCCAGCTCAGGCGATCGATCCAGGCCAGTTGGGCGACAGGCGCAGACGGCACCGGCAGGGAGCGGCCGGGCGACGCGCAGCCCCACAGCAGCACGGCCGCACACAGCGCCGCGCCACAGGCACGAAGACGGGAAAAGCGCTGCATGGGATCTCCTGACGAGGTGGCCTGCACGATGCCGGATCAACCCGCGCGATGCCGCTCGCGTTGACGCGCAGCCACCGCAACAAATGTAAAGATCTGGGAACAGGCGAACCTGACCGGCCGGCACTCCTCACACACAGGCAGGCCCGGCACGGCGAGCGGTGGCGCGCGCCCCATGTCCTACACCGGCCGGGGGCCCCGGCGCACCGCGGCCCGACCCGGGCCTTGCGATGCTCGCCGCCTTTCAACCGGATCCACCATGCGCCGCCTCTGGGAAATCGACGCGCTGCGCGGGCTGATGCTCGTGCTGATGACCGTCACGCACCTGCCGTCGCGGCTCACCGACCCGTTGGGCCAGCCCTTCGGCTTCGTCTCGGCGGCCGAGGGTTTCGTGCTGCTGTCGGCCTTCGTGTGCGGCCTGGTGTACGGTGGCATCGGCCACCAGAAGGGCGTGGCGGCCATGCGGCAGGCCTTCTGGCGGCGCGCGGTGACGGTCTATCTGTGCCAGGCGGCGCTGCTGCTGTTCCTCTTTTTCGTGATCGCAGGGCTGGGCCTGCGGGCCGATCAGCCGGCGGTGCACGAACGGGTGCGCTACTTCATCGCCTATCCGCACCAGGCCTTCGTCTGGGCACTGGCGCTGGTGCACGAGCCGGCCCTGCTCGACATCCTGCCCATGTACATCCTGTTCATGCTCGCCAGCCCCTGGGTCATGGCCTACGGCATGCGCCATGGCTGGAAGCGGCCGCTGATGGTGAGCGCCGGGCTGTGGCTGCTGGCGCAATTCGGCTTCACCAACCTTCTGTACCGCGTGGCGCAGGCACTGCTCGGCATTCCAGTGCCCATCGACGAGACGGGCTCCTTCGATTCGCTGGCCTGGCAGTTCCTGTGGTTCGCCGGGCTATGGTTGGGCTGCAGCCGGCACGATGCGCTGCCCCCGATGCTCGAATTCCCGGCGGGCGTCGTGCGCGCGGCCGTGGTCACGGTCATCGTGGTGATGCTGTGGCGCCATCTGGGCCCCACCGGCCAGGCGCCCTTCGGCAGCCACGACGCGCTCAACGAGTGGTTCGACAAGTGGCGACTGGCGCCGCTGCGCCTGCTGAACCTGGTGGCCATCGGCATCGTGGTCCTGCGCTACGGACCCACCTGGCTGAAGCACCTGCCCCGCCCGCGCGTGCTGGAGACGCTGGGCAGTGCCTCCCTCTCCGTGTTCTGCGCCCACCTGGTCGCCGTGTTCGTGGTCCTGGTGGTCTGGGGTGGCGACTTCCACGTCCGGCCCTGGTGGGGCGATGCGCTGATGCTGGGCGTGGTCTTCGGCGCCCTCTATGGGGTGGCCATCGGCGTGGCCCGATGGGAGGCGCGGGTCAAGCCTCCATCACGGAAGAAGGCTGCGCGCCCGCAATCTGCCTGAGCGCCCGCTCGAACACCTCGGGCGGCTGGCCGCCGGAGATCAGGTGCTGCCGGTTGAGGATGATGGCCGGCACCGAATGGATGCCCGCCTGTGTGAACATGCGTTCGGTCGCACGCACCTCGTCGGTGAACTCGTCGCTGGCCAGGAGGGCCCGGGCACGCTCGGCGTCGAGGCCCGCCTCAGCCGCCAGCCGCACCAGCAGTTCATGATCGGCCGGGCTCAGGCCGTCGAGGAAGTAGGCCTTGAACAGCGCCTTCTTCAAGGCCAGCTGCTTGTCCGAGCCTTCCAGCTCGGCCCAGTGCAGCAGGCGATGGGCATCGAAGGTGTTCCACACCCGCTTGCGCATGTCGAGGTTGAAGGGAAAGCCCACCGCCTCGCCGCGCTGGCGCAGCACCTCGCCGTTGGCACGCACCTGGGTCTCGTCGATGCCGTACTTGCGCATCAGGTGCTCGATGGAATCCTCGCCCTCGGCCACCATGTCCGGATTGAGTTCGAAAGGCTGGAAATGCAGGTCGACCTGGACGTCCGGCGCCACGCGCGCCATGGCGGTCTGGAGCGAAGCCAGGCCGACGGCGCACCAGGGGCAGGACACATCGGAGACGAAATCAATGCGCAGGGTGTTCATGCGCGCCATTCTGCGTTCGGCCGGCCACACCTGCACCGTCCAGGCCTTTGGGTCATCCTGCCTGAGGACGCGGCCAGGCCAGGCGTTCAGCTGCGCCGGGTGCGCTGCAGGCGAGGCAGCCAGCCATAGGCGATGCCGACCAGCGCCGCCCCCGCCAGCAGCAGTGGCAGCACCATCGGCCAGGCTCCCGCCGAATAGCGCGCATCCACGAACAGCGCCGCCGTCTGCCCGGCGCAGAAGGCCACCAGCATCATCAGGAAGCCCGACCACGACACGGCCCGTCCCGCCAGGTGCGGCAGGTCGCCCACCGCGCCCGCCTGGCCGCAGGGCTGGTGGATGCCATGGCCCATCACATACACCGCATGTCCGGCCAGCAGCGGCAAGGGCGAATGCGGCAGCAGCAGGCAGCCGAGCGCCTGGATGCTGGCACCCGTCAGGCTGAGCACCGAGCCGATCTGCACCGTGCGCACCGGGCCGACCCGGGCCAGCAGCCGCCGGCACAGCAGCGTGCTGCTGATGTAGACGACGGAACCGCCCGCCGGCACCCAGCCGTACATGACTGGCGACATGCCGAGGTAGCCGATGTAGACCATGGGCGACAGCAGCAGGAAGCAGAACAGCCCGCCATAGGTGCAGGCCGCCAGCGAGGCCCAGGCGCGGAAAGGCCGGTTGCGCCAGACCTCCCGCGCGCTGCCGCGGGGCGCGGAGGCATCGGGTGCGTCCAGGGCGCCGGCCAGCATCGGCCGGTGCGTCTCGGCGAAGGAATGCCAGCACAGCCCCAGCAGCACCAGCGCGTAGACCGCCATGCCCACCAGCACCCAGCGCCAGCCCAGGGCCTCCACGCCCCAGGCGCCCAGCAGCGGTGACATCAGCGCCACCACGCCAAGGCCCGTCAGCCCGCGGGCCATCACCTGCGGCCCCTGGTGGGCGGGGTACAGGTCGCGCACCGCGGCCCGTGAGCACACCAGGATGGCGGCCATGGCAAAGCCCTGCACCGCCCGCCCGGCCGCGAGCAGCAGCACGCTGCCCGCCAGCGCGCAGCCCAGGGCCGCGACGGCATAGGCGCCCAGCCCCGCCAGCAGCACCGGCCGCCGGCCGAAGCGGTCGGCCAGCGGGCCGCACAGCAGCTGCGCCACGCCGAAGGCCAGGATGAAGACCGTCAGGCTGCTGCTGGCCGAGCCCAGGTCGCGCGCGATCTCGGGCAGCGCGGGCAGGTAGCTGTCGGTGGCCACCGGCTGCGCGGCCAGCAGCAGCGGCAGCAGCATGGCGAAGGCGATGCCGCCGCGCGGGCGATCCGGGGCAGCGTCACTCATGCGCGGCCCTCCTCGACCTTCGCGCGCCACGCGCACAGGCTGCCGATGACCGCCAGGGCCGTCGCCGCCCAGAACATGACCACATAACCCATCTGCTGCGCCACCGCCCCGCCGGCCAGCATGCCCAGCACGCCACCCAGGCCGTAGCCGATCACGGTGAACAGCGCCTGCCCCCGCCCGCGCAGCCGCCCCGGAAAGTGCTCCGTCACCATCGCGATGCAGGTGGTGTGGTGCGCCGCGAAGCTCAGGGCATGCAGCATCTGCCCCAGCACCAGCGCCCAGACCCATTGGCCGAGGCCGGCGGTCAGGCCCATGCGCAGCACCGCGGCCACGCCGCACAGCAGCAGCCACTGCGGCATGCGCAGCCGCCGCACCACTCGGCCCTGCAGCCCGAACCAGGCCACTTCGGCTGCCACCGACAGCGCCCAGAGCGCGCCGATGGCCGCCTTGTCATAGCCGATCGAATCGAGGTAGAGCGAGAAGAAGCCGTAGATGGCGAAGTGCGCCGTGACATGGAAGAACAGCGAGGCGAAGAACCAGCGCACCACCGGCCGCTGCAGCACCGGCCCGACCGGCTCGTGCACCGCGCCGCGGGCGGCCACGGGCTCGCGGTGATCGGGCAGCCTGAGGGTGGCGAAGAACACCAGCCCCAGCGTGACCAGCGCCCAACCCGGGAAGTGCCCCATGCCGAAGCGGTCGAACCAGGCCCCGGCCAGGAACACGGTCACCAGAAAGCCCGCCGAACCGCACAGCCGGATGCGTCCATAGCGGCCCCAGTCCCCCGCCACCAGGTGCGCCAGCGCCGCCTCGGTGAGCGACATCATCGAGCTGGTGTGGGTGAACATGACCAGCAGCACCAGCGCGATCCACCAGTGCCCGCCACTCCACCAGAGCCCCAGCGATGCCGCCATGGCGACCGCCGCACTGATGCGCAGCAGCTTCACGCGCTCGCCCGTGCGGTCCGACAGCGTGCCCCAGGCATAGGGCGCGAACACCCGGGTGAAGGACTGCACCGAGGTCAGCAGGCTGATGGTGAAGATCGGCAGCCCCAGGCTCTGCAGCCACAGCGGCAGGTAGGGATTGAAGAAGCCGATGTGGGCGAAATAGCTGGCCGACAGCCCCGCGAAGGCGAGCAGCGGACGCCGGCTGGCGGCGGCAGAGGGCGTGGTGGCCGGGTCGGCCACTACAGGAAGGAGGCCTGCAGGCCCTCCGGTCGGTCGGCCTGGGCCTTGTCGCCTCGCACCACAGGAAAGGCCGCGCCCGGCTCGCCGCACTGGGCGCGCTGGCGCAAGGCGTGTTCCATCACCACCAGCGCCAGCATGGCCTCGGCGATGGGCGTGGCGCGGATGCCCACGCACGGATCGTGGCGGCCCTTGGTCACCACCTCGACCGGCCGGCCGTCCACGTCCACGGAAGTACGGGGCGTGGTGATCGAGCTGGTCGGCTTGATGGCGATGGCCACCTCCAGGTCCTGCCCCGTGCTGATGCCGCCCAGCACGCCGCCCGCATTGTTGCTGTCGAAGCCGTCGGGCCGCATGGCGTCGCCGTGCATGCTGCCGCGCTGCGTCACGCTGGCGAAACCGGCGCCGATCTCCACGCCCTTGACGGCGTTGATGCCCATCATGGCGTAGGCGATGTCGGCATCGAGCTTGTCGAACAGCGGCTGGCCCAGGCCGGCAGGCATGCCGGTGGCCACCACGCGCAGGCGGGCGCCGCAGGAGTCCTGCGCCTTGCGCAGCGCGTCCATGTAGGCCTCCAGGGCCGACACGTCGGCCACGGGCGCGAAGAAGGGGTTGTTGGGCACGTGGTCCCAGCTCTCGAAGCCGATCACCTGCTCGCCGATCTGCGTCATGCAGCCGCGGAACTCGGTGCCGTACTGCTCGCGCAGCCACTTCTTGGCCACCGCGCCGGCCGCCACCATCGGCGCCGTGAGGCGGGCCGACGAACGGCCGCCCCCGCGCGGATCGCGGATGCCGTACTTCTTGAAGTAGCTGAAGTCGGCATGGCCGGGGCGGAACTGGCGCGCGATCTCGCCGTAGTCCTTGCTGCGCTGGTCGGTGTTCTGGATCAGCAGCGCAATGGGTGTGCCGGTGGTCTTGCCTTCGTACACGCCGGAGAGTATCTGCACCGCATCGGGCTCGTTGCGCTGCGTGACGTGCCGGCTGGTGCCGGGCCGCCGGCGGTCCAGGTCGGGCTGGATGTCCGCCTCCGAAAGGGCCATGCCGGGGGGGCAGCCGTCGATGACGCAGCCGATCGCGGGGCCGTGGGATTCGCCGAAGTTGGTCACCGCGAACAGGGTGCCGAAGGTGTTGCCGCTCATAGGCGCGCGATTATCGGTGCGTGTCGATACCGGGGCGTCCTGCTGCGGGAACGCTTTATGCATGTTGCGGCGCAGCACCCACCCAGGAAGGAGCGCGCCCCATGTTGGATCGGACCACCACGGAGTTCTCGCACGTCAAGCCCGGCGACACCGACTACCAGTCGGGCGGGCTGCGGGACTTTTTCCTCTACCGGGACCTCGGCATCGCCGAGGCCACCCATGGCAAGGTGATCGCGCACCTGGTCAAGGCAAACATGGCGCCCGAAACGGGCACGGGCTGGCACCGTCACGAGGCGGACTTCCAGATCGTCATCATGGTCAAGGGCTGGGCCCGCTTCATGTACGAGGACAAGGAAACGCTGGTGGAGGCCGGCGACGTGGTGCACCAGCGCCCGGGCATCCGCCACTACCTGTTCGACTACTCGCCGGACATGGAGTACCTGGAGATCGTCTCGCCGGCCGACTTCAAGAGCGTGGACGTCGAGCCCGTCTGCGAGGTGCCGACCCCCACGCCCTGGAAGTAGCCATCTGCCGGCACGTCGTCGGTGACCACGGGCACGAGCCCCAGGGCCAGCCCATTCACGCGCCGCGCTGCCCCAGGCCCAGGTAGGTGTCGATGATGCGGCGGTCATGCAGCAGCGCGTCGGCCGGGCCTTGCAGCGCCACGCGGCCGGTCTCCAGCACATAGCCGCGGTCGGCCACCTGCAGGGCGGCGCGTGCGTTCTGCTCCACCAGCAGCACCGACACGCCCTGCGACCGCAACGCCCCCACCACCTGCAGCACCTCGCGCACGATCAGCGGCGCCAAGCCCAGGGAGGGCTCGTCCAGCATCAGCAGTCGGGGGCGCGCCATCAGGGCACGGCCGATGGCGAGCATCTGGCGCTCGCCGCCCGAGAGCGTGCTGGCCCATTGGGTCCGCCGCTCCTGCAGCCGCGGAAAGATGGCGAACACCTCGGCCATGCGGGCGCGCTGGTCCCGGCGGCCCGTGCGCCAGCGGTAGAAGCCGCCCAGCAGCAGGTTGTCCTCGACCGACATCTCGCCGAAGAGCTCGCGCCGCTCGGGCACCAGCGCCACGCCGCGCGCCACCATGGCCTCGACGCTGGGCCGCGGGATCAGCTCGCCGGCCAGCCGCAGCCGGCCGCGCGAAGGCAGCAGCCCCATGGCGGCCCCCAGCAGCGTGGTCTTGCCCGCGCCGTTGGGCCCGATGACGGTGACGATCTCGCCTTCGTCGATGTGCAGGGCCACGCCATGCACGGCCTCGACGGAGCCGTAGGCGACGTGGAAGTCCTCCAGCGCGAGCACGGGCCGGGCGGCACCGGGCCGGGCCTCGGCGGCGGCCAGCCGGGCGCTCATGCGGCCGGCTCCAGCACCGCGGATGCCGCAGCGACGGCGGGTGGCGGTCCGTCGGGCTCCGCACCGCCCAGATAGGCATCCAGCACGCGCGGATTGCGCTGCACCGCGTCCGGCGTTCCCTCGGCGATGACGGTGCCGAACTCCAGCACCGTCACGCGGTCGGCCAGGTTCATCACGAACTCCATGTCATGTTCCACCACCAGGATGCCCAGGCCCTCGCCGCGCAGTTGCGCCAGCAGGCCGGCCAGTGCCTGTTTCTCCAGGTGGCGCAGGCCGGCGGCGGGCTCGTCCAGCAGCAGCGCCACCGGGTTGCCCGCCAGGGCGCGTGCGATCTCGACCACCCGCTGCTGGCCCAGCGCCAGCGAGGCCGCCGGCCGGTCGGCGAAGGCCCCCAGGCCGCAGCGCTCGATCTGCCGGCGGGCCTCGGCCAGCAGGGCCGCCTCTTCGGCCCGATCCAGCCGCAGCATCGCGGCCCACCAGCCGCGCCGGCCGCGCAGGTGGGCGCCCAGCGCCACGTTCTCGAGCACGCTGCGCTCGCCCAGCAGGCGCACATGCTGGAAGGTGCGGCCCAGCCCGCGGGCCGCGAACTCGCGCGAGGGCCGGCCCTGCATGGGCGCGTCCAGCAGGCGCACCTCGCCCTCGCTCGGGTCGTCCACGCCCGACACCATGTTGAAGAAGGTGCTCTTGCCCGCGCCATTGGGGCCGATCAGCGCATGCACCTCCCCGGCCCGCAGCGTCAGGTCGACGGCGCTGTTGGCCACCAGGCCGCCGAAACGCCTGGTGACGGCACGCGCCTCCAGCAACAGCGCGCCCGCCGGCTGCATGGCCCGCGCCGGCAATGCGCAAGGCGGCACCCCGCGGCGCCCTTCGCGCTCGGGCCGGAGCCAGCGTCCGCCCCACCG
Source organism: Pseudacidovorax sp. 1753 (assembly GCF_040544975.1). NCBI lineage: Bacteria > Pseudomonadati > Pseudomonadota > Betaproteobacteria > Burkholderiales > Comamonadaceae > Pseudacidovorax > Pseudacidovorax sp. 1753. The sequence goes on along the minus strand of NZ_JBEPKY010000003.1, from coordinate 98,016 downwards.
CGCCACCGTGGGCCACAGGCCTTCGGCGAAGCGCTGCAGCACCAGCACCATCAGCAGGCCGAAGACGATCTGCTCGAAGTTGCCGCTGGCGCCGAGCAGCCGGGGCAGCCAGTCCTGCAACTGCTCCTTGAGCAGCGTGATGAGCATGGCGCCCAGCACAGCGCCCCACAGATGACCTGCGCCGCCGACCACGGCCATGAACAGGTATTCGATGCCCACGTTCAGGCCGAAAGGCGTCGGATTGACGAAGCGCTGCATGTGCGCATAGAGCCAGCCCGACAGCGCCGCGAGCAGCGCTGCCAGGACGAAGACGCGGGCACGCTGCCGGGCCGTGTCCACGCCCATCGATTCCGCCATCAGCCGGCCCGACTTCAGCGCGCGGATGGCCCGCCCCTCCCGCGAATCCAAAAGGTTGTGCAGCGCCCACAGGGCCAGCAGCAGCACCAGCCAGATCACCGGACCCAGCACGCGCGGCGAGGCCAGCGAGATACCGAAGACGCTGAGCGCCGGCAGACCGGTGATGCCCGTCTGCCCGCCCAACGCCTGCAGGTTGCCGAACAGGTAGTACAGCCCCAGCCCCCAGGCGATGGTGCACAGCGGCAGGTAATGGCCCGAGAGCTTGACGGTGATGCCGCCCAGCGCCCAGGCCAGCACGAAGGTGAGCGCCAGCCCGAGCGCCAGCCCCACCCAGGGCCACAGCGGCGGCGGCAGCGCCGAGAGCGCCGCGGCGGCCGTGGGCGATGTGCAGACCCAGGCCGTGGCATAGGCGCCGATGGCCACGAAGGCCGCCTGTCCGAAGGAGGTCATGCCGCCCACGCCGGTGAGCATGACCAGCCCGGCCGCCACCAGGGCATACAGCCCGATGTAGCTGAACACCGTGGCGGTGAACTCGGGCAGCAGCGGCCAGGCCACGGCCAGCGCCGCGACGAAGAGCAGCGTGAGGTGCCGGCGGGTCATTCCTCGTCCTCCACATGGCGGCTGCGCAGCGAACGCCACCACAGCACCGGAATGATCAGCGTGAACACCAGCACCTCCTTGAAGGCGCTGGCCCAGAAGGAGGAGAAGGCCTCCAGCTGGCCCACGATCAGCGCGCCCGCCAGCGCCACCGGATAGCTCGCAAGCCCACCCACGATGGCGGCCACGAAGCCCTTGAGGCCGATCAGGAAGCCGGTGTCGTAGTAGACGGTGGTCAGCGGTGCCACCAGCAGGCCGCCCACGGCGCCGATCAGCGCCGCCAGCGCAAAGCTCAGGTCGCCCGACAGATCGGCCGGAATGCCCATGAGCCGCGCACCCACACGGTTCATGGCCACGGCGCGCAGCGCCTTGCCCACGATGGAGCGTTCGAAGAACACGAACATCAGCACCACCAGCAGCACCGCCACCCCCACCACCACGAGCGACTGCCCGGCCACCGTCACGCCGCCCCAGTCGAAGCGGGTCTCCGAGAAGGCCGGCGTGCGCGAGCCCTCGGCGCCGAAGAACAGCAGGCCGAGGCCCACCAGCACGCCATGCAGTGCCACGGACACGATCAGCAGGATCAGCACACTCGCCCGTGCCAGCGGACGGTAGGCCAGGCGGTAGAGCAGCGGGCCCAGCGGCGCCACCACCAGCAGCGTCGCCAGCGACTGGCCCCACAGCGAGGCCGGTCGCCACAGCAGCACCACAGCGCAGGCCAGCAGCGGCAGCACCACCGTCCAGGCCAGCGTCGCCCGCCATTCCACGACCGCGCCGCGCCGGGCGCGCCAGAGCTCCAGCAGCAGCACCGCCACGGCCAGCACCAGCAGCAGCCACAGGGTGCCCGGCACCTTGCCGGTGCCGAGCGCCGCCATCGACAGCGCGCCGAAGGCCACCAGTTCGCCCTGCGGAATGAAGATGACGCGCGTGACCGAGAACACCAGCACCAGCGCGAGCGCCATCAGCGCATAGATGGCGCCGTTGACGATCCCGTCCTGGCCCAGCAGCAGGGCGATCTGGAGGTCCATGCCGTTCAGGGCAGGTACTTCCAGGTGCCGTTCTGGATGGTCACCATCACCCGGGCGCGGTTGTCGAGGCCGAGGTGGTCGGTGGGCGTCATGCTGAAGACGCCATGCGCGCCGGGCACTTCCTTGATCTGCTCCAGCGCGTCGCGCAGCGCGGCACGGAACTCGGGGGTTCCCGGCTGCGCCTTCTTGAGCGCCTCGGGCACGGCGGCCTGCAGCATCAGGCCGGCATCCCACGCATGGCCGCCGAAGGCCGCGGTACTGCCCTTGCCGTGGGCCGCCTCGTAGGCGGACACATAGGCCATGGCCGACTTCTTGACCGGGTTGCTGTCGGGCAGTTGCTCGGCCACCAGCATGGGCCCCGCGGGAAGGATGGTGCCTTCCACGTCCTTGCCGCCCACGCGCAGGAAGTCGGCATTCGCCACGCCATGCGTCTGGTAGACCTTGCCCTTGTAGCCGCGCTCGGCCAGCGTCTTCTGCGGCAGCGCAGCCGGCGTGCCCGAGCCGGCGATCAGCACGGCCTCCGGATTGGCGGACATGAGCTTGAGCGCCTGGCCCGTCACCGAGGTGTCGGTGCGCGCATAGCGCTCGTTGGCCGCCAGCTTGATGCCCTTGGCCGCGGCGGCCTTGGAGAAGACCTCGTACCAGCCCTCGCCATAGGCGTCGGAGAAGCCGATGAAGCCGACCGACTTCACGCCGCGCGCCGCCATGTGGTCGACGATGGCCTGCGCCATCATGTCGTCGTTCTGCGGGGTCTTGAAGACCCACTTCTTCTTGTCGTCCATGGGCGAGATGATCCGGGCCGATGCCGCCAGGCTGATCATCGGCACGCGCGCCTCGGCGGCCACGTCGATCATGGCCAGCGAGTTGGGCGTGACGCTGGAGCCGACGATCACGTCGGCCTTGTTGTCGGCGATCAGCTTGCGGGTGTTGTTGACCGCGGTGGTGGTGTCGCTGGCATCGTCGAGCACCACGTAGTTGACCTTCTGCCCGCCGATGGTCTTGGGCATGAGGGCGATGGTGTTCTTCTGCGGAATGCCCAACGAGGCCGCCGGGCCCGTGGTCGACAGCGTGACGCCCACCGTCAGGTCGGCCCACGACAGGCTGGCCGCGCAGGCCAGCGCGGCGGCGGCGAGCGCCTGGATCTTGAACTTCATGGCTTGTCTCCTTCTGTACTTTCTCGGTCTGGCAGAAAACGCCGGGGCGCGTCGCCCCGCGGCGTGCGAAAGGTGCCGCCGGTCAGCCGGTCGGCGCCGGATCGGTGTCGGAATCGGAAGCGGCAATGGGAACGTCCACCGGCCGACGCGCAGCGTCGGGCAGGCGCACCGCCGGCAGCCCGCCCAGGAACAGGTCGGCCACCACGGGCGCCATGTCCTCGTAGTCCAGCGGCCCATCGGGCTTCATCCAGGTGAACATCCAGTTGATCATTCCGAACAGCAGCATGGTCAGCGGCATGCCCATCAGCGTGTCCTGCAGGTCGGGCCGCAGGGCCGCCACGGCCCGCGCGAAACCGCGCACCACGGCGCGCTCCTTGTCGAGCACGCGCTGGCGGTCTTCGGGCTCCAGGAAGCGCACGTCCTCGGTGAGCACGCGGTGGGCGCTCTGCGCGGTGGCGTACTCGCGCACCAGCCGCAGGATCAGCTCGCGCATGCGGGCCTCGGGCGGCATCTCGCCGGCCCACACCTCCGAGACGATGGCATCGAGCCGGCTCACATGGGCCTCGGCGATGCTCACGAGCAGCGTGTACTTGTCCTTGTAGTAGTGGTAGAGCGTGGGCTTGGACAGGCCGCAGGCCTCGGCCACCTGGTTCATCGAGGTGGCGGGATAGCCCCGCCGCGCGAACAGCAGCCCGGCCTGCGCCAGGATGGTCTCGCGTTGTTCGTCGTAGCCTGCTGCGCGTCCTCGTGCCATCCCTGCGTTCCCGTCAACGTTCGTCGAACGAGAGTACCACCCGGTCCGTGGTGGGATGGGCCTGGCAGGTGAGCACGAAGCCGGCCTGCACCTCCGCCTTGTCGAGGGCGAAATTGCGCCCCATGCGCACCGCGCCTTCGAGCACCTTGGCGCGGCAGGTGCCGCACACGCCCGAGGTGCACGAATACGGCACCTCCACACCGGCCGCCGCCGCGCAGTCGAGGATGCTGGGCTGGTCACGGCGGAACTCGATCTCGCGCGAGAGCCCATCGCGCACGATGACCACCCTTGCCTGCTCGGCATCGCCCGGCAGCGCCTCGTGCATCACGGCGCCGACGGCTCCGGGGGCGGTGGCCGGCTGGGCGATGCCGAAGCGCTCCACATGGATCGCCGACCCCGGCACGCCGGCCGCGCGCAATGCCGCCTCGGCCTCGTCGTTCATCTGGTAGGGCCCGCAGATGTAGGCATGGTCGATGGACCAGGCCGGCACCAGCGTGCGCAGGAAGTCGCCCACCTTCTCGCGGTCGAGCACGCCGCTGTTGATGGGCGCGTCGGTGTGCTCGTCCGAGAACACATGGTGCAGGACCAGCCGGCTCAGGTAGCGGTTCTTGAGGTCCTCCAGCTCCTCCTTGAACATGGTGGAACGCAACTGCCGGTTGCCGTAGATCAGCGTGAAGCGGCTGCCGGGCTCGCGCGCCAGCACGGTCTTCATGATCGACAGGATGGGCGTGATGCCGCTGCCCCCAGCGACGCCCAGGTGGTGCCGGCGCTCCTCGGGCGCCAGCGGAACGAAGAAGCGGCCCTGCGGCGCCATGACGGCAATCTCGTCGCCGGGCCGCAGCTGGGCGTTGATCCAGTTGGAGAACACGCCGCCGCGCACCTTGCGCACGCCCACGCGGAGCACGCCATCGTCCACGCCGGCACAGATCGAGTACGAACGCCGCAGGTCCTGCCCGTCGATCTGCTTGCGCAGGGTGAGGTACTGGCCCTGGGTGAAGCCGAAGGTCTGGCGCAGCTCGGGCGGCACATCGAAGCTGACGATCACCGCCTCGGCGGTATCGGGCTCCACGGTCCGCACGCGCAGGGAATGGAACAGGGGCGTCATAGCGGCTTGAAATGCTCGAAGGGTTCGCGACAGGCGATGCAGCGGTAGAGCGCCTTGCAGGCGGTGGCACCGAAGGCGGACAGCCGCTCGGTCTCGATGCTGCCGCAGCGCGGACAGGCGACCATGGGCGTGGCGCCACGGCGTCCCACCAGCCGCACCGGCACGCCCTGCCCCGCCGCCACCGGGCCGGGGGGCGCGATGCCGTACTCGCGCAGCTTGCGGCGGCCGTCCTCGCTGATCCAGTCGGTGGTCCAGGCCGGCGCGCGGCGCAACACGGTCTGCACCGGCCCCAGGCCGTCGGCCTCGATCGCATCGCGCACGCTCTGCGCGATCACCTCGGTGGCAGGACAGCCGGAATAGGTCGGCGTCAGCACCACGGTCAGGCCGTCGGCGTCGAGGCGAATTTCGCGCACCAGGCCCAGGTCGCACACCGACAGCGCCGGTACCTCCGGGTCGGGAACGTCGGCCAGCACAGCCCAGGCACGCGCCATGCGCGCGGACTGTTGCGGCACCGAAGCCGGCGTGGGCACGGCCGCCATCGCGCTCACCACACGCCTCCGGGATAGGCCCGCTGCAGTTGCTGCATCTCGGCCAGGATGTAGCCCATGTGCTCGCTGTGCACGCCGCGCTTGCCGGTGCTGACAAAGGCCGTGTGCGCGGGCACCGGCAACGAGGCCTCGGCCAGCACCTCGGCCATCGCGGCCTCCCAGTCGGGGCGCAGCGCGCTCCAGCGCGGGCCCAGGCCGCTGGCGGCGGCGGCCTCGTCCACCGCGTCGTCGGCGAAAAGTTCGGCGGCATAGGGCCACAGCCGCTCCAGCGCGGCCACCATGCGCCAGCGCGACTCCGCCGTGCCGTCGCCCAGGCGCACCACCCAGTCGGCGGCATGCTGCTGGTGGTAGCGCGCCTCCTTCACGGCCTTGCCGGCGATGGCCGCCAGCTCGGCGTCGGTGGAGTCCTGCAGCCGCGTCCACAGCAGGTGGAAGAAGGTCGCGGCCATGGTGTTGCGCAATACGGCGAGCGCGAAGTCGCCGGGCCGGCCCGGGCCATTGGGCAGCTCCACCAGCGTCACGTTGCGGTAGTCGCGCTCCTCGCGCAGGAAGGCGAGCTGGTCCTCGTCATGGCCGCGGCCCTCGACGGCGCCGGCATGGCTCAGCACCGCGCGGGCCTGGCCGATCAGGTCCAGCGCCATGTTGGCCAGCGCGATGTCCTCTTCCAGCACCGGCGCGTGACCGGTCCATTCGCCCAGCCGCTGGGCGAGGATGAGGGCGGTGTCGCTGATGCGCAGCAGGTACTGCAGCGGCGCGTCCTGGGCGATCTCGATGGAGGCTTGCATGTGGTGTCTCCCGTCGGTGCTCACATGTGGTCCACCGCGCCGGGCAGCGTGTAGAAGGTGGGATGGCGGTAGACCTTGTCCTCCATCGGGTCGAAGTACATGTCCTTGTCGCCGGGATCGCTGGCGACGATCTGGTCGGCCCGCACCACCCACACGCTGGTGCCCTCCTGCCGGCGCGTGTACACGTCGCGCGCCAGCTGGATGGCCATGCGCGCGTCGGCAGCATGCAGGCTGCCGCAGTGCTTGTGGTCCAGGCCGGCCTTGGTGCGCACGAAGACCTCCCACAGCGGCCACTCGGCGCGGGGCGGTTGCGCCCGGCTTGCGTTGCCCACGGGTCTGGCTTCGGCCTCGCCTGCGATGCGGTCGCCCTTCGCGTCGGGGGTGTGCTCGCTCATGCGGCCTCCTTGAATCGCTCTTCCTGCTTGCGGGCATGGGCCAGGGCGGCTTCGCGCACCCAGGCGCCCTCCTTCCAGGCCTTCACGCGGGCGGCCAGGCGCTCGCGGTTGCAGGGGCCGTCGCCGGCGATGACGCGCCAGAACTCGGCCCAGTCGATGGCACCGAAGTCGTGGTGCTGGCGCGCCTCGTTCCACTTCAGCGCGGGGTCGGGCAGGTTCACGCCCAGCACGCGGGCCTGCTCGACGGCGGCGTCGACGAACTTCTGCCGCAGCTCGTCGTTGGACACGCGCTTGATGCCCCAGCGCATGGACTGCGCCGTGTTGGGGCTCTGGTCGTCGGGCGGGCCGAACATCATCACCGAGGGCCACCACCAGCGATCGACGGCGTCCTGCACCATGGCCTTCTGCGCCTCGGTGCCCTGCTGCATCATGGTCAGCAGGCTTTCGAAGCCCTGGCGCTGATGAAAGCTCTCCTCCCGGCAGATGCGCACCATGGCGCGGGCATAGGGCGCATAGGAGCAGCGGCAGATGGGCACCTGGTTCATGATGGCCGCGCCGTCCACCAGCCAGCCGATGGCGCCCACGTCGGCCCAGGTGAGCGTGGGGTAGTTGAAGATCGAGCTGTACTTGGCCTTGCCGCTGTGCAGGGCCTCCAGCATCTGGTCGCGCGAGGTGCCCAGCGTCTCGGCCGCGGCATACAGGTACAGGCCGTGGCCGCCCTCGTCCTGCACCTTGGCCAGCAGGATGGCCTTGCGCTTGAGCGTCGGTGCGCGGGTGATCCAGTTGCCCTCGGGCAGCATGCCGACGATCTCGGAATGCGCATGCTGGCTGATCTGGCGCACCAGCGTCCGGCGGTAGTGCTCCGGCATCCAGTCCTTCGCCTCGATGAAGGCGCCGTCGTCGATGCGCGCATCGAAGCGGGCCTCCAACAGGGCCTCCTGGGCGGAGCGCACGGGCTTGCGGGCGTCGGCGTCCTTGCCGGCGGTGTCCATGGCCTGGGTGTACATGGGGCGGTCCTTCCTGTGGTTTGCGTGGGGGCGGACGAAGGCCGGTCAGCGGGCCTTGGCGCGTTCGTCGAAGACCCGGCGTGCCTTGCCGGTGAGCGTGCGCTCGATGCCATCGGGCGGCAGCACGTTGACGGTGGTGCTGATGCCGATCAGCGTCTTGATGCGGTGCTGCACCCAGCCGGCCACCTCCGCCGCACTCGCGGCGGCCGCGGCCTCGGGCTGCAGCTCGCAGCGCACCTCCACCGTGTCCAGGTGGCCATCCCGGCGCACCACCAGCTGGTACTGGCCGGAGAGATGCGGGTGCTGCAGCACGATCTCCTCCACCTGCGTGGGAAAGACATTGACGCCACGGATGATCAGCATGTCGTCGCTGCGGCCGACGATCTTGCCCATGCGCCGGAAGGCGCGGGCGGTGGGCGGCAGCAGCCGCGTGAGGTCGCGCGTGCGGTAGCGCACGATGGGCAGGGCCTCCTTGGTGAGCGTGGTGAAGACCAGCTCGCCCTCCTCGCCGTCGGGCAGCACCGCGCCGGTCTCGGGGTCGATGATCTCGGGATAGAAGTGGTCTTCCCAGATCACCGGGCCGTCCTTCGACTCGATGCATTCGCTGGCCACGCCCGGGCCCATGACCTCGGACAGGCCATAGATGTCCACCGCATCGATGCCGGCACGGCCCTCGATCTCGCGGCGCATGGCCTCGGTCCAGGGCTCGGCGCCGAAGATGCCGACCCTGAGCGAGCAGTCGCGCGCGTCCAGGCCCTGGCGCGCGAACTCCTCGACGATCACCTGCATGTAGCTGGGCGTGACCATGATGATCGACGGCTTCAGGTCGCGGATCATCTGCACCTGCTTCTCGGTCTGTCCGCCCGACATGGGAATGGCGGTGCAGCCCAGCCGCTCCACCCCGTAGTGCGCCCCCAGGCCGCCGGTGAACAGGCCGTAGCCGTAGGCCACGTGGATCAGGTCGCCGGCCCGGCCGCCCGCGGCGCGGATGGAGCGGGCCACCAGGTCGGCCCAGCGGTCGATGTCGCCGGCGGTGTAGCCCACCACCGTGGGCTTGCCCGTGGTGCCCGACGAGGCATGGATGCGCGCCAGCCGCTCGCGCGGCACGGCCAGCATGCCGAAGGGATAGTGGTCGCGCAGGTCGCTCTTGACGGTGAAGGGGAACTTCGCCAGGTCCGACAACTGCCGCAGGTCCGACGGATGCACGCCCCGCTCGTCGAAGGCGCGGCGGTAGTGCGGCACGTTCTCGTAGACGTTCTCCAGCGTGGCGCGCAGGCGCTGCAACTGCAGCGCGGCGATCTCGTCGCGGCTGGCGGTCTCGATGGGTTCCAGGTCGCCGGGGGCCGGCTGCTTGACGGGCATGGGTCGTCTCCTTGCGGGCAAATCGGTCAGCGCGGTACCGCGGGCCGGCCGCGGGCGGTGTAGGAGCGGCCGCGGAACACCGCCATGCGCTCGCCGCGCTGGTTGGTCACGACCACGTCGTACACGCCGGTGCGCCCGGTCTTCGAGACCTCGGTGCACCGCGCTTCCAGACGGTCGCCCAGACGGGCCGGCGCGACGAAGTCCACGCCGAAGCCCGAGGCCACGGTGAGTTCGTCGTAGGCATTGCAGGCGTAGGCGAAGGCGGTGTCGGCCAGCGTCGCGATCAGGCCGCCGTGGCAGATGTCGTGGCCGTTGAGCATGTCCTCGCGCACGGTCATGGCGGCCGTGGCCGCGCCGGGCGAAATGGCGGTAATGGCGATGCCCAGCGCATGCAGGGCCCGGTCGTTGGCGGCCATGCCGTCGCGCACGGCGTCGGCGATCTGCTGGGGTGTAGGGGACGCGGCCATGGCGGCTTCAGCGGTCGGTGAACTGCGGGGCACGGCGCGCGCCGAAGGCGGCCACGCCTTCCTGGTAGTCGTGGGCACGCCCGAGCTCGCCCTGCAGGCGGCCCTCCTGCGCCAGGGCAGCCTCCAGATCCAGCGCCTGCGCCGCATCGAAGGCCGTGCGCGTGGCGACCAGGGCCTTCACCGGCATGGCGGCCAGCCGGCGGGCCAGTTGCTGCGCCTCCTCCGCCAGGGCGGCATCGTCGACCACGCGCCAGATCAGGCCGATACGCTCGGCTTCCCCGGCCGGCAGCTTGTCGCCCAGCAGGCCCAGGCCCAGCGCGCGCGCACGGCCCACCAGCCTCGGCAGCAGCCAGGTGCCACCCGTGTCGGGCACCAGGCCGATCTTGGCAAAGGCCTGGATGAAGCTGGCCGAGCGCGCCGCCAGGACAAGGTCCGCACACAGCGCGAGGTTGGCGCCGGCGCCCGCGGCCACGCCGTTGACGGCCGCCACCACCGGCACCGGCATGCTGCGCAGGCGCAGCACCAGCGGACGGTAAAAGCGGTCGATGACCTCGCCCAGGTCCTTGGGCGTGCCGCCAGGCTCGGGGGCCACGGCGGGATCGGCCAGATCCTGGCCGGCGCAGAAGCCACGGCCGGCGCCGGTGAGCACCAGCGCGCGCACGCCGACATCCGCCGCAGCGCGCTCCAGCGCGTCCATGAGCGCGTGGTGCATGGCCTGCGTGAAGCTGTTGAGCGCGGCGGGACGGTTGAGCGTCAGGGTGCGCACGGCATCGGCCGTGCTCTCGATCACCAGGGCGTCGGACATGGGGCGTCTCCGGGATTGTTCGGGGGTCGTTTCGCCGAATTACTTTCGACCGACCGGTCGGCTTATCTTAAGATTGCCGCGCTGTTTGACGCAAGTCAGCACACCCCGAGAAAACCCGTGTCAGCGCCGTGCCGTTCGGTGCTGCGCCCGAAGGAGACCTTGCGCAATGCCCTGCTATGCCATCGAAGGCGTGGTGCCCGTCGTGGACCCGAGCGCCTATGTGCATCCCACCGCCGTGCTGATCGGCGACGTCCACGTCGGCCCGGGCTGCTATGTCGGGCCCGCGGCATGCCTGCGTGGCGACTTCGGCCGTGTGGTGCTGGAGGCCGGCTCCAACGTGCAGGACACCTGCGTGATCCACGGCTTTCCCGAGCGCGACACGGTGGTGCGCGAGAACGGCCACATCGGCCACGGCGCCGTGCTGCACAGCTGCGTGGTCGGCCGCGATGCGCTGGTGGGCATGAATGCCGTGGTGATGGACGAGGCCGTGGTCGGCGAGCGCACCATCGTGGCCGCCTGCGCATTCGTGCCCGCGGGCATGCAGATCCCCGATGCCAGCCTGGTGGCGGGCGTGCCCGCGCGGGTCAAGCGACCGCTGACCGAGCAGGAGATCGCGTGGAAGCGCGAAGGTACCCTCACCTACCAGGACCTCACCCGCCGCTGCCTGGCCACGATGGAAGAGGTCGCGCCGCTGGCCCTGGCCGAGGCCGACCGGCCCCGCCTGAAGGCCCCCGACGTGCAGCCGCTCATCGCCACCCGCCGCGGCTGAAGCGCAGCATCCATCCACCCGTTCGCAACCACTCCGGGAGACCCGCCATGATCCGTGTCAGCGTCCTCTACCCTTTCACCGAAGGCGCCCGCTTCGACCACGACTACTACCGCGACAAGCACATGCCCATGATCCAGGCCCGCATGGGTGCGGCCTGCCTGGGCTACCGCGTCGACCGGGGACTGTCGGGGCCTGCACCGGGCTCCAGGCCCGCCTTCGAAGCCATGTGCCACATCGACTGCGAATCGGTCGAAGCCTTCCAGGCCGCCTTCGGGCCGCATGCCAAGGAGATCAACGGCGACGTGAAGAACTACACCGACATCCGCCCGACCATGCAGATCAGCCAGGCGGGCTGATCGCCATCGCCCCACCGGCTTCAAGGCATTCCTGGGATTTCCGCTTTTCCTGAAATTCCAGCACGCACAATCGGGCCATGCCCAACAGCCGCCCCGCCGACCCGCGCCCCGACCTGCCCGAACTCCATCGCCAGTTCGTCGACCATTTCGGCGAGATGGGCAGCCGGTGGGGCATCAACCGGACCGTGGGGCAGATCTATGCGCTGCTGTTTCTGTCGCAACGGCCGCTCAATGCCGAGGAGATCAGCGAGACGCTGTCCTTCTCGCGGTCGAACGTGAGCATGGGCCTCAAGGAGCTCCAGGCCTGGCGGCTCGTGCAGCTGCGGCATCTGGCAGGCGACCGGCGCGAGTATTTCGAGACGCCGGGCGAGGTGTGGGACATCTTCCGCGTGCTGGCCGAGGAACGCCGCCGCCGCGAGATCGAGCCCACGCTCTCGATGCTGCGCAACGCGCTGCTGCAGGAGCCGGCCACCGAGGAGGAGCGCCATGCCCAGCAGCGCATGCGCGAGATGCACGACCTGATCGACCGGCTGGTGCGCTGGTTCGACGACGTGCAGCGCCTGTCGCCCGACACGGCCATGCGGCTCATGGGCATGGGCGCCGCGGTGACGCGGGTGCTGGACCTCACCGGGCGGCTGACCAGCGGCGGCCGAGGGCGCAAGGACGCCGACGGCGAATAGGCGAGACCACCGGTCGCAAGCAAAAGGGCTGCATCGCTGCAGCCCTTTTGCTTGGTTGGCCGGATGCCGCCGCGTGTCACCACGCGCGGACCCTGTGTGTGAACTCAGTCCTTGCCCTTGAGCGCGTCCTTGGCCTTGTCGGCCGAGTTCTTGGAGCGGTTCTTGTGGTACTCCGACTTGACGTTGTTGACGGCCTTGCCCACCGGGCCGCTCTTCTTGGCGTCGCTCTCGGCGCGCTTCTGGTCGATCTTGTGCTCGGCGGCGTCCGACGCCTCCGATGCGGCCTTGCCCAATTGGGCATGGCTGGCGCCGGCAAAGGCGATCAGGGACAGGGCGGTGGCGATACCGAAAAAGGTTTGACGCATGGTGTTCTCCGAATCTGTGAGCGATGCGCCAAGCGTGCCTGCCGCGGGCCAGGCCGGGCTGTCGGCCATCGCGCCATCGTCGTGACCGAAGCGGCAGTGCGCGCTCGCAGGCCATCGGGCGATCACGGGGCGCGCCATCCGTCTATGCGAACGGACTCCATGCGCGAGCCAGCGCGTCCTGGCTGGCCGGGGGCAGCACACCCAGTCGCACCCAGCCCGGCATGCCGAAGCTGCCGCAGTCGCGCAGCTTGATGCCGTGGGCGCGCAGGTCGCGCAACGCCTCGTCGAGGGACGGCGCGCTTGGCCTGGCACAGAAGAAATTGGCGACGCCGGGCGCCACCCGCCAGCCCATCGCTTCGCAGTGCGAGATCTGGCGCTGCTTCCATTGCCGAAGGCGCGGCAGGCATTGCGTCGAAAGCCAGTCCTGGACGGCCGGCTCGGTCCAGGCCCGGAGCATGGCCTCGGCATGGGCGCTCAGAGGCCACGACGGTGCCAGGGCGTGCAGGTCCTGGACCAGCCGGTCGGGCGCCTCGGCCGGTGCGATGGCATAGGCGCCACGCACCCCCGTCAGCCCCAGGGCCTTGTTGGGCGTCCACAGCTGCCAGCACCGGTCGCGCTGCGCCGCGGTCAACGCCGAGGCGCCCTCCAGCCGCAGAGGGACGTAGGCGCAGTCCAGGACCAACGCCGTGCCCGGTGGCAGGGCATCGAGCCGGGCTGGCAGATCCGCCACGGCGTCGCCGCGCGGGGAGGACGGCTCGCAGGCCCAGGCCAGGACCGGCGGCCGATCGTCACCGAGCGCCAGCGACTCGCCGACAACCTGTACCGGCAGTCCATGGGCTTCGGCCGCCCGCCGGTAGTCGCCATAGGCGGCCGCGGGCACCTGCACCGGCCCTTCGCCCCGACGGCGCAGGGCCACGGCCGCCGTGATGCGCACGATGAACTCGCTCGCGCTGGCGGCCACCAGCACCCGTTCGGGAGCGACGCCGTGCCACGCAGCCAGCCGGGCGCGCAGTGCCGTGGCCGCGGGGTCCGGATAGCGCGTGGGATCGGCCTGCCGCAGCGCTTGCATCACCGCCGCGCAGGGTCCGCAGGCGTTGGCGTTGGTGGAGAAGTCGTGCACCGGCACGCCCTGCGCGTCCGGCCCCCCGTGGACCATGGGCCTCATCGCGCCTGCCCCAGCCAGACGAGCGCCAGCGTGGCCAGCGCGCCTGCCATCGGCACGGCACGCCCTGCCAGGAGGAGTGCCCGCTGCGTGTCCCGCGCCTGCGGCGCGCGGCCGCCCGCGTGGAGCACGTAGACCCCGGGCTTGCGCAGATGCACGCCCAGCAGCAGCGCCATTGCGCCCATGGGCCAGCCCCCATTGGGCGACGGCGTGCGCGCCGCTTCCCGCCGCAGCCCGGCGAGCCAGCGCCCGGCGGCCAGCATCAGCAGCAGGGCCGTGAGCCGGGCCGGCAGCCAGGACAGGGCGTCGTCCGCCCGCGCCGCCCATGTGCCGGCCCAGGTCCAGTCCCGGCCGCCGCGCTCGCCGCGGTAGCCCCACATGGCGTCCGCCGTGTTGGCGAAGCGGTAGAGCGCGGCGCCCGGCAGGCCGGCGATGGCGAACCAGAACAGCGGCGCCACCACCGAATCGTTGAGGTTCTCGGCCAGCGACTCCATGGCGCTCTCGCGCACCTCGCCGGCATCCAGCCGCTGCACATCGCGGCTCACCAGGCGGGCGAGGCGTTCACGGCCTTCGGGGAGCGAACGCCCCAGCGCCGCCTCCACCGCCGCCACCTCGTCACGCAGCATGCGCCAGGCCAGCAGCGGCTTGAGGCACAGCGCGAGCGCCATCGCCGCCAGCAGCGCCGGCAAGGCGCCGGCGGCCCGTTGCAGGGCCCAGCCCAGCACCGTCGCCGCGAAGGCGCCGACGAGCCATGCCAACGCACCGCGCACGAAGGGCCCGGCACGCCGCGCGTCGCCCGGCAGCGGCGCCACATGGCGTCCGGCCCAGCCCAGCCAGCGGCCCATGCCCACCACCGGATGCATGGGCGCCGGCGGCTCGCCCAGCCAGCGGTCGACGGCGAGCGCCAGCCAGAGCGCGGCGGCCAACACGACCGGGCCGTCCGTCACGGGGGACTAATCCTCGATGCCGCGCTGCGCCGGGATGCCCGCATCGAAGGCATGCTTGACCTTGCGCATTTCGGTCACGGTGTCGGCGATGTCGATCAGCTCCTGCGGGCAGCGCCGGCCGGTGAGCACCACGCTCACCGACGAGGGCCGCTGCGTCAGTACCTCGATCACCGGCTCCAGCGGCAGCCAGCCGTAGATCAGCGGATAGGTGATCTCGTCCAGCACCACCAGGAAGTGCTCGCCCGAGCTGATGGCCGCCGCCGCCCGGCTCCAGCCATCGCGCGCCAGCTGGGCGGAGCGCTCCAGGTCCTGGCTCTTCCAGCTGAAGCCGTCGCCCAGGCCTTCGATGGGCAGGCCCAGTTGCTCGAACACGCGGTGCTCGCCGAAGCGCGCGCTGGGCACCTTCATGAACTGGAAGATGCGCACCGGCTTGCCGCGGCCGTGGGCCCGGATGGCCAGGCCGAAGGCGGCGGTGCTCTTGCCCTTGCCGTCACCGGTGTTGACGATCAGCAGCCCGCGGCGCTCGCCTTCGGGCTTCTCGTAGGGCTTGGTCTGGGGCGGGGTTTCGGTCTGCATGATGGGTTCTCGGATGAAGGTTCAGCGGTGCAGCGCCACCCACTGGTCGTCGACGCGGCGGATGCGGATGCGGTGGTCGAACACGGTCTCGACCGCCGCATGGGTCGCGCTGTCGCCACAGGGGCCGTGGTGGATCAGCCGGCCACCGGCCATCACGGCCAGGTCGTCGGCGGCCAGGGCGGCATGCAACTCGTGCAGCACGGTGACCACGGTGCGGCCGGCATCGGCCAGGGTGCGGGCCAGCGCCAGGCAGTCGGCCTGGTGCGGCGGGTCGAGGTTGGCCAGCGGCTCGTCCATCAGCAGCACGCCCGCCTCGACGGCCAGCGCGCGGGCCAGCAGCACCCGCTGCCGCTCGCCGCCGGAAAGCTGCGACAGCGCGCGGGCTCGCCAGTCCCAGGCCTGCGTCCGGCGCAGGGCCTGCTCCACGGCGGCATGGTCGGCATCGGACGGCGCGGCCAGCCAGCGTTGATGCGGCAGCCGGCCGAGCATGGCGACGTCGTAGGCCGTGAGGTCGTCGGCGGCCGGATCGGCCGCGCCGCCCTGCGCCAGCCAGGCGAGGCGGCGGGCGCGCGCCCGGTGAGGCCAGGTCGAAAGCACCTCGCCATCGAGCAGAACCTCGCCGCCCGAGGGTGCAAGCAGTCCGGCCATGGCCTTGAGCAGCGTGGACTTGCCCGCGCCGTTGGGGCCGACGATGCTGGTCCAGCGGCCGGCGTTCAGGGCCAGCGTCACGCCGTGCAGCACGGGCGCACCGCCCAGGCGCGCATGGAGGCCATCGACCTGCAGTACCGGCGCCGCGTCGAATGCGGCGCGGCCGGCCTGCCCTGCGTCGGCTTCCTGGCCTGGGGGGGGTTCACCGCGGCCCTGTCTGCCGCGCGTCATGGCGCCGCTCATCGGCCGCTCCCGCGCGAGCGTCGGTGCATCAGGAAGAGCAGGTAGCCGCCGCCGAGCACGGCGGTGAGCACGCCCACCGGCAGTTCCTGCGGCGCGATCAGCCAGCGCGCCAGCAGGTCGGCCGCCATCAGCAGCGCGCCGCCCATGAAGGCCGACAGCATCAGCAGCCCCGCGTGCGTGGTCTTGACGATCGACCGCACGAGGTGCGGCGCCGCCAGGCCGACGAAGGCGATCAGCCCCGTCTGCGCCACGGCGGCGCCGGTGGCCAGCGACAGTACCGCCACCAGCGCGGCACGCATGGCCGGCAGCGGCAGGCCCAGGCTGGCGGCCGTGGCCTCGCCCAGGGCCAGGCCATCGAGCACAGGCGCCAGCAGCCGCGCCGCGATCAGGCATCCCACCAGGGCGACGGCCATGATGGCGCAGGCATTCCAGCCCACCAGCGCGGTGTTGCCCAGCATGAAGACCACCAGCGCCTGCAGGATGTCGGCCGAGGACAGCGTGAACAGGTCCTTGATGGCGCCCAGCACCATGCCCACGATCACGCCGGCCAGCAGCAGGCGCAGCGTGTGCTGGGCGCCGCGGGCAAGGGTCAGCGTGAGCAGCACGGCCGCCACGGCGCCCGCGAAGGCCGCCCCGGTGAGACCCAGCCGCACGCCCCAGGCCGCCGCGGCGGGCGATCCCCCGATGGCGCCCAGCGCCAGCGCCACGCCCAGGCCGGCGCCCGAGGCGCTGCCCAGCAGCCAGGGATCGGCCAGCGGGTTGCGGAACAGGCCCTGTGCCACGGCACCCGCCAGGCCCAGCAGCGCGCCCGCCAGCCAGGCGCCGGTGGTGCGCGGCAGGCGGATGTCGCGCACGATCTGCCAGGCGATGGGATCGTCGGCGAGTTGCCACAGGCGCTCGACACCGGTGCTGCCCACGGCCGCGCCCAGCGCGCCCAGCAGCAGGGCCGCCAGCAGCAAGGCCAGCGTGAGCACCCGGGCGCGGCGGCCCTGCTGAAGGTGGAGGGCCATCACTCGGCCAGGGGCCGACCGGCCAGGCAGTCGGCCATCAGGCGCGCGGCCTCGCCCATGCGTGGGCCGGGGCGCACCAGCACGTCGGCCTGCGCGGCGCTGAAGCGGCAGATGCGTCCGTCGCGCACGGCGCGGATTCCGGCCCAGCCAGGGCGCTGCTCCATGCCGGCGGCACTGCGCACGCTGACCATGATCAGGTCGGGGTCGGCCCGCACGACGAACTCCGGATTGAGCTTGGGAAAGGGCCCCATCGCCGCCGGCACGATGTTGCGCGCGCCCAGGCGAGTCAGCGTCTCGCCCATGAAGGAGCTCTCGCCCGCCGCATAGGGGCCGTTGTTGACCTCGAAGTAGACGCGCTGGCCGCGGCGCGCGGGCGGCACGGACTGCGCGGCGGCGTCCAGCTCACCCTGCAGGCGCTGCCAGAGCGCGGGCGCACCCGGCTGGCCCAGCAGCGTGCCGACCTTGGCCATCACGCGCTCGACGTCGGCCTGGGTCTTGGGCTCCAGCACCGCGACCTTCAGGCCCAGGGCCTCCAGCCGTTCGACCACGCGCGAGGACTTGGCCAGCAGCACGAGGTCGGGCTTCAGGGCCACGACCGCCTCGACATTGGGATCGATGCCGCCGCCGACCTGCGGCAGGTTGCGCACCGGCGCCGGCCAGTTGGAATAGCGGTCCACGCCCACCAGGCGCTCGCAGGCGCCAAGCACGCAGACGGTTTCGGTGAGCGAGGGCAGCAGCGTCACGATGCGCTGCGGCGGCTGGGCGAGGCGCACGGTGGCGCCGCGTTCGTCCACCACCTCCACCGGGGCAGCGAGCAGGGCGGGCGCGGCGGCGGCGAGCAGCAACGCGGCAAAGGCCGCGCGCAGGGCGCGGCCGGTGCGCAGGAGGGGCCAGGTCGTCATCCGTTGTCCTTCACGGTCAGGGGCAGGCCGGCCACCATCAGGGTGACGCGGCGGCAGGCGGCGGCCACATGCTGGTTGAGCTGGCCCAGCGCGTCGACGAAAGCCCGGGTTTCTTCGCCCAACGGGATCACGCCCAGGCCGATCTCGTTGCCGACCAGCACCACGGGCCCGGGCGCCCGCGACAGCGCCTCCACCAGCAGCAGGGCCTCGGTGCGCCAGTCGGGCAGCGCGGCGCGCTGCGGGTCCAGCTCAGGCGGCATCAGCAGGTTGGTCAGCCACAACGTGAGGCAGTCGACCACCAGCAGCGTGTCCGGGCGGCTCAGCGCGCCGATCAGCTCGGGCAGGCGCAGCGGCTCTTCCACGGTCTCGAGGCCGGGCACGCGCTCGGCCCGCTCCTGGCGATGGCGGGCGATGCGCTGCGTCATCTCGGCGTCCCAGGCCTGGGCGGTGGCGATGAGCACGGCCCGCCGCCCGGGCGCGCCGGCCAGCCAGTCGCCGGCCGCGGATTCGGCGCGGCGCGACTTGCCGCTCTTCTGGCCGCCGAGGATGAATTCGTGGGCGTTGTCGGTCATCGGGAGGCCGATGTTCGCAGCAGGGGCCGGCCGTCGAAGAGGCGGGCCGCAGCCACGGGGTCGGAGGGAAACCAGGCGTGGAAGTAGCTGGCCCGCACCGGCCCCTGCGCATACAGCGCCTCGCCAGCATCGGCCTTGGGCTCGGCACCGGGCCGCGCGCTGCGCGCCAGGGGCGCCAGCGCCGTCTCGCAGCGCGAGTAATGGAAGGTGTGGCCGCGCAGCAGCCCGCCGTCGATGGCGAGCCATTGCGAGCCCAGGCCCGCCAGACGCGGCTGCATCACGGTGCGGCCGGGCAGCAGGCCCCACAGGCGATGACTGCGGCCTTCCTTGTCCACCAGTTCGTCGAACAGGCTCATCATGCCGCCGCATTCGGCCCAGACCGCGCGGCCCTGCGCCACATGCCCATGCAGGGCCGCGCGCAGGTCGGTACGCGCGGCCAGGCGCTCGGCATGCAGCTCGGGATAGCCGCCCGGTAGCCACAGCGCGTCGCATTCCGGCAGGGCATCGCCCGCCAGCGGCGAGAAGAAGGCCAACCGCGCGCCGAGCTGCACCAGCAGGTCGAGGTTGGCGGCATAGAGGAAGCAGAAGGCCGCGTCGCGCGCGATGGCGATGGTGCGGCCCGCCAGCAACGCCGGCACGGGCGCGGCTGCAGGCGGCGCCGCGAAGTCGACCTGCGGCAAGGCCGCGAGTCCGCCCTGCCCCAGTGGCGTGGCGGCGAGTGCGTCCGCGGCGGCGTCCAGACGCGCCAGGCCGTCGTCCAGCTCGGCGCTGGCCACCAGGCCCAGATGCCGCTCGGGCAGGCCGAAGTCGGCGCTGCGCGGCAGCCCGCCCAGCCAGTGCGCCGGATCGCGCAATGAGCCACGCAGCATCTCGCCGTGGCGCTCGCCGGCCACTCGGTTGGCCAGCACGCCGGCCCAGGGCAGGCCTGGGCGGTAGCTCTGCAGCCCATGCGCCAGCGCGCCGAAGGTGCCAGCCATGGCGCCGGCGTCGATCACGGCCAGCACCGGCAGGCCCAGGCGCTGGGCCAGGTCGGCCGCGCTGGGTTCGCCATCGAACAGGCCCATCACGCCCTCGACCACGATCAGGTCGGCCTCGCACGCCGCGGCGTGCAGCCGGGCGCGTGCATCGGCCTCGCCCGTGATCCACAGGTCCAGCGAATGCACGGGCGCGCCGCTGGCCAGTGCCAGCCATTGCGGATCGAGAAAATCGGGCCCGCACTTGAAGGCCCGCACGCGCCGGCCCTGCCGCGCGTGGAGCCGCGCCAGGGCCGAGGCCACGGTGGTCTTGCCCTGGCCCGAGGCCGGGGCCGCCACCAGCACCGCGGCGCAGGTGGCGGGCCTGCGGGCGCCGTCGGTCAGCGCGGCGTCCACTTCAGGCCCACGTAGGCCGTGCGGCCGGCCGTCGCGTAGTTGTTGGCCAGCACGTAGTTCTTGTCGGTGGCGTTGTCCAGCCGCGCGACCAGGCGCAGGTCGGGGCGCAGTTGCACGCTGCCGTACAGGTTGAGCAGGCCGTAGCCGGCCAGCACGATCTTGTTGGCCGTGTCGTCGAAGCGGCGCGAGGCCAGTTGCACCTCGGCCCCCACGGTCCAGATGCCCTGCGTCCAGTCGCCGCCGAAGGTGGCATAGCGCTTGGCACGGCGGGGCAGTTGGCGGCCGGTCTCGGAATCCTTCGGGTCCTGCACGTCAATGGAGCCGCGCAGGGTGAAGTGGTCGCCGAAGCGATGGTCGGCGGCCAGCGTGGCGCCCTGGTACACCGCGCGTCCCACGCTGGCGTAGCAGCCGAAGAGCGAGGCGCAGCTCGTGCTGGTGCTGCTGAACACGATCAGGTTGCGCACCCGGTTCTCGTAGACCACCAGGCTGGCGTTGGTGCGGCCATCGCCGTAGCGCAGGCCCACCTCGGCATTGCGGCCGGTCTCGGGCTTGAGGCTGGCGTCGCCGT
This sequence comes from Pseudacidovorax sp. 1753, assembly GCF_040544975.1. Taxonomy (NCBI): domain Bacteria; kingdom Pseudomonadati; phylum Pseudomonadota; class Betaproteobacteria; order Burkholderiales; family Comamonadaceae; genus Pseudacidovorax; species Pseudacidovorax sp. 1753. The sequence goes on along the minus strand of NZ_JBEPKY010000003.1, from coordinate 77,484 downwards.
ATTCGCTGAAGCGCTGGTACAGCGTGGGCGCACGGAATGCCGTGCCGGCCGCCGCCGTGACGCGCCAGTTGCGCACGAACTCGTAGCCATAGGACGCGCTGCCGGTGGTCTTGCCGCCGAACTCGCTGTCGTCGTCGTGGCGCACGTTCAGTTGAACCGTGTGCGCACCCTGGTGGAAGCCGTAGCCCAGGGCCACGGCGTCCTGCGCGCGGTCGCGGTTCAGGGTCTTGCGCCAGTCGGTGAGCGAGGGGTTGAGCAGTTCGTCCTCGCGGCGCTCCAGCGCGGCCGTGAAGCGGTGCGGACCGTACTTGCCTTCGGCCTGCAGCAGGTAGCCGCGCAGCTGGGTGTCGGTGATGTAGGTGGTGCTCGGGTAGCCGGCGTAGCCCGCCGCGATGCGGGCCGAGGTGGTCTCGTAGCGGCTGTTGCTGTCGGTCACCTGCAGCAGTGTCTTCCAGTGCTCGGTCCATTGGGCCGTCCAGCTGAGGCCCGCCGTGCGCAGGTGGTAGAGGTTGCGGTCGTCGGTGGCCGTGGCCAGGCGGTAGCCGGTGCCGGAGGTGGCGTCGTAGCCCGACGTGGTCTCGCTCTCCAATACAGTGGCCTCGATGCGGTGCTGCGCGTTGATCTGCCAGCCCAGCCGCACATTGCCCGAGGTCGCACGGTAGAGGTCGTCGTCGGGGTTGTGGTTGATGTTGGGCGTGCGCACGTCGAAGCCGCGCGTGGTCGTGTAGCCGGCGCCCAGCGAGTAATCGAAGGCGCCGGACTTGCCCGACAGGCCCACCTGCGCATCGCGCAGGCCGCGGCTGCCCGCACCCACGCTCACGCTGGGCGAGAAGCCGTCTTCGCCGCGGCGGGTGAACAGCTGCACCACACCGCCGATGGCGTCCGAGCCGTAGACGGCCGCGGCCGGGCCGCGCAGCACTTCGATGCGGTCGATCTGTCCGAGCGGCAGTGACTCCCAGGCGGCGCCGCCGGTGGATTGGGAGTCGATGCGCACGCCATCGAGGTAGACCGCGGTGAAGCGCGTCTCGGCGCCACGCAGGAACACGCTGGTGGTGTTGCCGATCCCGCCGTTGCGCGAGATCTGCACGCCGGGCAGGCGTGCCAGCAGGTCGGCCACGCCGGTGGCGCCGCTGTTCTCGATGGCCTGGCGATCGATCACCGACACATCGGAGACCAGCTCGGACAGCGGCTGCTCGACACGGGTGGCGGTGACCACGGTTTCCTGGAGGGTTGCCGTCTGGGCCAGCGCGCCCAGCGGCGCGAGAAGGGTCATGGCTGCAGCCACGGAAGACAGGGGACAGGTGCGCGACAAGGCGCGCGCGGAAGAACCAACGCGGACGATCATGGTGTGGAAGCCGAAGCTCCGTGAAGCATGTCCCTGGCCGGCCTCCCCGCCGGCGATGGGACGTCATGGCGGCCGCGCTCCTGTGGAGGGCGCGCGGCCGCCGCCTGTGTTGGCCGGTATCCGGGCTGGCAGCACGCGCCGGCCGCCTTCCCAGGGATCGCGTGTCGACGATCTCCAGTGGCTTGCTTGGACGACGTGGCGCATGGACGAGACATGCGCCGGCTGCTTCACCGTTGCGGGGGCAGCGCAGGCTTGCCGGTGGCCGGCGTCGGTCCGATCCTGCTTCCTGCCGAGGGGCGAAAGGGTTCGATCCCGGTGCCGGCCTTGCGCGCTGGCATGCGCGCGGGCTCCTGCTTCCCGTTGAACTGCGACGCGCGAACCGCGTCGCGAGCACCAACAACGGCGCGCATTGTAGGCAGACGCCGACAGGCCGGCCCCTACAATCGCCGACCATGTCTGCACCGAGCCCCATCGATCAGATCGCCGAGCGCGTGGAACGGCTGCTCGTCCGCCACGAGGAAATGCGGCGCACCAATGCGCTGCTTGTGCAGCAGGTCGATGCACTCACACGCGAGCGCGACGCGCTGCGGGCCCGGCTGACAACGGCCCGCACCCGCATCGACGCCATGCTGGAACGGCTGCCGGCCGAGCCGGCCTCCGACGCCGACGCCGACGCATCCACATCCACCTCCGCCGCGCCATGAATCAGATCGAAGTCCGGATCATGGGCCAGAGCTACCTGCTGGCCAACCCCGACGATGGCGAGCACGCCCTGCGCGAGGCCGTGGCACGGGTGGACGAGGCGATGTGCAGCATCCGCGACGCCGGCAAGGTGAAGGCGCGCGAGCGCATCGCCGTGCTGGCCGCCCTCAACCTGGCGTACGACCTGATCCAGCACGAATCGGCGCCTGCGCCTACACCCGCACCGGCTGCGATGGACGAAGGCGATCCCGAGCGCGCAGCGCAGCTCATCCGCCGCCTCGACCAGGCCCTGGCCGGCGACGGATTGCTGCTGTAGCGCGGCGGCGTTTACGCACGTCTCGGGCTGCCTTGCAAGCCCAGCACAACAAGGCCAACACGGCGCATGGGACACTGCAGACCGGTCGCAACCGACGCATAGAATGGCCTCGTCTGCGGTGCCGCCGGGCTTTATATTTCCTTGAACCAATGCTCTATGGAGCCCGGGCTTGGTACATCGCCTGGCAAGCGTGATCATCTCGCGTCAGATGAACCCAATGCCTTGCTGCCCTCGCCCACCTGAACCCTGCGTTCAGGATGACGGTCCGGTCGCATTCGCAGACACCTATTCCTTCAACGGCCCCTCCACGGGGCCGTTGTCATGTGTGCCCTTCCCCGAAGCACACGCGGGCCCTGCACCGCACGCATCACGACACCCGGAGACTCCATGAGCATCGAACCCCTGCTGATCGTCGAACTCGGCCTGCTCGGGCTGGGCGCCGGCTTCCTGGCCGGCCTGCTGGGCATTGGCGGCGGCATGCTGATGGTGCCCTTCCTCACCTACATCATGAGCACGCGCGGCGCCTCGGCCGACCTGGCGGTCAAGATGGCCATCGCCACCTCGATGGCGACCATCATGTTCACCTCCATCAGCAGCGTGCGCGCGCACCACAAGCGCGGCGCGGTGCGCTGGGACATCGTGCGGCACCTGGCGCCCGGCATCGTCATCGGCAGCCTGGTGGGCAGCCTCGGTGTGTTCGCGCTGCTCAAGGGCTCGGTGCTGGCCATCTTCTTCGCGCTCTTCGTCGGCTTCTCGGCCACGCAGATGTTCCTGGACAAGAAGCCGGCCCCCAGCCGGCAGATGCCCGGCACTGGCGGCCAGCTGGCGGCGGGCGGGCTGATCGGCTTCATCTCGGGCCTGGTCGGCGCGGGCGGCGGCTTCATCAGCGTGCCTTTCATGACCTGGTGCAACGTGGCGATCCATGCCGCGGTGGCGACGAGCGCGGCGCTGGGCTTTCCCATCGCCGTGGCCAACGTGGTGGGCTACATCGCCAGCGGCTGGTCGGTGCAGGGACTGCCGCAGGGCGCCTTCGGCTACATCTGGCTGCCGGCGCTGGTGGTCATTGCCGTGTGCAGCGTGCTGATGGCACCCCTGGGCGCGCGCGCCGCCCATGCACTGCCCGTGAGGAAGCTCAAGCGCGTCTTCGCCAGCGTGCTGTATGTGCTGGCGGCCTACATGCTGTGGAAGGGGCTGAGCGCCTGAGGCTGCGCCTCAGGGAACGCTGGCGGTGAACCCGAGCTGTCCGCTGTAGGTGCCGGCGGCCGGCATGCCCGGCATGCCCAGACTGAAGGTCCAGTTGGCGCTGCGCTGCGTGACGAGGTTGCCGAATGCCGTGCCCGCCACCGTGACGGCCGCACCCGATCCCGACGCGGGGACAGGCGGTGCCGGCAATCCGGCATTGTCGGAAGCGATGGCGATCCCGTTCATGCCGATGCTGGCGCTGCCGCTGCTCAGCGCCGAGATGACGGAGGCCTGCAGGCTCACCGTGCCGGCATTGCTGGCCACCTCGACCGGCAGCACGTTGTTGCTGGCCGTCACGCCGTAGCCGGGCGCCGCCCCGCTCCACGACACGCTCTTGTTGTTGCCGTTGGTGGCGGCCGCGGAACCCGCCGGGATCGTCGCGCCGAGGCTGAAGGCCACCGTCGCCAATCCCGCGCCGGCCGGGCCGACGCGCAGGTAGACGAACTTGCCGACGTCGATGCGGAAATCCAGGCGCGCGGACGCGCTGTAGGGGCTCGTGGCATCGCTGACCTGCTCGGCGCGGGCGGCACCCGCGCCGGCCGCGCAGGCGGCCAGCAGCACAAGGCAGGCCGCGCCGCGTCGCGGACTCACCGGAACTCCGCCTCCACGCGGAAGCTCCCCTCCTCCCAATCGAGCAGGCCGGTGGTCCTGACCGGCAAGGGAAGCGGCTTGGGCACGAGGCCTTCCTCCGGCCGCGGGCTCAGCAGCAACTGCCGCGTCTGGCCGGGCATCACCGGCGTGCCCTCGGCCAGCCATTCCTGCTGGCGCCCGTCCGCGCCGCGCGCGTCGAGCGAGCCGCTCAGGCGACCATGGGCATCGCCGTCGTTGCGCACCACCACCACCGGCTGACGCCGGCCCTGCTGCTCTCGCATGCCAGCGCTCTCCAGCACCAGCCGGGGCGCGGCCCCGCCCACTGCGACATAGACGGCCACGGCGATCCGCCCGCTCACGGGCAGGCGCAGGTTCAGGCCCTGTTCGCGCACGAGGGCCTGGTAGGCGGGCTCGACGCCCTCGATGGCGATCATGAAGCGGCACTCCTGGCGCGGCGCGTCCGGCGGCACGTCGATCTGGAAGCGGAACCTGCGCTTTTCCATCGGCCCGAGCTTCAGACTCCGGCGCTCCAGCGTGACCCAGGGCCGGCAACTGCCGGGCAGCAGTTCGTCGTGATAGCCGATCTGGCCTTCGGCCGTGTAGGTCCAGTCGAGCGTGCGCAACGTGAGGTCGGTCGTCGCATTGCCCATGTTCTGCAGGTCGAGGACCTGGCCCACGCGGTCGCCGGGCTTGGACGCCAGCTCGTAGCGGGAGGGCGCCGCACCCAGCTCGAAGGGCGCGGCAAACACGGGCATGGCCACGGCGCCCGCGACCAGCAGCGCGGCACGAAGCAGGGTCCGCACGGCGGCCACCGGCGCCATCCGCGGCGCGGCGGGGCGTGCGCGCGCCCTGGAAAGACTTGTCATGGCATCACCTCGATGTCGAAATAACTCTCCACGTCGAAGGGCCGTCCCGCGACGGGCCGCCATTCGCGCAGGTCCAGCCTCAGCCGGAGGTCGAGCCGCTCGACCATCCATGGGCCCGGCACCACCCCCGCCCAGACCAGTCGCCGGTCGCCGGCCATTGCCGAGCCGCTGGCGAAGGCGCCACCACCCGACCATTCGACGAGCAGGCCGGCGGGCGAACGCAGTCCGCTGACGAACGCCGGGATCACGTGGTGGATCCGTGCGCGCCGGCCGACGTAGGCGGCAGTCGCCAGGCGGTACTCGACACCGCGGAACGTGACCCAGGTATAGGGTGCGCCGGGCTCGCGGGCGCCCAGGTCCAGCGTGGCCTGCACGCGCGCACGGGGCGAACTCGAATCGTCCAGACGCTCCGCCCGGACCGGCGGAGTCCCAGCCAGCAACAGGCACGTCAGCAGCAGAAGCCGGCCCGCTCGGCCGAAGGGTGCACGCCCCATGGTCAGTTCATCGTCGCCGTGAACGTGACGCGACCGCGGTAGCTGCCCGCCGGATACAGGGTGCCGTTGGCATAGCTGAAGCTCAGCGTATTGGTCATCTGCGTGCGGCTGCTTCCCAGGAACAGGGTCTGCAACAGGCCCGGCAGCGCGAACTGCGCCAGTTGCTGGCTCGCGGAGCCGTCGAAGCTGCCGCTCTGGATGTCGTTGCCCGCATTGGTGCCGGTGTCGAGGTTGGCCGACACCCAGCTGATGGCGGAGAACGGGATCACCGTCGATCCGCAGCTTGCCGGCGTGATGCAGGGCAGCCCCGCCGACGAGGACGCGGTGAGCGTCGCCACGGTGGGGCCGAAAAGGCTGCCCTTGTCCGCCGACACCGTGATGGCGATGGCCCCCGCGCCTGCGCCAGCAATGACGCCGGGGCTGGGCGCCACGTTGGCATTGCTGACATCGAATCGGACCTCGTCGATCGTCCCGCCCGCCGAGCCCACCCTCAGCGTGATGCCCTCCGAGACCGAGAGGTAGGTCGTCAGCACCACGGCGCCCGCCGGCGACGGGCAAGCCACCAGCGCAAGCCATCCCAGCAGGACGGCGCCGATGCGCACGCGCACCGGCCCGCCTGCCCTGCTCTGCCGCCCGAGCCGCACCGCGGGGCCCTCAGACGCCGGAGGCGGTATAGGTCACGGTCGCGCTGTAGCTGCCCGCATTCCAGCTGGCCGGCGTGCCGCCCAGCACATAGGCCCAGGTGCCACTGGCCAGTGCATTGCTACCGAAGGAGGTCGAGGCGCAGGCGCCCAGGTTGGCCCCCGGGTGCGACAGCGAGCCGGTCGCCGTGACCGTGAAGCTTGAATTGGGTGGCCCGCCCGTCGCCGGCACCCACGTGCTGACGGCGCAGTTGATGGTGCCGGCGCCAGCGTTGGTCCAGGCCGCCACGGTCAAGCTGCCCGGTTGGGTGCCGGCCGCGACCGTCGGCGCGGCGCCATCCCAGGGCACGGCCGTGTTGTTGCCGGTGGCGGGCGTGGTCGGCGCCGAGGGAATGCTGATCGACGGCGTCCAGCCCAGGTTGGCCTGCACGGTGCTGGCGGCGCCGACGCGCAGCAGGATGAGCTTGGGCACGGTCACCGAGAGGTTGACCCGGCCCGTGGCCGTGAGCGTGCCCGTGCCGGCGCTGTTGTAGCCATAGGTCGATTCGGCCGCCGCCGGGAAGGCGGTGGCGACCGTGGCAGCCAGGACGGCGCAGAGCCGGATGGCAGGAAGAAGGACGCCGTCGCGGGCCTTCTGCGTGCCCGATGAGCGGATCGGGAGGTCCTGTGGGCAACGCGCGTGGCGCGTCGTGCGGTGGTGCGTGGAGATTCGCATGCTGGTCACACCCCCGTGGCGGTGTACGTCACCGTGGTGGTGTACGCGCCAGCCGTCCAACTGGACGCCGTGCCGCCCAGTGCATAGGCCCAGGTGCCCGTGGCCAGCGTGTTGCTCGTGAAGCTGGTCGACGCGCAGGCGCCCAGCGTCGCGCCGGGATGTGGCAGGGTCCCCGTGGCCGTGACGGCGAAGTTGGCATTGGCCGGCCCGCCCGTGGCGGGGCTCCAGGCGGCGACGGAGCAGTTGATGGTGCCAGCCCCGGCATTGGTCCAGGCGCTGACCGTGAGCGCGCCGGGGTTGGTGCCTGCCGTGACCGTCGGCGCATTGGCGTCCCAGGCCACGGCCGTGTTGTTGCCTGCCACAGGGACCGTGGGCGTCGCCGGAATGCTGTAGGTCGACGTCCATGACAGGGTGTCGACCGTCGTGTTGGCGCTGCCGATGCGCAGCAGGATCAACTTGGGCACGGTCACCGACAGGTTGACGCGCGCCGTGGCCGTGACGGTGCCGCTGCCCGCCGCGTTGTAGCCATAGGTGGACTCGGCCAGCGCCGTGCCGCTCACCAGCGCCAGGCCGGCGAGCGCGCCGACCAGCAGGTGGCGCAAGGACAAATGCTTCGATGTCATGGGGATCCTCTCTGTTGTGGTGAAGGGGTGGCCGGGCCGGCGCTCATGGCGCCTCCCTGGCCAGGGGAATACGGAGATGGGCCGTGCCCCGCAAGGGCACGTCCACGGCCTGGGCGGCACCTGCGTCCGACCAGGGCAGCGGCACGCTCTCGGTCGCCAGGCTGATCTGGTGCCGACCGACGGCGACCGTGGGAAAGGCGAAGCGGCCGTCGCCATCGGTGGTGGTCCGGTAGCGTCCATCGAGGACGACCTCCACGCCGCGGGCGCCCCGTTCGCCCGCGCCCGGCAGGCCGTCGCCATCGGCATCGAGGAACACGCGGCCCTCGATGTCGCCGCTGCCGGCGCCCCCGGGGCCGCGCTCGCCCAAAGGCGCATAGGCCCGTCCGGCCTGACCTTGCCAGCGGACATAGAGGTAGACCGACTTGTCGTTGCTGCGATAGACCTGCGGTGCATCGAATGCCGCGGGCACCAGCGCCGAACGCGCCTGGTTGAGGCTCAGCATCGCGCCGATGCGCCAGCCGGCGGCCAGGGCCTTGTCGAGCGACACGCTGCCCGACAGCCCGCGGCTGGCCGACAGGTTGCTGCTGCGCGAGGTGTAGCGCAGGCTTCCCTGCAGATCGAGTGTGCCGCCCAGGCTCTGCCGGAACTGGACACCGGCCGTGGGATAGCGCTGGGTAACCGCCCGGCCCTCGTCGCGGGCGTAGCCCAGCGTCGTGGTCAGTTGCATCGCACGGCCGGCGTTGCGGGCGTCGAACCAGTCCTGCTCCCAGGACAGCTCCTGCCCCGTGGCGGCATCGCTCTGCGCCGCCACATAGCGGTTGCGCTGCACCGTCAGGGCGAGGCGACTGCGCGGCAGGTTGGCGAAGCGTGTCTGGGCGAAGACCGTGGCCGCCATGCTGCGCTGGGTGAGGGCCGGGTCGGAAGCGCCAGCCAGGCCGACGCCCGACGGGTCGGCCTCGCTCAGGCTGCGGACCCGGGTGGCCTGGATGTTGCCGCCGAGCAACGTGTCCCGGGCCGCCACGTATTGCGCGTTGGCGGTATAGGCCCACCGTGAGCGGTCTGCACCGGCGCGCGTGGGGTCGAGCGGCGAGCGGTCGGCATCGACGCCCGCGCCCCAGCTGAGCCTGGCGCTGCTGCTGTCGATCCGCCAGTGACCGCCGCGGGTGCCGGTCCACAGCAGCGCATCGCCGAAATGCAGGTTGGGCTGTGCCGCATAGGCGCTGAAGCTGTGCCGGACGCCGCCGAGCCGCACGGCACCCTCGCCGAAGAGGCCAGCCGCGCTGCCCTGTGCGACGCCGGCCGTGCGCGTGCCGACGCTGCTGGCGACCAGGGTGGCGCGCAATCGCAGGTCGCCCTCGCGCAGTGGCCACGGATTGCGCCCGACCGATGCGGCCATGCTGCGCACATCCTTGCTGCCCGTGCCCTGGCCGGTCAGCCTGTCGGTGTAGTAGGCGGGAACATCGCTGGCCTGCTCGACCTGCAGGGCGGCGAAGAGGTCGTCATCGAGCTTGCGGGTCGTCCCCAGCCAGCTGCGGCTGCCCTGGCTGCGCTCGAAGGCGGGGTAAGGTCCGCCCACCATCCAGCCGCGCTGGCCGCTGCCCATGCGCCACTCGCCCCCGTCGTCGATGAGCCGCACGGACGCGCCCCGCAACGGGGTGGCGCCGAAGGCCAGCCGATCGTGACGGAGCAGGCCGTCGGTGCGTTCGGCATGGAAGTCGCCCACCGTGACATCGGCGAAGCGCCGGGGCGTCAGCGGCAGTCCCAGCACCCGCAGGGTGAACCGGCCGCCGCTGGGCTCGCTCGACATGCCCAGCGTGCCGGCGCCGTACAGGCTCGCCTCGGGATCGCCGCGGTAGGCGCGGCCGTCGAACTGCAGGGACCAATCCCCCAGATTGAGGGTCTCGCGCCGGTATTCGGCGCGGATGCCGGCCTCGGCGCCCCGCGAGGTGCCCGACCCCGTGGCCGCCGACCGGCCCCAGCCCGCGCGGGATTCCAGCAACCAGGCGCGCACGCCCTCGGGTGCCTCGGCGGCCGACGAGTTCTCCGCGTCGCCGGCCCCCGGCGGGGTGTCGTCCATGACCCGGTCGATGTAGGTGGGTGGCCCCTGCTCCAGTTGGCTGCGCAGCCGCGCCTGTTCCGCCTCGAAGCGGCTCATCGGCTGCACCCGGAGCTCTCCGCCCGCGATCGTCTGGGCAGCGCTCGGCACGAGGCCCGCGACGTAGACGCATGCCACAGCGGCCAGATGGATGGGGAGAAGGCGCAGCTGCACATGGAAGGGCTTCAACCCAGAACGCCCTGGTTGTGCGGACCGGCGCGGCGGCCCACGTCACGTGCTCGCAGCCAGCCGTGTGCGAGCAGATCGGAGGAGATGGAAGGGGTTGTCGAAGGAGGCGTCGACATGGCGGGCGCGTGGACTCCTGAAGCCTGGATGGTGGGGTGGCAGGGCGGGTCCCGCGCTGCACCAGCACCGGCCACCCCTGACTTGAAAACTCCTTCCGAAGGTATTCCGAAGTGCTTTGGCGCCCAAGAAACTTCTTGACAGGCGGTCTCATCAGCAGCCCATAGCCGACAAAAGGTGATGAACCGTGAAGATTTGACTCAGCGTCCGGACCACGGCGGCTGGCCGATGCCGGTTGGCCGGTTCAGGCGCACCAGCGCGCGATGTCGTGCTGGAGGTCCGTCCACAGCGCGTAGGCCGCGACGGCCATGAGCAGGACCCCGGCGATGCGGCTGGCCCAGGCGGGCTGCGCGCCATCCGGTCCGCGCCGCAGCAGATGCCAGAGCCAGGGCACGCCGCTGAGTGCCGCCGCGCCCCCCAGCGCGAACAGGCCCATCACGAGGGCGCCCTGCAGCGGCTGCGACGCCAAGGCGGCGAGCATGAGGGCCGAATAGAGCATGCCGCAGGGCATGAGGACCCAGGCCGCGCCGAGCAGCAATCGGCGCGCCGGGCTGGCCGTGAGCGGCCGCAGCCGGCGCAACGTGGCCGCCCCGACCCGCGATGCCCACAGCGGTTGCCGCCCGGCGATGGCCAGCACCACGCCCCAGGCCAGGATGCCCGCGTGCAGCAGCACCCAGACCGGCCGCAACAGAGAGATGCCATCCCGGAGCCATGCCAACGTGTCGAACGCCGCGGCCACGACCGCGCCGGCGGCGGCATAGCCGAGCAGCCGCCCCAGCTGAAACGCCACGGATGGCGCGGCCGGGCGATGCGCCGCAGCAAGGCCTGGCCCGGAGGCATCCACGCGCACCAGCGGCACAGCCTCGCGCTGCAAGGGACGCGGCGGCACGAGCGCAGCGCAGGCCGGCCCGCACATGACGGCGCAGTGGGGCGCGCCCGTCAGGCCCAGCAACAGGGCCGACACCGCGAGCGCACCGGAGGCGTCCATCACCCGCGTCAGATGATGCGCGAGAAGCGCGTGCGTGCCCGGTCGGCCTGCAGGTAGCGGTCGAACACCATGGCGATGGCGCGCACCACGTACCAGCCGGCCGGCGTGACCTCGAGTTCGCGCGCATCCAGGCGCACCAGCCCCTGCTCCGCCAGGGGCTGCAACGCCTGCAGCTCGGCCGCGAAGTACTGGCGGAAGTCCACCAGATTGGCGGCGCCCATGGCCTCGAAGTCGATGCGGCCCTGGCACATGATGGCCATGATGACCGCGCGGCGCACCACGTCGTCGCGGCCCAGGGCCAGGCCGCGCACCACGGGCAGTTGGCCCTGCTGCAGGCGGTCGCGGTAGTCCTCCAGCGTCTTGGCGTTCTGGCTGTAGCTGGCACCGACGCGGCCGATGGCCGAGACGCCCAGGCCGATGATGTCGCAGTCGGGCTGGGTGCTGTAGCCCTGGAAGTTGCGGTGCAGCCGGCCCTGGCGCTTTGCCACGGCCAGGGCGTCCTCCGGCACCGCGAAGTGGTCCATGCCGATGTAGACGTAGCCCGCCTCGCCGAACACGCCGATGGCGCGCGAGAGCATGTCGATCTTGGTGGGGCCGTCGGGCAGCTCCTGCGACAGGATGCGGCGCTGCGGCTTGAAGCGCTCGGGCAGATGGGCGTAGGCGTACAGGGCGATGCGGTCGGGCCGCAGCTCCACCACCTGCGCCAGCGTGCGCTCGAAGGACGTGCTGTTCTGCCGCGGCAGACCGTAGATCAGGTCAGCGTTGATCGAGGTGAAACCCAGCCGTCGTGCCGCTGCCATCAGCGCGAAGACCTCGGACGCGGGCTGGATGCGGTGCACCGCCTTCTGCACCTGCGCATCGAAGTCCTGGATGCCGAAGCTCAGGCGGTTGAAGCCCAGCGCCGCCAGGTGCGCAAGCCGGGCCTCATCGACCGTGCGCGGGTCGACCTCGATGGAGCATTCGGCGCCGGGCAGGAAGTCGAAGGACTCGCGCAGCGCCGTCATCAGGGTGGACAGCTCCTCGTCGCTGAAGAAGGTGGGCGTGCCCCCACCCAGGTGCAGCTGGCTCACCGGCTCGCCCCGGCCGAGTTCGGCCACCTGCAGCCGCAGCTCGCACAACAGGTCCTGCAGGTATTCGGCTGCGCGCTCGTGGTGGCGCGTGATGATCTTGTTGCAGGCGCAGTAGTAGCAGAGCGACTCGCAGAACGGGATGTGCACGTACAGCGACAGCGGCAGCGCACGGGCGCCGGCCGCTTCGCGGCGCTGGACCAGGGCCTGGGCATACTCAGCGGGGCCGAAGGCCTCCACGAAGCGGTCGGCGGTCGGGTAGGAGGTGTAGCGCGGGCCCGGCACGTCGAAACGGCGCAGCAGCGACGTCGACAGCACCGCGGGCTCGGCCGCGCAGGAGGACGGGATGGGCAGGGAACTCATCGCAGCAGGAGGGCACAGCAGCGCCAGGGTTGTTGCCTCTAATGTGCGTTCGAAGCCATGATCGGCGCTTGATCCACATCAAACAGAAAGTTGATCGCTGTCGGAGAATGACTGACACGGGAGCTTTCGGACGCCACAGACCCCACGAGCGAGGCGTCGGGCCGTCCCCCACCCTACAGAGTCGGACACACCATGACCCCAGAATCCATCAAAGTCGCTTGTTCCAACTGCAACCTGCGCGAGTTGTGCATGCCCGTGGGCCTGTCGCCGGAGGAACTGCAGCGACTGGATTCGCTGGTCGCCACGCGCCGCAAGGTGCGCCGCAAGGAACTGCTGTTCCACAACGGCGAGCAGTTCGTCTCGCTCTACGCCATCCGCACCGGCGTGTTCAAGACCCGCATCACCTCGGAGGACGGCCGCGACCAGGTCACCGGCTTCCAGATGGCCGGCGAGATCATCGGCCTGGACGGCATCGTCAACGACCGCCACAGCTGCGACGCCGTGGCGCTGGAGGATTCCGAGGTCTGCGTGATGCCCTTCGACCGCATCGAGGAACTGTCGCGCGAGGTGTCGGCGCTGCAGCGCCATGTGCACCAGATCATGAGCCGCGAGATCGTGCGCGAGCACGGCGTGATGCTGCTGCTGGGCAGCATGCGCGCCGAGGAGCGCCTGGCCGCCTTCCTGCTGAACCTGGTGCAGCGCCTGCATGCGCGCGGCTTCTCGGCCTCCGAGCTGGTGCTGCGCATGACCCGCGAGGAAATCGGCAGCTACCTGGGCCTCAAGCTCGAGACGGTGAGCCGCACCCTGTCCAAGTTCGTCGACGACGGCATCGTGGAGGTGAACCAGCGGCATGTGCGCATCCTCGATGCGGAGGCGCTACGGCGGATGGTGAACCCCACGGTCTGCGCCTGAGGCGCGAACGGCGGCCGGCTCGCGCAAGTCGACCGCCGCATCGGCAGACGAGAGGGACGCCACGGCGTCCCTTTTTCATTGCTGGGATCTTCAGGCCGGCCCGCCCGGCCCCGGCTGCGCATTGACCTGGGCCGGCGTGCGCATCAGCAGTGCCGTGGTCGCGCTGCACACCATGGTCACGACCCAGAAGCCGAAAAAGCCCAGCGCGTAGATGGCCTGCCGCGGCATCTCCAGCACATGGCCGAACCAGCGCAATTCCGCCGGATCGACGAAGCCGAAGACCAGGAACTCCATCAGGCAGGCGGCCAGGAAGGCCGGCCAGGCGATGGCCATCAGGCAGTGGGGCTGGCGCAGCATGCGGGAGGTCTCCGTCTTCTGGGTTGCGGGGCGCCGACGACCCCGCCGCAGCGGGGCATGTTTGGCCGCGGAAGGCCGTGCCGGTGAGCGACGCGCCATGTCAAGGCTGCGCGGGAGGCAGGTTCCGTGCGGGCGTGGTGACGTGGTTGCGGGCCTGCTGCGCCGGCGTCAGCGCACGCTGGGCCTCCAGGGTGCGGTTGATCTCGATGCCCCGGCGGTAGTAGTCCGCCTCGATCACCGGATCGGGGCTGTGCACCGCCAGCCACAGCGTGGCAAAGCCGGCCACCACCACCATCGCCGGACCGCCCACCACCATCCACATCAGCGGATGGCGCCACCAGGGACCGCTGGAGGGCTCGACCAGGGAGGCGGAAGCAAGCGTCGTCGGGTTCGTCATGGGGTCCTCGTCGTGATGGATGCGAAGTCGATGCGTCGGGCAGTCAGCGCGGCACCAGGAAGGCGGCCTTCTCGGCCACATGGGCGCCGCCGCCCTCCTCGCCCACCTCGATGCGCACGCTGTGCGAACCGGGGGCGGCACTGCCGTAGGGAATGCTCAGCCGCACGGCCACCCAGCGGGCCTCGGCCGGACCGACCTCCACCGGCGTGTCGGGCGAGACGGCGATGCCCTCCAGCCCCTGTGCCGCGAGCCGGTACTTCTGCGGCCGCTCGGTGGCATTCATGATCTGCAGGCGGTAGACGTTCTCCAGCCGGCCACCTTCGGCGATGCGGGCCAGCGAGGCGCGGTCGCGCACCACGTCTACCTTCAATGGCGTGCGGGCCACCAGGCTCACCAGCATGCCCACCACCAGCAGCATGAGCACCGAGGCGTAGATGAGCACGCGCGGCCGCAGCACGCGGCGCCACAGCTGCGCGCGGCTCCAGTGGCCGGCCATGCCGTTGACCGTGTCGTAGCGGATGAGGCCCTTCGGGTAGTTCATCTTCTCCATCACGGTGTTGCAGGCGTCCACGCACTGGCCGCAACCGATGCATTCGTACTGCAGGCCCTGGCGGATGTCGATGCCCGTGGGGCAGACCTGCACGCACAGGTCGCAGTCGATGCACTCGCCCAGGCCGCGGGCCTTGTAGTCCACGCTGCGACCCCGCGGCGCCCGCGGCTCGCCGCGGCCAGGGTCGTAGGTGACGATCAGCGTGTCGCGGTCGAACATGGCGCTCTGGAAGCGCGCATAGGGGCACATGTACTTGCACACCTGCTCGCGCATGAAGCCGGCGTTGCCGTAGGTGGCGAAGGCATAGAAGAAGACCCAGAACACCTCCCAGGAGCCCATCTGCGTCTGCAGGAAGGCCAGGCCCAGCTCGCGCACCGGCGTGAAGTAGCCCACGAAGGTGAAGCCGGTCCACATGGCGATGGCGATCCACACGATGTGCTTGTAGGCCTTCTTGACCAGCTTCTCCGTCGAGAGCGACTCGCCGTCCAGCCGCATGCGCGCCGTGCGGCTGCCTTCGATCTTCTGCTCCACCCACATGAAGATCTCGGAGTACACCGTCTGCGGGCAGGCATAGCCGCACCACAGCCGCCCCGCCACGGCCGTGAACAGGAAGAGCGAGAGCGCCGAGATGACCAGCAGACCCGACAGGTAGATCAGGTCCTGCGGATACAGCACCAGCCCGAACAGGTAGAAGCGCCGCGATGCCAGGTCGAAGAGCACTGCCTGCCGCTCGCCCCAGCTGAGCCACGGCAGGCCGTAGAACACCAGCTGCGTGGCGAACACCATGGCCCAGCGCCAGCGCGCGAACAGGCCCTGCACTGCGCGCGGGTAGATCTTCTTGCTCGCGGCGTACAGCGACACGGCCTCCTCGGCCGGCGGCTCGGCGGCAATGGGGATGACGCGCCGAGGGTTGGGCGTGGGCGCGTTGGAGGATGCGGACATGGCGTTGGGGCGCCCGCGGGCGCCTTCGTTCGTGGGGATCAGGCTCGGAGGGTCATGAAGCCACTCAAGGCTTGGCCGACGCCGTGGTGGCGTTGTGGGACAGGCCCCAGACGTAACTCGCGAGCACGCGGATTTGCGCCTCGGTCAGCCGCTCGTTCTGCGCCGGCATCACGTTCTGCTTGCCGTTGTTGACCATGGCGATGATGGCGGCCTCGCCGTAGCCGTGCAGCCAGATGTTGTCGTTGAGCCGCGGGGCGCCCAGCGCCTGGTTGCCGCCGCCGTCGGCGCCATGGCAGGCCGCACAGACCGCGAACTTGGCCTTGCCCAGGCCGGCGCGCACCGAGTCGTGCGGGCTGCCCGACAGGCTGAGCACGTAGTTGGCCACGTTCTTCACGTCGTCCGCCGTGCCCACGGCGGCTGCCATGGGCGGCATGGTCCCGACGCGGCCCAGCGTGATGGTCTCGATGATCTTGTCGGGCGTGCCGCCGTGCAGCCAGTCGTTGTCGGTCAGGTTGGGAAAGCCCTTGCTGCCCCGCGCGTCCGAGCCGTGGCACTGGGCGCAGTTGTTCATGAACAGCCGCTCGCCGATGGCGCGCGCTGCGGGGTCGGCGGCCACCTGCTCCACCGGCGCACTGGCGAAGCGCGCATAGACGGGGGCCAGCTCCGCATTGGCCTTCTCGACCTCGGCCTTGTACTCGCCGGCCGAGCTCCAGCCCAGCTTGCCCTGCACACTGCCCAGGCCGGGGAAGAAGGCCAGGTAGCCCACCGCGAAGACGATGGTGATGATGAACAGGCCCACCCACCACAGCGGCAGTGGGTTGTTGGCCTCGCGCAGGTCCTCGTCCCAGACGTGGCCGGTGGTGTTGTCCTTGTCGGCGACGACGCGCTTGCGCGCCGTCATCCACAGCAGGATCGCGCAGCCCAGGATGCTCAGCACCGTGGCGGCGATGACGTAGTTCGACCAGAAGTTGTTGATGAAGTCGCTCATCGTGATCTCTCTCGTTCGATGCGTTGGCGCGGTGCGCTCAGTCCTGCTCGAAGGGCAGGCGTGCTGCCTCCTCGAAGCCGGCACGGTTGCGCCGCGCATAGGCCCAGGCCACGATGCCCAGGAAGAGCACGAAGCACACGACAGTGGCGATGGAACGCAGGGTGGTCAGGTCCATGATGGGGGTACTCCTCGTTCGCTTACTTCAGGGCACGGCCCAGCGACTGCAGGTAGGCGATGGTGGCTTCCATCTCGGTCTTGCCTTCGACGGCAGCCTGCGCGCCGGCGATGTCCTCGTCGGTGTAGGGCACGCCCACCTTGCGCAGGGCCCGCATGTGGGACGGCAGGGCCGCGGCGTCCACGGTGTTCTTCTCCAGCCAGCTGTAGGCGGGCATGTTGGACTCGGGCACCACGTCACGCGGGTTGTTCAGGTGGATGCGGTGCCACTCGTCGCTGTACTTGCCGCCCACGCGCTGCAGGTCGGGGCCGGTGCGCTTGCTGCCCCACTGGAAGGGGTGGTCGTACACGAACTCGCCGGCCACCGAGTAGTGGCCATAGCGCAGCGTCTCGGCGCGGAAGGGGCGGATCATCTGCGAGTGGCAGTTGTAGCAACCCTCGCGCAGGTAGATGTCGCGGCCGGCCAGCTGCAGCGCCGTGTAGGGCTTGAGGCCGGCGATGGGCTCGGTGGTGGACTTCTGGAAGAACAGCGGCACGATCTCCACCAGGCCGCCGACGGCGACGACCAGCAGGATCAGCACGATCATCAGGAAGTTGTTGGTCTCGACCTTCTCATGCGAGAAGCCGGTGGACGTGGAGGGCGTCGTCTGGCTCATGTTCTTGTGCTCCGTTCGATCAGGCATGGGCCGCTTGCGGGGCCGGGATGGTGGCGCGCACGGCACGGCCCGAGATCACGGTCATCCACACGTTCCAGGCCATGACCAGCATGCCGCCCAGGTACAGCAGGCCGCCCAGCAAGCGCACCACGTAGAAGGGGAAGGTGGCCTTCACGCCTTCGGCGAAGGTGTAGGTGAGCGTGCCGTCGGGGTTGATGGCGCGCCACATCAGGCCCTGCATCACGCCGGCGATCCACATGGCGGCGATGTAGAGGACGATGCCGATGGTGGCCATCCAGAAGTGAAGCTCGATGGCCTTGATGCTGTGCATCGTGGTGCGGCCCCACATGCGCGGGATCAGGTAGTAGAGCGAGCCCATCGAGATCAGGCCCACCCAGCCCAGTGCGCCGGAGTGCACGTGGCCGATGGTCCAGTCGGTGTAGTGGCTGAGGGCGTTGACCGTCTTGATGGACATCATCGGGCCCTCGAAGGTGGACATGCCGTAGAAGGACAGGGCCACGATCAGGAAGCGCAGGATCGGATCCGTGCGCAGCTTGTGCCAGGCACCCGACAGGGTCATGATGCCGTTGATCATCCCGCCCCAGCTGGGCGCCAGCAGGATCAGCGAGAACAGCATGCCCAGCGATTGCGTCCAGTCGGGCAGCGCGGTGTAGTGCAGGTGGTGCGGGCCTGCCCACATGTAGGTGAAGATCAGCGCCCAGAAGTGCACGATCGACAGGCGGTAGCTGTAGACCGGGCGCTCGGCCTGCTTGGGGATGTAGTAGTACATCATCCCCAGGAAGCCGGCGGTGAGAAAGAAGCCCACCGCGTTATGGCCGTACCACCACTGCACCATGGCGTCCTGCACGCCGGCATAGGCCGAGTAGCTCTTCATCCAGCCCGCGGGCACCTCGGCGCTGTTGACCACATGCAGCAGGGCCACCGCGATGATGAAGGCACCGTAGAACCAGTTGGCCACATAGATGTGCTTGACCTTGCGCGTGCCCACCGTGCCGAAGAACACGATGGCATACGACACCCAGACCAGCGTGATCAGGATGTCGATGGGCCATTCGAGCTCGGCGTATTCCTTGCCGGTGGTGTAGCCCAGCGGCAGGCTGATGGCCGCGGCCACGATGACGGCCTGCCAGCCCCAGAAGGTGAAGGCCGCCAGGCCCGGCGCGAACAGCCGCGTCTGGCAGGTGCGCTGCACCACGTGATAGCTGGTGGCAAAGAGCGCGCAGCCGCCGAAGGCGAAGATGACCGCGTTGGTGTGCAGCGGCCGCAGGCGTCCGTAGCTCAGCCAGGGAATGCCGAGGTTGAGATCGGGCCAGGTCAGCTGGGCGGCGATGATCACGCCGACGAGCATGCCGACCACGCCCCAGACCACGGCCATCAGCGAGAACTGGCGCACGACCGTGTCGTTGTAGAGCGCCGCAGGTGAGTGGGAGGACTGCATCTTGGGAACCAGGTTGAGGAACTTGTAGGCAGTGTCCGACTCGGTTCCCGCCGGTCGATTGACGGAGATCAATCGCTTTGCAGAATGCGCGCGCCTTCCTGTTCCACGTCATCGAACTGGCCGCGCTCCACGGCCCACCACAGGCCCGCGATGATCAGCAGCACCAGCAGCACCGACAGCGGCACGAGCACGAAGAGGATGTCCATGGCCCTTCCCCCTCAGCCTTGCGGCACCAGCGTGGCATCCGCAGGCATGCGCTCCGCCGAGGCCACTGTCGGTTGGATTCCGCCGGCATCCATGCGCGACAGGCGTGCACTGTTGAGCACCACCACCAGCGAGCTGAGCGCCATGCCCAGGCCAGCCAGCCAGGCCGGCAGCCAGCCTGCCAGCGCCAGGGGCACGCACAGCGCGTTGTAGGCCGCGGACCCGACCAGGTTCTGTCGCACGATGCGCAACGTGCGCCGCGCCTGTGCCACGGTGTCGGGCACCGCCTGCAGCGAATCGGCCAGCACCACGAAGTCGGCCCGCGCCTGCGTGAGCGGCACGGCATTGCCGAAGGCGAAGGAGGCATCGGCCTGGGCGATCACCGGCCCATCGTTGAGACCGTCGCCCACCATGGCCACCGCCCTGCCCTGCGCCTGCAGGCGGCGCACCTCGTGCAGCTTGTCCTCGGGGCTGCAGCCGCCGCGTGCCGTGTCGATGCCGGCGCTGGCCGCCAGCCGCTGCGCGGCGGCCTCGCGGTCGCCGGAAAGCAGGCGTGGCACCAGGCCCTGGGCCTTGAGCCGCGCGATCGCCTCCGGCGCTTCGGGCCGCAGGTCTTCGGCGAGCGCGAAGCTGGCCACCCAGCCCTCGTCGTCGCGCAGGTGGACCTGCATGGCGTCGGTCTGCAGCGCACGGGCCTCGCAGAAGGCCGCACTGCCCAGCCGCACATGGCGCGCGGGCGCATCGCCCTGCCGCGGCCGCAGGAGGCCCTGCACGCCCTGCCCGTGCAGTTCCTGCATTGCCTCGGCACGCCACGCGGGCGGAACGCGACGCTGCGCGTCCCAGGCCTGGCGCAACGCCCGTGCGGCCGGGTGCAGCGAACCTTCGGCCAGTGCCACCGCGAGTTCGAGTGCGTCGCCGGGCAGCGTGCCGCGGCGGCTGTAGACCCGGTCCAGCCGCGGCGTGCCGCGCGTGAGTGTTCCGGTCTTGTCGAAGACCACCGTCTGCGCCGTGGCCAGCGATTCCAGCGCCTGCATGTGGGCCACCAGCACGCCACGCCGTGCCAGCGCGCCTGCGCTGGCCAGCATGGCCGCGGGCGTCGCCAGCGAGAGCGCGCAGGGACAGGTCACGATCAGCACCGAGACCGCGACCATCAGCGCATGACCCGGGTCCACCGGCCACCACCACAGCGCCGCACCGCCCGCCGCGAGCACCACCGCCAGCAGGAAGGGCCGCGCGATGCGGTCGGCCATCGCGGCCAGCCGCGGGCGCTGCATGGCTGCGCTTTCCATGAGCGCCACGATCTGCGCGAAGCGCGTGCCACTGCCCACCTGACGCACGAGCACCAGCACTGGCGCCGACAGGTTGTGGCTGCCGGCATGCACCGTCTCGCCATAGGGCTTGGCCACGGGGCGCGACTCGCCGGTCAGCAGCGCCTCGTCGGCCAGCGTGTCGCCGTCGACCACGATGCCGTCCGCCGGAAAGGACTCGCCGGGCCGCACGCGCAGCACGTCGCCCACCTGCACGCGGCGCAGCGGCACGCGCTCGAAGCCGCCGTGGATCTGCCGCCGCTCGGCCGTCTCCGGCAGGCGGCCGGCCAGCGCATCGAGCGCACCCGCCGTGCGGTCGCGCAGCCGCGACTCCAGCCAGCGTCCCGTGAGCAGGAAGAACACGAACATGGTGAGCGAGTCGAAGTACACCTCGTGGCCCAGCGCACCGTCGGGGTCGAAGGTGCCCGCCGTGCTGACCACGAAGGCGATGGCCATACCCAGCGCCACGGGCACATCCATGCCGATACGGCCATGGCGCAGATCGCGCCAGGCGCTGCCGAAGAAGGGACCGCAGGCAAAGGCCATGACGGGCAGCGTGAGCACCCACGAGGCCCAGCGCAGCAGGCGCTCGATGTCGGGCGTCATCTCGCCCGGGCCGGCCACGTAGGCCGGCAGCGCATACATCATCACCTGCATCATGCACAGGCCGGCCACCAGCCAGCGGAAGAGCGCGCGCCTTGCTTCCTTCTGCCGTGCAATGCGCAGCGAGGCATCGGCGGCGGGCGCGAAGCGGTAGCCCGCCTCGGCCACGGCCGCGAACCAGCGCGAGGGCTGCACCTGCGTGGGCGACCACACGATGCGCGCACGGCGGCTCGCGGCATTGACCGTCACCTTGCGCACGCCGGGCAGGCGCAGCAGGGCGTCCTCGATGGTGAAGGCGCAGGCTGCGCAGTGGATGCCTTCCACGCAGACCTGCGACTCCCAGTCACCGCCCGCGCGCAGTTCGTGGCCGAAGGCCGGCCATTCGGCCGGGTCGTCGAGGGCCGTGCGGGCCTGGACGTCGGCTTCCGTCGGTGCGCTGGCGGAGCCTAGAGGAAGGGCAGCTTGCATGCACCGATGCTGCGCGTGCGCACCCTCGTGGGCCTTGACCTCGGTCAAGTTTCGGCCGCGCCGTGCTGCCTATGCTGGAGCCACATCAACACGGAGCCTCAGACCATGTACCAGCGCATCCTCGTCCCCACCGACAGCTCCAGCCTGTCGAAGAAAGCCGTCCAGCACGCCACCGCGCTCGCCCAGACCTGCGGCGCCGAGATCGTGGTGCTGAACGTGGTGCCACGCTACCCGGTGAGCTATCTCGAAGGCGCCGTGGTGTTCGAAACGCAGGACGTCGCGCGTATCGAGAAGCAATGGTCCGAGCAGGCCCGCGAGCTGGTGGACAAGGTGGTGGCCCAGGTGCAGGCCAAGGGCGTGAAGGCGCGGGCCGCGGTGGTCAAGTCCGACCTGGTGGCCGAGTCGATCATCAGCGCCGCGCGCAAGCACAAGGCCGATCTGATCGTGATGGCCTCGCACGGCCGCAAGGGCATCAAGCGGCTGCTGCTGGGCAGCGAGACCCAGCACGTGCTCACCCATTCCACATTGCCCGTGCTGGTATTGCGCTGAGCGCGGTCCCCAACAGCCACACTGGGCTGCGCCCTCGTGGCGCATGTCCTCACCCCAGAAAAGGAGCAAGAGCAATGAAGATCGTCGTCGCCGTGGATGGCAGTGAGTTCACCCGCAAGGCACTGGACTACATCGCCGCCCAGCGAAGCATGTTCGTCGATGGCCATGAGTTGGTGCTGGTGCATGTGTGCCCGGCCATCCCGCCGCATGCCAGCCGCCACATCGCGAAGGACACCCTGGCCGAGTACTACAAGGAAGAAGGCGCCAAGGTGATCGATCCGGTGAAGCAGCAGCTGCAGGGCCTGGGCATCGCCAACGCCTCGGTGCAGACCCGCCATGGGCAGGCTGCCGAGGAGATCGTGCGTGCCGCAGAGGAATGCGGCGCGGGCCTGGTCGTCATGGGCACGCACGGGCATGGCACCCTGGGCCGCGCGCTGATGGGCTCGGTGGCCACCAAGGTGATCGCCGAGAGCGACCTGCCGGTGCTGCTCGTGCAGTGAACCTGCGCCACCCCCCATGCCGCTTCGCGGCTCCCCCCTCTCTGGCGCCTTCGGCTTGGAGGGGGGCGCACCCGGAGGCCTGGCAAAGCCAGTTCCTCGGGTGCTCTCGCATGGCCTGCTCCGCGGCCCTTCGATCAATCGGGCTGCGCCGGTTTCATGCTGGGCGGGCCGCTTGCCGAATCAGGTGAACAGGGCCTTGTGCTGGTCGCGAAGCAAGGCCTTCTGCACCTTGCCCATCTGGTTGCGCGGCAGTTCGTCGACGACGAAGCAGCGCTTGGGGATCTTGAAGTTGGCCAGCTTGGCCTTGAGCTCGGCCACGATGGCGTCGGCGTCGGGCGAGGCGCCCGGCTTGCCCACCACGACCGCCACGCCCACCTCGCCGAAGTCGGGATGCGGCACGCCAACCACCGCGCTCTCGGCCACGCCGGGCATCTCGTTGATGTAGCCCTCGATCTCGGCCGGGTACACGTTGTAGCCGCCGCTGATGATCAGGTCCTTGCTACGGCCCACGATGGTCACATAGCCCAGCGTGTCGACCTTGCCCACGTCGCCGGTCTTGAAGAAGCCGTCGGGCGTGAACTCCTCCTTGGTCTTCTCGGGCATGCGCCAGTAGCCGGCGAACACATTCGGGCCGGCCACCTCGATGTTGCCGATCTCGTCGCGATCGCAGTCGCGCGGCGGCTTGCCGTCTTCATAGGCCCGCACCCGCAGCTTGACGCCCGGCAGCGGAAAGCCCACCGTGCCGCCGCGCCGCGCGCCCTGCACCGAGGTGTAGGGATTGGAGGTCAGCATGATGGTTTCGCTCATGCCGTAGCGCTCCAGGATGGTGTGGCCGGTGCGGGTCTGCCAGTCGTTGAAGGTCTCGATGAGCAGCGGCGCCGAGCCGCTGATGAAGAGGCGCATGTTGTCGCAGGCCGCCAGGCTCAGCGTGGGCTCGGCCAGCATGCGCACGTACAGCGTGGGTACGCCCATGAAGACGGTCGCCTCGGGCAGCTTGGCGATGACGCGCTTGGGGTCGAACTTGCCGAACCAGAGCATCTTGCTTCCGTTGAGCAGCGCGCCATGGATGGCCACGAACAGCCCGTGGACGTGGAAGATGGGCAGCGCGTGCAGCAACACGTCGCCGTGCGTCCAGCCCCAGTAGGTCTTGAGCACCTCGGCATTGCTGCGCAGGTTGCGGTGCGACAGCATCGCGCCCTTGCTGCGGCCGGTGGTGCCGCTGGTGTAGAGGATGGCCGCCAGATCGTCGTCGGCCTTGCGCACGATCTCGTGCTCGGCGCTGCAGGTGGCGGCATGGCCCAGCAGCGTGCCGGTGCGGTTGTCGTCCAGCGTGAACACCCAGCGCGTGCCGGCCGCCTTGGCGATGGGCTCCACCCACTCCAGGTTGGCAGGGGTGCACACCACCACCTCGGGCTCCGCATTGCCGATGAAGTACTCCATCTCGGCGCGTTGGTAGGCGGTGTTCAGCGGCAGGAAGACGTAGCCCGCCCGCAGCGTGGCCAGGTACAGCAGCATGGCCTCCACCGACTTCTCGACCTGCACCGCCACGCGCGCCCCGGGCTGCAGGCCCAGGCTGCCCAGCAGGTTGGCGATCATGGCGCTGGCCCGCTCCAGGTCGCGCCATGAATAGGCGAGGCCCTCATCGGTTTCGACGGCGATCTCGTCGAGGTCGTGCGGAAAGGCGGCGCGCAGCGCGGCAAAGAGGTTGGCGTTGGGCGTGGAGCTCATGAAGAAGGGCGGGAGACGAAGGGGCGGTTGGATGAAGGTTGGGGGGCTGGACAGGGGCCGAGTATTCACGGATTCAGTCGAAGCGGGGTGGCCTTTTGGCGAGAAAGGCGCCGATGCCCTCGCGGTGCTCGGCCGAGTCGGCGTAGTCGTAGGCGCCGGCCAGCAACTGCTGCATCTCGCCCGCGGCCAGGGCGCGAAAGGTGGCCTTGTGCAGCCGGGCGGCCTGGGGCGCCAGGTTGGCGATGCGCTGGGCATGGCGCCAGGCCGCATCGGCCACCTCGGCGTCGGGCAGCACGTCGAGCAGGAATCCCGCCGCCAGCAGCCGCGGCGCCGGATGCAGGCTGGCGGCCAGCAGCATGTCGCGCGCCAGAGCATCGCCGATCTGGCTGCGCACGAGCGCCGCCTCGCGCGGTGCCATCGGGAAGCCCAGCTTGGCGATGGGCGCGCCGAAGCGGGCCGAGGCGCCGGCCAGCCGGATGTCGCAGCAGCTGGCGATCTCCAGCCCCGCCCCCATGCAGGCACCCTCGATCTGCGCCACCAGCGGCACCGGGCAGGCCAGCAGGGCGGCCAGGGCGCCCCAGACCTCTTCCTCGTGGAAATGCCGCAGGCTGGCCACGTCGTAGCGGAAGGCCGGGTATTCGGAGATGTCGCCGCCGGCGCAGAAGGCGCCGCCCTCCCCGCGCACGACCACGCAGCGCAGGCTGGCGTCGACCGCCAGCCCCTCGGCGGCGGCCCGCAGGCCATGCCACATGCCGCGGGTCATGGCGTTGAGCCGGCCGGGGTTGCGCAGCGTCAGGGTGGCGATGGCACCGTCGCGCGCCAGGTCGATCGCATCGTTCTTGTCGCTCATGAAGGCCAAATCTATTCGAGTTTGGCCCCCGAGGCCTTGACCACCGCCGCCCAGCGCCTGACCTCGGCCGAGACGAACTGGCCATAGGCCGGGCCGGTCAGGTTGGGGATCTCCGAGCCGTTGTTGGCCCAGATGGTCTTGAGCTCGTCGGCGGCCAGCGTGCGGCGCATGTCCTCGGTGATGCGCGCCGCCAGCTCGGGCGGCGTGCCCTTGGGCGCCCACAGGCCGTACCAGGTGGTGACGGTGTAGTCGGGCAGGCCCGACTCGCTGGCGCTGGGCACATCGGGAAAGGCGGCGTTGCGCTGCGCGCCCGAGACCATCAGCGCCTTGATGCGGCCGGCCTTGATGTGCTGCGCCGACGAGCCCAGCCCGTCGAAGCCACAGTCCACGTTGCCGGCGATCAGGTCCTGAAGCATGGGGCCCGCGCCGCGGTAGGGAATGTGCGTGATGAAGGTGCCGGTCTGCAGCTTGAACAGCTCGCCCGCCAGGTGGTGCGAGGTGCCCGCGCCGGCCGAGGCGTAGTTGAGCTTGCCGGGGTTCTGCTTGGCATAGGCGATGAATTCCTTGATGCCCGGCTGGGTCACGCGCCGTGGGTTGACCACCACCACCTGCGGCACGTTGGCCAGCAGCATCAGCGGCACGAAGTCGCGCTCGATGTCGTAGTCGAGCCGGGGGTAGATGGCCGGCGCGATGGCATGGTGCACGGCCCCCATGAACAGCGTGTGGCCGTCGGGCGCGCCTTTGGCCGCGATGCTGGCGCCCACGGTGCCGCCCGCGCCCCCGCGGTTGTCAATCACCAGCGTGTGGCCGGTCGCCTTGGTGAACTGCGCCGCCAGCGGCCGCGCGAAGGCGTCGGTGCCGCCGCCGGCGGGAAAGGGCACGACCAGCGTCACGGGCCGGCTGGGCCAGGTGCTCTGCGCGCGCACGCCGGCGCAGGCGGCAGCGGCGCCGGCCGCGGCCAGGCGCAGCAGGCTGCGCCGATGGATCGGTGGGGGGGTCATGGCTTGTCTCCGTCTCTCGTCTTGGATGCGCCGGGGCCGGCGGCGCTTGTGGGATGGAATCGGCCCGGGGATTCAGCAGGGGCTCAGAGCAGCAGCCCCTCGATGTCGCCCGACACCGGCACCTTGCCGTCGGCGAGCAGGGCGCGGTGCTTGTCCAGGCGCTTGAGGTCGTACAGGTAGTTGACCATCAGGCCCCAGGACTGCTTGATGCCCTTGGGCGACAGGTCGGCGGCCCAGTTGAGCCGCTCGACCCGCGCGCCGTTGCCGAGGTGGAAGCGTGCCACCGGGTCGGCGGGCTTGCCATCCTGGCCGACCCGACCCAGGTACTCGGCCGCCAGGTGCAGCAGCGTCTGACGCAGCGGCGAGCGCTCGCCCAGCGAAGGCGCATCGTCCAGCGCCGCCAGCAGCCGGTCGGCCGTGGGCGGCAGGCTGCCCAGATGACGGCCCAGCGCCTGGGCCTGCTTGTCGGGCAGGCGTGGCAGCAGGGCCGCGGCCTGGCCGCCCAGCCACTGGCGCAGCCCGGGGATGGGCGAGAGCGTCGCGAAGTTCTTGAGCTTGGGGAATTCCTCGCGCAGCGTCTCCACCACCCGCTTGATCAGCGAATCGCCGAAGCTCACGCCCCGCAGGCCGGTCTGGGTGTTGCTGATGGAGTAGAAGATCGCGGTCGAAGCCTTGTGCGCCGGGGTGGCGGTGGCCGCCTCGTCCAGCAGCGGCGCGATGGCATCGCTGATGGCGTCGGTCAGCGCCACCTCCACGAAGATCAGCGGCACGCCGGGCAGGCGGGGATGGAAGAAGCCGTAGCAGCGGCGGTCGGTGTCGTCCAGCCGGTTCTTGACGTCGGACCAGCCCTTGATGTCGTGCACCGCCTCGTACTCGATCAGCTTCTCGATCAGCGAGGCGGGCGAATCCCAGCTGATGCGCTTGAGGTCGAGGAAGGCCACATCGAACCAGGTCGAGAACAGCTGCTCCAGCTCGGCGTCGAGGGCGGCCAGGCGCCGGTCCTTGCGCACCACGGGCAGCAGCTCGGCCCGCAGCCCGACCAGGAAGCGCAGCCCTTCCTCGGGGATGGCGAAGCGTTGCAGCAGACGGGCGCGGGGCGAGGCCGAGGCGCGACGCAACTTGGCCTCGGCCTGGGCCTGCTCGGGCGAGCCGGGCTCGGCGGCTTCGTACTGCTCGCGCGCGGTCTTCAGCTTGGCGCCGTCGGGGGCGAAGCATTCGGCCATCAGGAGCCAGACGTCACGGCGCTCGTCGGCGGTCAGCGCCTGGTAGGCAGTCATCACGGCATGGGCGCGGCGGCCGGCCTCGACCTCGCTGGTGCGGCTGTCGGTCACGCCCTGCAGGTCTTCGAGCATGCGGCGCAGCGCGCGGGGCGGCAGGGCCTCGCCATGGCGGCGCAGCGTGGCGGCCATGCGTTCGGTCAGGGTGCGGGTCGGGCGCGCATCGCCGGTGGCGGCGGGGGCCGGCCTGGCGGCGCCCGCAGCGTCTGCCGGCGCGCCCGGGCGCAGCAGCGAGACGCCCTTGGACAACCAGTCGGGGGGAGTTTTGCTCATGGAATCAACAAAATTTCGGGACCGGGCCAACGCGGCGGCCGGGGCCTGCGTTGTGGCTTGAGGCCGACGGCGCATGCCGGCAGGCCCCCTCTTTGTACACCGTGACCGAGCTTTCCCACCCCTCCCCCGACTCCGCCTCGACGGGGACGCGCCCTGTTCCTACAGAGGCCGTCGCCCTCGGCTGGCAGCGCCTCAAACCCTGGCTGATCGCCGCCGCAGCACTGCTGCTGTGCCTGCTGCTCGCCGCCGCCCTGCACGGCCTGGCCGGCGAGGTGCGCTACGACGACGTGATGCGGGCCATCGCCGGCACGCACGAGCTGGACATCGTGCTGGCGCTGATGGCCACCGCCGCCAGCTACTTCATCCTGTCGGGCTACGACTTCTCGGCCCTGGCCTATGCCCATGCCCGGGTGAACCGGGGCACGGTGCTGCTGACCTCCTTCACGGCCTATGCGCTGTCCAACACCATCGGCCTCGGCCCGCTGACCGGCGGCGCGGTGCGCACCCGGCTCTACACGGCGGCGGGCCTCAAGGCGCACCAGGTGGCGCAGGTGGTGGTATTCAACGCGGCGGCCTTCGGCCTGGGCATCACCGCCTTCGGCGCGGTGGCGCTGCTGTGGGGCGCGCCCGACGTGGCGGGGCTGGTCGGCCTGCCGCCAGAACTGCTCCAGTTGGGCTCGGGCCTGCTGCTGGTGGGCGTGGGCGTGTTCCTGGCGCTGTGCCGGCGCCAGCGCAACCTGCAGATCGCCGGCCGCTGGCGCCTGCGGCTGCCGCCGGCAGGCCTGGCGGTGCGGCAGTTGGTCATCTCGGCCTTCGAGCTGACGGCCTCGGCGGCGGCGCTGTGGTTCCTGCTGCCGGGCGAGCGCATCGACCTGCCGGCCTTCACCGCCTTCTATGCCATCGCCATCGTGGCCGGCATCATCAGCCATGTGCCCGGCGGCGTGGGCGTGTTCGAGGCGGTGATGCTGATGGCCACCCGCAACGACGTGCCGGCCGACTCGATGCTGGCCGCGCTGGTGCTCTATCGCGGCATCTACTACATCGTGCCGCTGGTGGCGGCCACCGCCCTGGTGCTGGGCTGGGAGCTGAAGAGCGGCGTGGGCACGCCCATCGCCCGGGCCGCCACGCGCCTCAGCCCGCGGCTGCTGGCGGCGCTGACGCTGGTGGCAGGGCTGTGGCTCATCGCCTCGGGCGTCACGCCCTTCACCGAAGACGCCCGCGAGATGCTGGCCACGCTCAACGTGCCGCTGCCGCTGGTGGAAGCCTCGCACTTCCTGGGCAGCGTGGCGGGCCTGGGTCTGCTGCTGGTGGCGCGCGGGCTGTTCCACCGGCTCGATGCGGCCTGGTGGGCGGCGCTGGTGCTGGCCGTGGTCTCGGCCGTGCTGGCCCTGCCCAAGGGCATCGCGCTGCACGAGGCTGGCCTGCTGGCCACGCTGGCGGTGCTGCTGGTCGTCTCGCGCAAGCAGTTCGACCGCCGGTCCTCGCTGCTGTCGATGCGGCTGGAGCCCGGCTGGCTGATCGGCCTGGGCGCGGTGCTGGCGGGCTCGCTGTGGCTGCTGTTCTTCGCCTACCAGGAAGTGGCCTACACCCACCGGCTGTGGTGGCAGTTCGAGTTGGACGCGCAGGCACCGCGCTCGCTGCGCGCGCTTCTTGGCGTGGCGCTGGCCGGCATGGCCTACGGCCTGTGGCAGCTGCTGCGCCCGCCTGTGGGCCAGGCGGCGGCGCCCACCACCGAGGACCTGGACCGCGCCGCCGCCATCGTGGCCGCCAACCCGCGTGCCGACGCCTGCTTCGCGCTCACCGGCGACAAGCACCTGCTGTTCTCGCCCTCGGGCCGCAGCTTCCTCATGTACGGCAAGCAGAACC
Organism: Pseudacidovorax sp. 1753; assembly: GCF_040544975.1. Lineage (NCBI taxonomy): Bacteria > Pseudomonadati > Pseudomonadota > Betaproteobacteria > Burkholderiales > Comamonadaceae > Pseudacidovorax > Pseudacidovorax sp. 1753. The sequence continues at coordinate 48,072 of NZ_JBEPKY010000003.1, read as the reverse complement.
GCTCCTGGATCGCGCTGTACGGCCCCGCGGGCGACAAGGCCGAATGGGCCGAGCTGGCGTGGCGCTTCGTCGAGATGGCACGCACCCATGGCGGCCGGCCGGCCTTCTACCAGGTGCGCCCGGCCAGCCTGCCGCTGTACCTGGACTGCGGCCTGCAGGCCTTCAAGCTGGGCGAGCATGCGCACATCGAGCTGCCCGGGTTCGACCTCAAGGGCGCCAAGCGGGCCAACCTGCGCTCGGGCATGAACCGCGGCGAGCGCGAGGGCCTGGTGTTCGAGGTGATCGAGGGCGAGGCGCTGGAAGCCGCCCTGCCCGAGCTGCACGCCGTGTCGGACGCCTGGCTTTCGCGTCAGAAGACGCGCGAGAAAGGCTTCTCGGTCGGCCGCTTCGACGAGGACTACCTGCGCCGCCTGCCGGTGGCCGTGGCCCGGCGCGAGGGCCGCATCCTGGCCTTCGCCAACCTGCTGGTCACCGCGCCCGCCGAAGAGGCCGCCGTCGACCTGATGCGCCACCTGCCCGATGCGCCGCCCGGCACCATGGACTTCCTCTTCGCCAAGGTGCTGCTGCACCTGAAGGACCGCGGCTTCCAGCGCTTTGCGCTGGGCATGGCGCCCATGGCCGGCATGGCCGAGCGCCGCCATGCGCCGCGCTGGCAGCGCCTGGGCCGTCTGCTCTACGAGCATGGCGAACGCTTCTACAACTTCCGCGGGCTGCGCAGCTTCAAGGACAAGTTCGAGCCCGTCTGGGAGCCGCGCTATCTGGCCGCGCCCGGCGGCGTGGCACCGCTGTGGGTGCTGCTGGACCTGGCCGCGCTGATCGGCGGCGGCACCAAGGGCGTGATCGGCAAGTGACGCCGCGCTGCCCGCTTTCGATTTCCCTCGCATGACATTGCCGACCTCCTTTTTGCGCCGCGCCCTGGTGGCCGGCGCCTCGGGCCTGTTGCTGGCCTGCGCCGCCATCGCCCAGCCCACCGCCCCCGTGGCGAGCGCGGCCGCCCTGCCGCAGCCGGCCAAGCGCATCACGCGCGAGATCTTCAAGGACGTGCCGCTGTACCGCCCCGCCGGTGCCGTGCAGCAGTTCGTGGTGCTGCTGACCGGCAGCGACGCGCCCACTGCGCGCGACCTGCGCCTGGTGCAGGCCATGACCGCACAGGGCGCCATGGTGATCGCCGTGCCCGGCCTGGGCTTCTACCGCAGCCTCGCGGCGGTCAGTCAGCAGTGCGTGCACGGCCCGGGCGCCCTGGAGAACTTCGCGCGCTTCGTGCAGGCCGGCGAAAAGCTGCCCACGTACATCGAGCCGATCCTGGTCGGCACCGGCCAGGCCGGTGCGCTGGCCTACGGCCTGCTCGCGCAGTCGCCTGCCGACACCTACACCGGCGCCCTGTCGCTGGACTTCTGTCCGCGGCTCGCCCTGCCGCTGCCGATGTGCGGCGACGAGAACTTCCGCAGCAAACCCGTGGCCGGCGAGCCTGCGCGGCCCGGCCCGGCCGCGCAGACCTTGCGGCCGCTGGAGCCCGCTTTCGACCTGCAACCCGCCAAGCGCCTGGCCGGCGCCTGGACGGCGATGGGCGCCGATCCGCATGCCGCGGCCTGCGCTGCGGGTCCGCAGGCGCCTGCCGCGTTCACCGCCCAAGTGCCCAACGCCCGCTGGGTCGCGCCCGCCGCGGCCAGTTCGACCGACGCGCCACCGCCCGGCTTCGACGCCGCCTTCGCGCAGATGGCCGCGAAGCGTGCCGGACTGGCCCTGCCGCCCAGCCAGCTGTCGGACCTGCCCGTGACCGAGGTGCCCGTGCAGGGCGCCGGCAAGCGCTTCGCCGTGCTGGTGTCGGGCGACGGCGGCTGGGCCAGCATCGACAAGCGCCTGGCCGCGGCCCTGGCCAAGGACGGCATTCCCGTCGCCGGCCTGGATTCGCTGCGCTACTTCTGGACCCGCCGCACGCCCGAGGGCGTCGCCGCGGACCTGGACCGGCTGATCCGCTACTACGCCGCCCGCTGGGGCCGCAGCGAGGTGCTGCTGCTGGGCTACTCGCAGGGCGCCGACGTGCTGCCCTTCGCCTACAACCGCCTGCCCGAGCGCACCCGCGCCAGCGTCAAGCTGCTGGGCCTGCTGGGCCCCGGCGAAAAGGCGGCCTTCGAATTCCACGTCAGCAACTGGATCGGCAAGAGCGGCGACCAGCCGATCGCGCCCGAGGCCAAGCGCCTGCCAGCGGGCCTCACGCTGTGCGTGTACGGGACCGAGGAGAAGGCCGACTCGCTCTGCCCGCGCCTGGATGCGACACAGGCGAAGGTGCTGCCGATGCCGGGCGGCCACCATCTGGGCGAGAACTACGAGGACCTGGCGGCCAAGGTGCTGCAGGCGGCCCCGCCCTTGCGCTGACAGCGGCCAGTCCAGGCCCTGAGGGCCGCTGCCAGGCCGCATGCGCCTCGGCCGCGGCGACGGGGGGCGCTTCGGCCGTCTGGTCGTCGCGACGCCGGACCGGCCTGCATCACGACAATCGCCGCCCATGTCCGACTGCCCCGCCCGCAAATCCGGCAGCGCCCGCCGAGCCGCCCAGCCCCGCCCGCTGCCGGTGGACGGCGGCCTGGGCCCGAGCTGCGTGGCGCTGCCGCCCGGCGGCTGGGCCACGGTGCTGGACTTCCTGGCCGAGCGCTTTCCGATGGTGTCGTGCGGCGACTGGCAGGCCCGCATGGCCGCCGGCCGCGTGGTGGCGGGCGACGGCAGCCGGCTCGACGCGCATACGGCCTACCGCAAGGACCTGCGTGTCTGGTACTACCGCGAATGGGCCGACGAGGCGCCCGTGCCCTTCCAGGAGACGGTGCTCTTCCAGGACGAGCAGTTGGTGGTGGCCGACAAGCCGCACTTCCTGCCCGTGATGCCCAGCGGCCGCCATGTGCGCGAGACGCTGCTGGTCCGCCTCAAGCGACGCCTGGGGCTCGACACCCTGGTCCCCATCCACCGCATCGACCGCGAGACCGCCGGCCTGGTCGTCTTCAGCGTGCAGCCGGCCACGCGCGGTGCCTATCAGCGGCTGTTCGCCGAACGGGCCGTGCGCAAGCAGTACGAGGCCATGGTGCACTGGCCGCCGCCCCATCCGCTGCCGGCGGTGTACCGCAGCCGGCTGGCAGACGTGTTCATGCGCAGCGAGACGGTGCCCGGCGAGCCCAATTCGGAGACGGCCATCGCGGTGCGCGAGATGCGCGGCAACGTCGCGCTGCTCGACCTGGCGCCGCACACCGGCCGCAAGCACCAGCTGCGCGCGCATTGCCAGGCGCTGGGTGTGCCGATCGTGGGCGACGGCATCTATCCCGTGCTGCGGCCGCAAGGGGCGGACGACTGGCAGAACCCGCTGCGGTTGCTGGCGCGCAGCATTGCCTTCGATGACCCGGTGACGGGGCAGCCAAGGCAGTTCCGAAGCACGCTGGCGCTGGCCTGGCCGACCGGCGCCGATTGAAGATCGCACGCGCCTGTTGCGCCAAGTGGCCAGATCCGTGGGCCAATTGTCCTTGTGGCCATTCGCGTCACGGCCCACACTGCCGCCATGCCCGCCGCCGCCCCGCCCCGCACCATCGCCTGCCTGCTCTACGCCGACTGCATGAGCCTGGACGTCACCGGGCCGATGCAGGTCTTCGCCACCGCCAACGACGTGGCGCAGCATGGCCATCGGAGGGCGGCGCCGTACCGGCTGCGGTTGCTCGCCGAGACGCTTGCGCCCGTCGCCACGTCCGCCGGAATGCGCCTTGTGCCCGATGACGCCTGGCCCGCTGTTGCGGCGGGCGCCATCGACACCCTGCTCGTGCCCGGCGGCGATGGCGTGATTGCCCAACGCGGCAGCGCGGCGCTGCTGGATTGGCTGCGCCGCGCCGAGCCCGAGGTGCGACGCCTGGGCTCGGTGTGCTCCGGCGCCCTGCTGCTGGCCGAGGCCGGCCTGCTCGACGGCCGCCGCGCCACCTCGCACTGGTCGCGGCTGGACCAGCTGCGCGAGCGGCATCCGGCCGTGCAGGTGGAGCCCGACTGCCTGCACACCTTCGACCCCGGCAGCGCGCAGGACGGCCATGTCTTCACCTCGGCCGGTGTCACGGCGGGCATCGACCTTGCGCTGGCGCTGGTGGAGGCCGACCTGGGCCGGCCGATGGCGTTGGCCGTGGCGCGTCAACTGGTGATGTTCCTGCGCCGGCCGGGCGGGCAGGCGCAGTTCAGCGCCCTGCTCGCGCCCGAGCCGCGCCGCACGCCCCGGCTGGCCGCGCTGCTCGACTGGCTGCCGGGCCAGCTCGGCGGCGACCTGTCGCTGGAGCGGCTCGCGGCCCAGGCCTGCCTGCCGCCCCGCTCGCTCACCCGCGCCTTCCAGAAGGAGCTGGGCACCTCGCCCGCCCGCTACATCGAGCGGCTGCGGGTGGAGACGGCCAGCGCCCTGATGGCCCAGGGCCAGGCCTCGGTCGCCACCGTGGCCCGGCTGTGTGGCTTCGGCCATCCGGAGAACCTGCGGCGCAGCTTCCACAAGCACTACGGCGTGGGGCCGCAGGCCTGGGCGGAGCGCTTCGGCGGCGGCGCCATCGATCCGGCGCAATCCAGCGCCTGACCCGCCTCTCGGCCTTGCCGGCTGTGTCCCCTCCCCCTCTGGGGGAGGCTGGGTGGGGGCCGCGCGCGCTCGCGGCAGTCGTTTGGCAAGCAAACGCCCAGGCCCTCACCCCAGCCCTCTCCCAGAGGGAGAGGGGGCCAGACACCCGCCGCGCACCTTGCATCACTCCCGCAGTCCGCTACCCACTACCCACCACCCAAAGCTCACCACCCAGAGCCCACTGCCCACTGCCCACTGCCCACTGCCCACTGCCCACTGCCCACTGCCCACTGCCCACCGCCCACCGCCCACCGCCCACCATGTTCGCCCTGCTCCGCACCCACGCCAGCCTGCGCCTGCTCTTCATCGGCCAGGCGCTCTACTGGTCCTGCTCCATCATCGGCATCGCCCTGACCGCGCTGGTCGGCGCCAGGCTGGCGCCGCTGCCCTGGCTGGCGACGCTGCCGCTGGCGCTGCTGGTGGCCGGCAACCTGGTCGCTGTGCGACCGTTGGCGGCGGCCATGCAGCGCCACGGCCGGCGGCGGGTGCTGGTGGCCGGGGCGCTGGTCGGCGTGGCGGGCGGCCTCACGGCGTGCCTCGCCATCGTGGCGGACAGCTTCGCGCTCTTCGGCCTGGGCATTGCGGGCGTGGGCGTGTACCAGGCATCGTCGGCCTACTACCGCTATGTGGCGCTGGAGGCCGTCGAGGCCCAATGGCGCGGCCGTGCCGCCGCCTGCGTGCTGGCCGGCGGCGTGTGCGCGGCGCTGTTCGCGCCCTCGCTGGCGCTGGCCGCGCGGCAGTGGCTGATCACGCCCTTCGCCGGCGCCTACCTGGCCATCGCCGGCCTGGCCGCCGTCGCCGCCCTGCTGCTGACCCGGCTGCCCGAAGGCGCATCGGCCACCCCCGCGGCTGGCCATGCGCCCACCACCCGCTGGCGCACGCTGCTGTCACGACCCGCGCTGCGCGCCGCCATCGTCATGACCGGCGTCGGCCACGGGCTGATGATCCTGGTGATGAATGCCACGCCGCTGGCCATGGCGGACTGCGGCTTCGCCATCGAATCGTCGGCGCGGGTGATCCAGTGGCATGTGCTGGGCATGTTCCTGCCCGCCTTCTTTGCCGGCGGCCTGGTGGACCGCCATGGCAGCCGCCGGGTGGCGGCCGTGGGCATCGGCGTGCTGGTGGCCAGTGCGGCGCTGGCCCTGTCGGGCGTGGCCCTGGCGCAGTTCGCGGCCAGCTCGCTGCTGCTGGGCATCGGCTGGAGCCTGATGATCGTGGCCGGCACCACGCTGTTGACCGAGGCGCATGCGCCGGCAGAGCGGGCCGGCGCCCAGTCGCTGATGGAATTCGCCAACGGCGGCACGGCGGCGGCGATGTCCTTCGCCTCAGGTGCGCTGCAGGCGGGCATCGGCTGGACGGCGATCAACGCCGCGATGCTGCCGATGCTGGTGCTGGCGGCCTGGCTGCTGTGGACGACGCAGGCGCCGCGGATGCGCCCCGCCTGACCGTGCTCAGGCTGTCGCCACGCGCGGCTGCTTCGGTGCCGTGGCGTACAGCACGATGCCGGCCAGGATCATCGGCACGCACAGCCACTGGCCCATGCTCATGTTGAGCGCCAGCAGGCCCAGGAAGTCGTCCGGCTCGCGGAAGTACTCGGCCACGAAGCGCATCACGCCATAGCCCATGAGGAAGACGGCCGACACGCGCCGCTCCAGCCGCGGCTTGCGCGCATACAGCCACAGGATGACGAACAGCAGCAGCCCTTCGAGCAGGAACTGGTAGACCTGCGACGGGTGTCGCGGCAGCATCGAGCCGCTCTGCGGAAACACCATGCCCCAGGGCAGATCCGGCGATGAGAAGCGGCCCCACAGCTCGCCGTTGATGAAATTGCCGACACGGCCCGCCGCCAGGCCCGTCGGCACGCAGGGCGCCACGAAGTCCATCAGTTGCCAGAAGCGCCGTCCGCGCGCCCGCGCGAACCAAGCCATGGCGGTGATCACGCCGATCAGCCCGCCGTGGAAGCTCATGCCGCCGCGCCAGACCATGAAGATCTCCAGCGGGTTCGACAGGTAGTAGCCCGGCTTGTAGAACAGGCAGTAGCCCAGCCGGCCGCCCACGATCACGCCCAGCACGCCGAAGAAGAGGATGTCCTCCACGTCCTTGCGCGTCCAGGCCGCGCTGCCCGTCATCGAGGCGAAGGGCTCGTGCCGCAGCCGGCGCGTGCCCAGGAAGAAGAACAGGCCGAATGCCGCGAGGTAGGTCAGGCCGTACCAGTGCACGGCGAGCGGGCCGATCTGCAAGGCGACCGGGTCGATATGGGGGTACATCAGCATGGCGCGCATTGTGCCCGCCGCCCCATGGCGAGGCGGTGACGCGCCGTTGCGAATGCGTCTGATCGGCTGCCGCATCCGCATGCAGAACGCGGCGTGGGGGGCATTGCCCGCGGGCGTTTCGCCAAAGCGGGGGCCGGGCGGATACTCGCGGCGTTTTTGTCTTCGAAGAATCACACATCATGCAGGGCAACCCCCAAGTCATCGACTACCTGAAGGACCTGCTGCGCGGCGAGCTCGCCGCCCGCGACCAGTACTTCATCCACTCCCGCAACTACGAAGACCAGGGGTTCGGCCGCCTCTACGAGCGCATCGACCACGAGATGCAGGAAGAGACCGAGCATGCCGACGCGCTGATGCGCCGCATCCTGATGCTCGGCGGCAAGCCCGACATGAGCCCCAAGGCCTTCACCCCCGGTCTGACCGTCGAGGAAATGCTGCGCAAGGACCTCGACACCGAGTACGAGGTGCGCGACGCGCTGCGCAAGGGCGCGGCCCTGTGCGAGAGCGTGGGCGACTACGTGAGCCGCGACATCCTGGTCTCGCAGCTGCACGACACCGAGGAAGACCATGCGTACTGGCTCGAAAAGCAGTTGGGACTGATCGCCAAGATCGGCCTGCCCAACTACCTGCAATCGCAGATGGGCGAAGGCGACTCCGCCACCTCGGCCGGCTGATCAGCCCGCCCCGCCGGCCTCGGCCCGCGTCCGCAGGAAGCGGACGAAGCGCGCCAGGGCCGGCGGCTGCCGCTCCGCCAGCCACACCAGGCTGGTTTCGCAGGACGGCAGCCTCACCTTCTTCCCACCCCGTTCCTTCAGTTCCTCAGCCCGCCGGTAGACCACGCCGGCGCGGCTGAAGGCCGTCACGCTGGCCGGCACCCAGGCCACGCCCAGGCCGCCGGAGACCAGGTTGACGATGGTCTGCATCTGGATCGCCTCCTGCGCCACGCGCGGGCGGCGGCCATGGGCGGCGTAGAGCTGCATCACCGCGTCGTGCACGCCGGGCAGGATGCGGCGTGGGTACAGCACCAGCGGCTCGTCCATCACCTCGGCCAGGGCCGGGCGCACCTGCTGCGCCAGCGCATGCACGGCTGGCAGCGCCAGCACCAGCGGCTCCTGCGCCACCGCCAGCTGCGCGAGGCCGGCCGGTGCCGCACCCGGCGGATGCAGCAGCAGGCCGGCATCGATGTCGCCACGAGCCAGCGCCTCCAGCTGCACGTCGCCGGTCGCCTCCACCAGTTCCAGCGCCACCTGCGGGCTGTGCTCGCGGAAGTCGCGCACCCAGCCCGGCAGCCGGTCGAAGCCGATGGTGGAGACGAAGGCCAGGCGCACCCGTCCAGCCTCGCCCGAGTCCGCCGCACGCGCCCGGGCGGGCAACGACCGCGCCTGCGCCAGCAGGGCCCGCACCTCGGGTACCAGCGCCTCGCCCGCGGCCGTGAGCGCCACGCGCCGGCGCGTGCGGTCGAAGAGCTGCACGCCCAGCGTGCGCTCCAGCTGGGCGATGGCCTGGGTGACGGGCGGCTGCGTCATGTGCAGCCGCTGCGCCGCGCGGCCGAAGTGCAGTTCCTCCGCCACGGCCAGGAACTGCCGCCAGGCGCGCAACTCGATCGGAGCCTCTTCCTTCATTCGGCCAGCATATCAATCTGCTCGCCAAATAGGATTGGAAGCAATCAGACGCCCGGTCGAGAATCGCCGCCACCCACGAACCGCGGAGACACGCCCCATGGCCACCCAACCGATCAAGATCAACCGTCGCAGCGCCAACATCACCGAAGGCAAGAGCCGCGCGCCCAACCGCTCGATGTACTACGCCATCGGCTACGAGGCCGACGACTTCGCCAAGCCCATGGTCGGCGTGGCTAACGGCCACAGCACCATCACGCCCTGCAATGCCGGCCTGCAGAAGCTGGCCGACGCGGCGGTGGCCGGCATCGAGGAAGCCGGCGGCAACGCCCAGATCTTCGGCACGCCCACCATCTCCGACGGCATGGCCATGGGCACCGAGGGCATGAAGTACTCGCTGGTCAGTCGCGAAGTCATCAGCGACTGCATCGAGACCTGCGTGCAGGGCCAGTGGATGGACGGTGTGCTGGTGGTCGGCGGCTGCGACAAGAACATGCCCGGCGGCATGATGGGCATGCTGCGCGCCAACGTGCCGGCGATCTATGTGTATGGCGGCACCATCCTGCCCGGCCACTACAAGGGCCAGGACCTGAACATCGTCAGCGTGTTCGAGGCCGTCGGCCAGAACGCCGCCGGCAACCTGAGCGACGAAGACCTGCTGCAGATCGAGCGCCGCGCCATCCCCGGCACCGGCTCCTGCGGCGGCATGTACACGGCCAACACCATGAGCTCGTCCTTCGAGGCGCTGGGCATGAGCCTGCCCTACTCGTCGACCATGGCCAACCCGCACGACGAGACGCAGAACTCGGCCAAGGAATCGGCCAAGGTGCTGATCGAGGCCATCAAGCGCGACCTCAAGCCGCGCGACATCGTCACCCGCAAGGCCATCGAGAACGCCGTGTCGGTCATCATGGCCACGGGCGGCTCGACCAACGCGGTGCTGCACTTCCTGGCCATCGCGCATGCGGCCGGCGTGGAATGGACCATCGACGACTTCGAGCGCATCCGCCAGCGCGTGCCGGTCATCTGCGACCTCAAGCCCAGCGGCCGCTGGCTGGCCGTCGACCTGCACCGCGCGGGCGGCATTCCGCAGGTCATGAAGCTGCTGCTCAACGCCGGCCTGCTGCATGGCGACTGCATCACCATCACCGGCAAGACCATCGCCGAGACGCTCAAGGACGTGCCCGATGTGCCGCCCAACCCCGAGGTGATCCGGCCCATCGACCAGCCGCTGTATGCGCAGGGCCACCTGGCCATCCTGAAGGGCAACCTGAGCCCCGAGGGCGCTGTCGCCAAGATCACCGGCCTCAAGAACCCCGCCATCACCGGCCCGGCCCGCGTGTTCGAGGACGAGCAGTCGGCGCTGCAGGCCATCCTGGCCGGCAAGATCCAGGCCGGCGACGTGATGGTGCTGCGCTACCTGGGCCCCAAGGGCGGCCCCGGCATGCCCGAGATGCTGGCGCCCACGGGCGCGCTGATCGGCGCCGGCCTGGGCGAGAGCGTGGGCCTGATCACCGACGGCCGCTTCTCCGGCGGCACCTGGGGCATGGTGGTGGGCCACGTGGCGCCCGAGGCGGCCGCGGGCGGCACCATCGCGCTGGTGCACGAGGGCGACTCGATCACCATCGACGCCACCACGCTGAGCCTGGAACTGAACGTGCCGGAAGAAGAGATCGCCCGCCGCCGCGCGGCCTGGAAAGCGCCCGCCCCGCGCTACACCCGCGGCGTGCAGGCCAAGTTCGCCTTCAACGCGTCTAGCGCGAGCCTGGGCGCGGTGCTCGACCGGTTCTGACCACGCCCCTGCGCCCGCGCCGGAGAGGCGCCGCGGGACGGGCATCCTCCATATGAGGGATGGCACCGCATGGGATGGCTGCAAAGCTTCGGGCACCTCGAAGCACCGCGCGGCCCACTCCCATGCCAGCCTCCGCCACCCATTGCCCCGACACCGGCACGGCCGATGCGCTGTCGCCTGCGGCCCAGATCGAACTGATCGCCCTGCTCTACGAGGGCGCCATCTCGGCCAGGGGCTGGACCGACGCGCTGCGGCGGCTCGCCCAGCTCACGGGCTCGGCCCAGTCGCACCTGCTGGTCTGGGACCACCGGGACAACCGCTTCCGCATCTGCGAGGGCTTCTGCGACGACCCCGATGCCCGGCTGCGGTTCCTGACGGAATACAACGCCGAGTTCCAGACCATCGACCCGTCCAAGCTGGTGGCGGACCGCGTCGCGCAAGGCACGGTCTACCAGGACCACCGCAACCTCGGCCGCTTCGTCATCGACAAATCACCCTTCTACGGCGACTTCTTCCACCGCTATGGCCTGCACGCAAACATGGCGTCGCGGCTGGCCAAGCATGACGACATCGAATACGTGCTCTCGTTCCAGCGGGAACGCCTGCACGGCCACTACCGGCCGCGCGACGAGGCCGTGCTGCTCGAGGTGATGCCGCACCTGATCCGCGCGGCCCGGCTGCGGCTGGAGTTCAGCCGCCTGGACGACCAGGCCCGCCTGAGCGCCGCCGCGCTGGACCGGCTGAGCTTTCCGGTACTGGTGGTGGACGCGGCCGGCGCACCGGCGCTGTGCAACAGCCTGGGCCGAACCTGGCTGGAGACGCCGGAGTGCGCACTGCGAAAGAGCACCCAGTCACCCGACCGACAGCGCCTGGTCAAGGTGCTGCGCAGCGCCTGCGGGGTGGAGGGGCGGCGGCGCCCATCGGGCGTCGTGCTGGGCCGGCGCGGACCCGATGGCACCGGACCCGACCATGCGCTGGCCATTCCGCTGCAGGAGCGCGATGGCGCGGGCACCACGCCGCTGTGCCTGCTGGTCATCCAGGGACCGCGCTGGGCGACGGTCCACCTCGACGGCGTGCTGCGCGACCTCTTCGGCCTCTCGCCGGCGGAAAGCCGGCTGGCGCGACTGCTGTTCGAGGAGCATTCGATGCAGGACGCCGCGGAGCGCGTGTGCATCTCCATCGCCACGGCCCGCACCCAGCTCAAGTCGATCTTCGCCAAGACCCAGTTGCGGCGGCAGACCGAACTGATCCGGCTGCTCTCCCGCCTGTCGGTGGTGGGCCAGGGCGACCCCGCGGGACGGTGATGGCGCCGCGGCGCGCGTGCACCCCGCGGCAGGCCTGTGCCCCATCCTTTCACGGCGTGTGGACAAACCCGACGTAGCCCGGCAGCCAGGATCGGGCCATCAAGGCCTCCTCAGGGCTTGCGGCGCGCGGCGCTCCGGGCGCGCGTCGTGAGACCCAGCACATCGCGCTGGCGGTCGATCCGCGCCTGCTTGCGCGCGTCGTCACGTTCCATCGCCCGGCGTGCGGTGTAGCCCGACCAATCCGCGAAAGCCCACCACAGCATCGCGGCCGGAAAGGGCAACAGTACGATCCACCACGCGAGCCCGGCGAAGAAGCCGACCGCGAAGTACTTCAACCCGATTGCCACCAATCCCACGACCAACAGCCACATGTTCCGCTCCTCGTTCCAACAGCCCGCCGCGCGACGCACGAGCCACATTGCAAACGACTGTAACGCCGTCACTGGGCGAATGGCAGCTTCCGCGTCCGCGCTGCGCGCCGGGCTGATCGCCACCGCGGCGCTGGCCGGCCTGCTGCCTGCGGCCCATGCCGACCTGGCCCTGGCCACCAGCAAGGCCTGCATGGCCTGCCACACGGTGGACCGCAAGGTGATCGGCCCCGCCTTCAAGGACGTGGCCGCCCGCTACAAGGACCAGAAGGGCGCCGCGGACATGCTGGCCGCCAAGATCCTCAAGGGCGGCTCGGGCGCCTGGGGGCCGGTGCCCATGCCGGCCAACACGCAGGTCAGCGAGGCCGATGCGAAGAAGCTGGCCGCCTGGGTGCTGACGCTGAAGTAAGCCGCTCCCAGCCACACCGGCCGAGCGTGCTCAGCCCAGCGGCCGCGTGAGGTAGACCGCCTCGCGCCCCACGATGGCGTCGCGCGTGGGCATGAAGACGGTGCAGCCGTCGCAGGGCGAGACGATGCGCCGCTCGCCGTCGGTGGCGATCAGCTCGTCCTTGGCGAAGGTCTCGAAGCCGACCAGGGGCCGCTCGAAGCGGAATTCCGGCGTGTGCACCATGTGCGTCTGCAGCAACTCGAAGCGGCGCTGCGGCGCAGGCGGCTGGCGCCCCTCGCGGGGCGCGATCAGGCCGAAATGGGCGATGAAGTCGTGCGCCACCTTCGTGGCCAGGTCCGCCGCGGACTGCGCGAAGTGCTGGCCGCACTCCACCACCAGCGCCGTCTGCGGCCCGTCACCGTCCACGCCATGGCGGCCGTACTGGATCAGCGGCGTGCCCGACCCCAGGCCCTGCGGCATGACCAGGTGCACCGGCGGCAGGCCCAGCGCCACGGCCACGGCCGCATTGCGCGCATAGGCCGGGTAGACCCAGAAGGGCTGCACGTCCTGGCTGGTGGAGTGGATGTCCAGCACATGGTCTGCCGCGTCGACCACGGCGCGCAGTTCGCGGGCGCGGCGCAGCTCGGGGCTGTCCTCGCTGCCGTCGAGCATCTCCGCGGACCAGATGCGGTTCATGTTGTGCACCAGCTGGCGACTGTCGAAGGGCCGCTCGATGTCGAAGCTCTCGTAGGCCGCGACGTTGGAGAAGCTGATGGTCAGCGTGCCCTTGACGGGCCGCACGCCGCTGTCGAGCAGATGGGTGGCGGCCACCATGCCGCAGATCTCGTTGCCGTGGGTCAGGGCATTGACCAGCACATGCGGCCCGGGCTGGCCCGAGTCGAAGCGGTGCACATAGTCGATGCCGGTGTTGCCCTGCCGATAGGCGGAGAGGTCGCGCGGCAGGACCTCGAAGGTGGGATGTGGGGCGGTCATCGGGGCATTGTGGGCGAGCCGGCCGAAGCCTGCTCGGCGCCGCGGGGCCCGTGGCCGCTCACTCGATGGCCAGATCCATCCGCGAGACCAGGGCGCGGGTCTGCGCGTTCATGCCCACCACCTCCACCGCGCTGCCATGCTTGCGCAGGCGCTGGCAGACCTTGTCCAGGGCGTTGACGGCGGTGATGTCCCAGAAATGCGCGCCAGTCAGGTCGACGCGCACCGGCCGGCCCTCGATGTCGCGGATGTCGAAGGCCTCCACCAGCATGTCGGCCGAGGCGAAGAAGACCTGGCCCGAGACGCGGTAAACCAGCGCCCCGCCCTCCTCCGCCGGCTCGACCGCGATCAGCCGCGCCACCTTGAAGGTGAAGAACACGCCGCTCAGCAGCACGCCCACCGCCACGCCCGCGGCCAGGTTGTCGGTGAGCACCGTGACCACCACCGTCGCCAGCATCACGACACTGGAGAGCTTGGGATGCCGCCACAGCGCCCGGGCCGAGCCCCAGTCGAAGGTAGAGGCCGACACCATCACCATCACGGCCACCAGCGCCGCCACCGGCACCTTGGACACCCAGGGCTTGAGCAACACCATCAGCACCAGCAGGAAGGCGCCCGCGAACAGCGTCGACAGCCGGCCGCGCCCGCCGTAACGCACGTTGCTGACGGTCTGGCCGATCATCCCGCAGCCGGCGATGCCGCCGAAGAAACTGGCCGCGACGTTGGCCAGGCCCAGGCCGGTGGCCTCGCGGTTCTTGGCGCTGGGCGTGTCGGTCAGCTCGTCCACCACGCTGGCGGTCATGAGCGACTCCAGCAGGCCCACCATGGCGATGGCCAGCGCCGGCAGCGCGATCAGCTGCAGCGTCTGCCACGACAGCGGCACCTGCGGCACGCCGAAGCTCGGCAGGCCGTCGGGCAGCAGGCCCAGGTCGGCCACGGTCTTGAGCGGCAGGTTCAGCCACTGGGCCGCCAGCGTGAGCACCACGATGCTCACCAGCGGCGAGGGCACCACCGTCGTGAGCCGCGGCAGGCCGTAGATGATGACCAGGCCTGCGCCCACCGCGGCCCAGGTCGGCAGGTTGGCGCCCACCAGGTGCGGCATCTGTGCCGAGAAGATCAGGATGGCCAGTGCATTGACGAAGCCGGTGCGCACCGAGCCCGACACGTAGCGCATCAGCGTGCCCAGCCGCAGCCAGCCGAAGAGCATCTGAACCAGCCCCGCCAGCACGCCAGCCGCGAACAGGTACTGCACGCCGTGCGAATGCACCAGCGGCGCGGCCACCAGCGCCACCGAGCCGGCAGCCGCCGACACCATGGCCGGCCGCCCGCCGGCGAAGGCGATCACGATGCTGATGACGAAGGAGGCGAACAGGCCCACGGCCGGATCGACGCCCGCCACGAAGGAGAAGGCGATGACCTCCGGGATCAGCGCGAAGGTGGCCACGGCACCGGCCATGAGCTCGCGCGGAATGCTGGGCGCCCATTCGGCGCGGAAGGGATGGGGGTGTCGGGACATGGGGTATCTGGCGAGGAAAGGCGGGGCGCCGCTGGCATCGAACGGCGAGGGCCGCGGCGGAGGGACAGGCGTTCAGCCCTCTTCTTCGGAAGGACCACCCCAGTTCTCGTCCTGCTCGATGGCATCCGCATCGCGCCCGCGCCCCCGGGCGCGCAGGGCCGCGGCGCGCTGGCGCTTGAGTTCGGCCTCGGCCTTGCGGCCCGCCGCCAGCCAGCCCAGGAACTGGTTGACCGTCTCCAGCGTGATGCGGCCGATCACGCCGCCGCGCAGGTCGGTGAGCACCGCCTCGGCGGCCTTCTGCATGTCGATGCGACCGCCTCCCAGCAGCGCGCCGCGCTTGCGGCCGATGGCGCCCAGGATGTCCTCGTCGGGCTGGGTGCACAGCGCCAGCTGGGCGTTGTCGGCCGGCAGCTTGTAGCGGGCCCGCAGCAGCTCGGTGTACTGGGCCTTGAGGTAGGCCAGCACGTCCAGCGCCACCGATTCATCGTCGTAGGCATTGCGGCCCACGGCGCCGGTGGCGGCCAGGCGCACGCCGCTCTCGGGCACGATGATCTTGGGCCACAGCATGCCGGGCGTGTCGTACAGGTAGAAGTCGTCGGCCAGCAGGATGCGCTGCTCCTGCTTGGTCACGCCGGCCTCGTCGGCGGCCTTGGCCTGCCGCTTGAGGCTCAGGGTGTTGATCAGCGTGGACTTGCCCACGTTGGGCACGCCGCAGATCAGCACCCGCATCGGCTTGGCCAGCCCGCCTCGGTTGGGCGACAGGCGGTGGCAGGCCTCGATGATGGCCGCGCGCTGGGCCGGCGGCGTCTGGCTGGCGTCCAGCGCGATGGCGCCGGTGGCCTCCTGCGCCTGGTAGTGGGCCAGCCATTCGGCGGTGCGGGCCGGGTCGGCCAGGTCCTGCTTGTTGAGGATCTTCAGCCGCGGCTTCTTGGCCGTGATGGCCGCCAGCGCCGGGTTGGCGCTGGAGCCGGGCAGGCGCGCATCCAGCAGCTCGATCACGACGTCGGTGGTCTTCATCCGCTCGGTGATGGCCTTGCGGGTGGCATGCATGTGGCCGGGAAACCATTGGATCGTCATGGCAGCAGTCGGGGCGAGGAGACAGGGGAAGGAAAGCGCGCGGCAAGGGCGCGTCGGCCCGCCGCGGGGGCGGGGCCGTGGGGCATGGCGCGGCAGCGCACCACGGCGGCGAAGGGGCCGGATTGTCGCCGCTCACCGCCGGCCTCGCCTGCAACCACGCATTGGCCTTGGCCTACGCCGGCCCGCCCTGGGCTGGGGCACAGTGCAAGCTCGTCCCCATGGCCGGCACGGCAGCCCTGCCGACCGGCCCTCACCGACAAAGGAGCCCATTTCATGCAGATCCAGGTCAACACCGGCAACGGCATCGAGAACAAGGAGTCGCTGGAGCGCTGGGCCGACGCCGAACTGCGTCAGCAACTGCACCGCTTCGCCGAGGAAGTCACCCGCGTCGAGGTGCACCTGAGCGACGAGAACGCCGCCCGCGGCGGCCAGGCCGACAAGCGCTGCACCATGGAAGCCCGGCTCGCAGGCCATGCGCCGATCGCCACCTCGCAGGACGCGCCCACCCAGGACGAAGCCTTTCGCGGCGCCCTGGACAAGCTCAAGCGCGCGCTGGACACCGCCATCGGCAAGCGCACCGACCACCGCGACCGCACCACCATCCGCACAGCCGGCATCGACGCCGGCCTGGGCGATTGAGCGCTGATGCGCCGGACGTGGCCGCCCCCGGGCGCCATGTCTGGGAATTCGCCCGCACCGGCGGCGTCGACCAGGTCCTGATCCGCCGGGGCGAGGACGTCGCCCACATCGGCCAGCTGGACCGCAAGCTGTGGGTCGCCCTGGCCTGCCCGGTCCAGGGCCTCGAATTCGACAGCCGCACCCTCGCCCTCATCGACACCAACAACGACGGGCGCATCCGTCCGCCCGAGCTGATCGCCGCCTGCGAATGGGCCTGCGGCGAATTGCGCGACGCGCAGCGGCTCATCACGGGCGGCGACACCCTCTCCCCCGACGACATTGCCGACCGCAGCACGCTGCAGGCCGAGGCCCGGCGCATCCTGCGCATCGTCGGGAAGGACGAAGCCGCGGCGCTCACGCTGGAAGACGTGACAGGGCGCAGCGAATTGCTGGCGTCCCTGCGGTTCAACGGCGACGGCGTCATCACCCCTGCGACGGCGGAGGACGACAGCGTCCGCACCGTCATCGAGCGGATCATCCAGACCCAGGGCGGCGTCGCGGACCGCAGCGGCGCCATGGGCATCCAGCGGGCCCAGGCCGAGGCCTTCTTCCAGCAGGCGCACGCGCTGGCGGACTGGCAGGCCAGGGCCGTGAGCGACGACGCCACCATGCCGCTGGGCGAGGCCACGCTGGCGGCAGCGGCGGCACTCGATGCCGTCGAAGCCAAGGTGGACGACTTCTTCGCCCGCTGCAGCGTGGCGGCCTTCGATCCGCAGGCCGTCCCGGCCCTCAACCCGGCCGCCGCAGCCTACGACGCGCTGGCGGGCAGCGCCATCGACACGCATTCGCCGGCACTGGCCGCCCTGCCGCTGGCACCGGTGGCGCCCGGCCGTACGTTGCCGATGGCCGGCCGGGTCAATCCAGCCTGGGCCGGGGCGCTGACCCAGCTGCGTGAGCGCGCCGTCGCGCCGCTGCTGGGCGAGGCACTCGAAGCCATCGACGAGGGGCAGTGGGCGTTGTTGCGCGAGCGGCTGGCGCCCTGCCGCCGCTGGCTGGCCAGCCGCCCACCGACCCGGCTGGGCAGCGCGGCCGACACGCCGACCGAAAAGCTGGAAACCTGGCTCGCGGCCGAAGACGCCGTGCTGGCGCTGCTCACTCAGGACGAGGCCGAGGAGGCGCACAACAAGCGCCTGGTCGACCTGGAGCGGCTGCTGCGCTTCAAGCGCGACCTGTACCGGCTGCTGCGCAACTTCGTCTCGTTCGAGGACTTCTACGCGCGGCGGGGTGCGATCTTCCAGGCCGGGCGCCTGTACCTGGACGGCCGCAGCTGCGACCTGGTGGTGCGGGTCGCCGATGCCAAGAAGCACGCCATGCTGGCCGGCCTGGCCAAGACCTGCCTGGCCTACTGCGAATGCACCCGTGGCAAGGACAAGCAGACCATCGTGGCCGCCTTCACGGCGGGCGATACCGACTTCCTCTTCGTCGGACGCAACGGCGTGTTCTACGACCGCGAGGGCAAGGACTGGGACGCCACCATCACCCAGCTGATCGACAACCCGACCAGCGTGGCGCAGGCCTTCGTGGCGCCCTACAAGAAGTTCATCCGACTGGTCGAGGAGCAGGTGGCCAAGCGGGCCGCCGCCAGCGAGGCCACGGCCCAGGCCAGCCTGAGCAGCGTGGCGACCACCGTGGCCACGGCCGACAAGGCCGTGCCGCCGGTCACCGCCGGCCAGCCGGCCGCGCTGCCCAAGCTGCCCGGCCGCATCGACGTGGGCACCGTGGCCGCGCTGGGCGTGGCCATGGGCAGCATCAGCGCGGTGCTCGTGGCCATGTTCACCAAGTTCGTCGACCTGGGGCCGTGGATTCCCATCGCGCTGGTCGGCGTGGTGGTGGCCATCTCGGGGCCGAGCATGCTGATCGCCTGGATCAAGCTGCGCCAGCGCAGCCTGGGCCCGATCCTGGATGCGAGCGGCTGGGCCATCAACGGGCGGATGAAGGTGAGCGTGCGGCTTGGCGGATCGTTGTCGCGGATGGCCAAGCTGCCGCCGGGCGCCAAGCGTGTGCTGCAGGACCCATATGCCGACCGCAGCAGCGGCTGGCTGGTCGGGCTGGGCGTGCTGGTGGTCGCCGGCGCGCTGACGGTCTGGGCCTGGCGCACGGGCTGGCTCGAGCGGCATCTGCCGCAGGCCGTGCAGCCGCCGGCGACAGTACCCGCGGGCGCGGCGCCCGCCGCAGTGCAGACGCCAGGGGGGTGATGCGCCGCGGCGCGCGCGGCTCGTCAAGGGGCTGGGGAGGCGCTGCGACAAGCTCAGCGCGAACGGTGCGGAGCGCCCGCGGGCCTCAGCGCTGTGCCGCCATCGCCTGGCTGACCTCGTTGGTGCCCTGGGCCGAGCCGCTCTGGGGCACCTGCTCGCCGTTGCGGTCGGTCACCTCGGCCAAGCGCGCGGCAAGTTGCTCGGGCACCGTCTCGCCCAGGCCCAGGTGCACGCCCTGCGTCAGCGTGATGTGGGCGGCCTCGAAGGTGCCTGCACCGGCGCACAGCACCGTGCGCGTGGGCGCCGATTCGTGCGCCAGCACCAGCATGGCCGGCACCACGGCCTCGGGCTTGAGGGCGTCCAGCACTTCCTGGGGCATCAGGCCCTCCGTCATGCGCGTGGCGGCCGTGGGCGCCAGGCAGTTGACGTGGATGTTGTTCTTGGCGCCTTCCAGGCTCAGCGTCTGCATCAGGCCGACCAGGGCCATCTTGGCGGCGCCGTAGTTGCTCTGACCGAAGTTGCCGTACAGGCCGGACGAGGAACTGGTCATGACGATGCGGCCGTACTTCTGCGCATTCATGATCGGCCACACGGCCTTGGTGCAGTGCACGGCGCCCATCAGGTGCACGTCCACCACCAGGCGGAAGTCGTCGAGCTCCATCTTGCTGAAGCTCTTGTCGCGCAGGATGCCGGCGTTGTTGACCAGCACGTCGACGCGGCCCCAGGCGTCCACCGCCTGCTGCACCATCGCCTCCACGGCGGCGAAGTCGGTCACCGAAGCGCCATTGGCCAGCGCCTCGCCGCCCATGTCGCGGATCTCCTGCGCCACGCGCTCCGCGGCCGTGGCCGAGCCGCCCTGCCCGTCCACCGCGCCGCCCAGGTCGTTGATCAGCACCTTGGCGCCACGACGCGCCAGGGCCAGCGCATGCTGGCGGCCCAGGCCGCCGCCGGCGCCGGTCACGATGGCCACGCGGCCGTTGAAGTCGAGGGAGGGGGTGGTCATTGCGGGCGTCCTTTCGGGGCTGTCTCGTCGGAAATGCGAAACGAGCACTGTACCGGCCCCTCTGGTCCGCCCCTGTCTCCGAGGCGGTCGCCGCGGCCCGCCTGCACGCCCTCAGGGACGCGGGTCGAAGGCCACCGGCGCCGGCGCGGCGCTGAGCGGCGTCACGGCCACGGGCGTCGATGCGGTGGCGGCGGCGGCCCGCCGATCCAGCCTGTCTTCGAGCTGGCCGATGTGCGCGGCCAGCGTGTTGTCCGCCTGCTCCGCGCGCTGGCGCAGGGCGGCTTCGAGCTGTTCGATGCGGGCCAGCAGGGCCGCGTGGCGCTCGCCGTTGCGGGCCATGTGGGCGTTTTCCTGCGATTCGAGGAAGGTGCGCAGCTCGGTGAAGCGGCTGGCCTCGGCCTTGTCGGCCAGCTCGCGCTGGGCCTGCAGTTCCTTGGTGTGCCGGCGGGCGTCCAGCAACACCGTGCCCTGCAGCCACAGCACATAGGCCAGGAAGAAGGCGGCCAGCAGCACGGTCAGGCCGAGCATGACCAGACCCAGCGGCGCCGTGACCGTGGTGACACCCAACGACATGGCGGTGGACGCCGACAGCGTGCCCCAGTTCAGCGCGGCAAGGGCCGCGATGACGATGGCAATGACGAACAGGGCGATGGAGCGCACACCCATGGGGCTTCCTCTCTTTTTCGATGTGGAAAGCCCCGGGTTGTACATCGGCCGGGCCGCGCGGCCGTGTCGGCCACGGGCGCCGCCCGGTGTGGGCCGGCCGCGCAACAGGCGGCCGCAGTCGGCGAAGGCGCGCCCGCTCAGCCCACGCGGCCGTAGCGGTCGGAGAAGCGGACGATGTCGTCCTCGCCCAGGTAGGCGCCGGACTGCACCTCGATCAGCTCCAGCGGGATCTTGCCGGGGTTCTCCAGCGCGTGGATCACGCCCAGCGGGATGTAGGTGGACTGGTTTTCGGAGAGCAGGATCTCCTTGTCGCCGATCTGCACCTTGGCCGTGCCCGACACCACGATCCAGTGCTCGGCGCGGTGGTGGTGCATCTGCACCGACAGCTTCTCGCCGGGCTTCACCGTGATGCACTTGACCTGGTAGCGGTCGCCATGGTCGATGGAGTCGTAGGCGCCCCAGGGCCGGTAGACCTTGCGGTGGGCCGAGGCCTCGGAGCGGCCGTCGGCCTTGAGCTTCTCGACGATCTTCTTGACGTCCTGCACTCTGGACTTGCTGGCCACCAGCACGGCGTCGGCGGTCTCGACGACCACCACGTCCTGGATGCCCAGCACCGACACCAGGCGGTGCTCGGCATGCACATGGCTGTTGCGCACCTCGTGGGCCACCACGTCGCCGCGGAAGGCGTTGCCCTGGGCGTCCTTGGCGCTGACTTCCCACACGGCGTTCCAGGCGCCCACGTCGCTCCAGCCGGCGCGCAGCGGCACGACCACGGCCTTGTCGGTCTTTTCCATCACGGCGTAGTCGATGGAGTCCTCGGGCGAGGTGGCGAAGGCCTCGGCGTCCAGGCGCACGAAGTCCAGGTCCTTCTTGCCCTTCTCGACGGCCTCGCGTGCGGCCTTGGCGATGGCGGGCGCAAAGCGCTCGAGCTCCTGCAGGTAGGCCGAGGCCTTGAACAGGAACATGCCGCTGTTCCACAGGTGCCGACCACCCTCCAGGTAGCCCTGGGCGGTCTGCAGGTCGGGCTTCTCGACAAAGGCCTGCACGGCCATGGGCGCCACCGGCGCCGCGGCGTCGATGCGGTTGGCGACGCTGATGTAGCCGTAACCGGTCTCGGGCGCCGTCGGCACGATGCCGAAGGTGACCAGCTTGCCCGCCTCGGCCGCGGACAGGCCGGCGCGCACGGTCTCGTGGA
The DNA here is from genome assembly GCF_040544975.1 of Pseudacidovorax sp. 1753. Lineage (NCBI taxonomy): Bacteria > Pseudomonadati > Pseudomonadota > Betaproteobacteria > Burkholderiales > Comamonadaceae > Pseudacidovorax > Pseudacidovorax sp. 1753. The sequence goes on along the minus strand of NZ_JBEPKY010000003.1, from coordinate 26,393 downwards.
AGGCGGCGGTGTCGGGAATGGCATGGTCGGCGGCCAGCACCAGCAGCACCGGGTCCTGTCCATCGGCCATCGCGGTCACGGCGGCGGCAGCAATGGCCGGCGCCGTATTGCGCGCCACCGGCTCCAGCACGATGGCATGGGCGCTCAGGCCCTTCTCGCGCAGCTGCTCGGCCACGATGAAGCGGTGGCCTTCATTGCACACCACCAGCGGCCGCACCGGCGCGTTGCCGTTCAGGCCCGCCAGGCGCGCCGCGGTGAGCTGGAACAGCGTCTGCTCTTCAGTGAGACCCAGGAACTGCTTGGGGTAGCCCGCGCGCGACAGAGGCCAGAGTCGCGTGCCGGAGCCGCCGGAGAGGATGACTGGAATCATGGTGGCAGAGGAGTCGGTAATGAAAAAGGATCAGGCGGCAGCCGCGCGGCCGCTTTGCCAGCGCCAGACATCGGCACACATGGTGTCGAGGTCGCGGCGGGTCTGCCAGCCCAGCAATTGGCTTGCCAGCGCCGGGTCGGCCCAGTATTCCGCCACGTCGCCCGCGCGGCGCGGCGCCACCCTGTAGGGGATGGGCTTGCCGCAGGCCCGCTCGAAGGCCTTGACCAGGTCCAGCACCGAGGCCGGACGGCCGGTGCCCAGGTTCACCGTCAGCAAGCCGGCCTGGCGGTCCAGGTGGTCGAGCGCGGCGACATGGCCTTCGGCCAGGTCCATGACATGGATGTAGTCGCGCACGCCGGTGCCGTCGGGCGTGGGGTAGTCGTTGCCGAACACGCTCAGCTCGGTGCGCTGGCCCACGGCCACCTGAGCCACATAGGGCATCAGGTTGTTGGGAATGCCCTGCGGGTCTTCGCCGATCAGGCCGCTCTCGTGCGCGCCCACCGGGTTGAAGTAGCGCAGGCGCGCCACCCGCCAGTCGGGCTCGGCGGTGCACAGGTCGGCCAGCACCTGCTCCATCATGGCCTTGGTGTGGCCATAGACGTTGGCGGGACGGAAGGGAAAGTCCTCGCGCACGGGCACGGTGTCGGGGTCGCCGTACACGGTGGCCGAGGACGAGAACACCATCTGCCGCACGCCCGAGGCCTGCATGGCCCGCAGCAGCGTCACGGTGCCGGCGACGTTGTTGTCGTAGTAGCGCAGCGGCTGCGCCATGGACTCGCCCACCGCCTTCAATGCCGCGAAGTGGATGACGGCTTTGATGCCATGCTCCGCCAGCACCCGCCGCACCAGCGCCTCGTCGCGCACGTCGCCCTCCACGAAGGGCACCTCGCGGCCGATGATCTGGCCCACGCGCGTGAGCACGTCGGGCCGGCTGTTGTCGAAGTTGTCGAGGACGACGAAGGGACGGTTCGCCGCCGCCAGCGCGACGCAGGTGTGGGAGCCGATGAAGCCGGCGCCTCCGGTGACGAGGATCATGAGTCGGGCTTTGTGAAAAATCGCTACCGAAAGGCAACGCGATGGCGCCCGATCTTAAACAGCTCCTGACCAGCGGACGCGCAATACGCATCTACCCGCACTTTGGTTGTAAGCACGGTGACAAATCTTTGCAGTCGCCGTGTTGCAGCGGCGGGGGCGCGGCGCCCGCCCCCGCCGGCCGCGCTCAGTTGGTCTGCGCCAGCTGCTCCAGGATCGCCGGGTTCTCCAGCGTCGAGGTGTCCTGCGTGATCGCCTCGCCCTTGGCAATGCTGCGCAGCAGGCGGCGCATGATCTTGCCGCTGCGCGTCTTGGGCAGGTTGTCGCCGAAGCGGATGTCCTTGGGCTTGGCGATGGGCCCGATCTCCTTGGCCACCCAGTTGCGCAGCTCGTTGGCGATCTGCTTCGCCTCCTCGCCCGTCGGCCGGCCGCGCTTGAGCACGACGAAGGCGCACACCGCCTCGCCCGTCACGTCGTCCGGGCGACCCACCACGGCGGCCTCGGCCACCAGGTCGGTCTTGGCGACCAGCGCGGATTCGATCTCCATGGTGCCCAGGCGGTGGCCCGACACGTTCAGCACGTCGTCGATGCGGCCGGTGATGCGGAAGTAGCCGCGGTCCTCGCTGCGCACGGCGCCGTCGCCGGCCAGGTAGATGGTGCCGCCCATCTCCTCGGGGAAGTAGCTCTTCTTGAAACGCTCGGGGTCGTTCCAGATGGTGCGGATCATCGAGGGCCAGGGCCGCTTGATGACCAGCATGCCGCCGGCGCCGTTGGGCAGGTCCTTGCCGGTCTCGTCCACGATGGCGGCCATGATGCCCGGCAGCGGCAGCGTGCACGAGCCCGGCACCAGCGGCGTGGCGCCCGGCAGCGGCGTGATCACATGGCCACCCGTCTCGGTCTGCCAGAAGGTGTCGACGATGGGGCAGCGCTCGTGGCCGATGTTCCGGTGGTACCACATCCAGGCCTCCGGATTGATGGGCTCGCCCACCGAACCCAGGATGCGCAGCGACGACAGGTCCCAGTTCTTCGGGTGCACCTTTTCGTCCGACTCGGCCGCCTTGATCAGCGAGCGGATGGCCGTGGGCGCCGTGTAGAAGATGCTGACCTTGTGCTTCTCGATCATCTGCCAGAAGCGCCCGGCGTTCGGGTACGTGGGAATGCCCTCGAACACCACCTGCGTGGCGCCCGCCGCCAGCGGGCCGTAGGCCACGTAGGTATGGCCCGTGATCCAGCCGATGTCGGCCGTGCACCAGAAGACGTCTTCGGGGCGGATGTCGAAGGTCCACTCCATCGTCATCTTGGCCCACAGCAGGTAGCCGCCGGTGGCGTGCTGCACGCCCTTGGGCTTGCCGGTGGAGCCCGAGGTGTAGAGGATGAACAGCGGATGCTCCGCGCCCACCGCCACCGGTGGGCAGTCGTCGCCCTGCCCCTGCAGCGCCTCGGCGAAGGTCTTGTCGCGGCCTTCGACCTTGTTCCAGGCCGAGGGCGTGCGCTCGTACACCAGCACCGTCTTGAGCGTGGTGCAGCCGCCCAGGGCGATGCCGTCGTCGACGATGGCCTTGAGCGGCAGCTCCTTGCCGCCGCGCAGCTGGTAGTTGGCCGTGATCACCGCCACGGCACCCGCGTCGATGATCCGCTCGTTCAGTGCCTTGGCCGAGAAGCCACCGAACACCACGCTGTGCGTCGCGCCGATGCGCGCGCACGCCTGCATGGCGACCACGCCTTCCACGCCCATCGGCATGTAGACGATCACGCGGTCACCCTTGCCGATGCCCTGCGCCTTGAGCGCGTTGGCGAAGCGGCTCACGCGCGAGAGCAGCTCTTTGTAAGTGACGTGGGTGACCGTGCCGTCGTCGGCCTCGAAGACGATGGCCGTCTTGTTCTCGACCGGGGTGCCGATGTGGCGGTCCAGGCAGTTGGCGCTGGCGTTGAGCTCGCCGTCGTCGAACCACTTGTAGAAGGGTGCATTGGACTCGTCGAGCGTGCGGCTGAAGGGCTTGCTCCAGTTCAGGTGCTCGCGGGCCTGGCGGGCCCAGAAGCCGTCGAAGTCGCGATTGGCCTCGTCGCACAGCGCCTGGTAGGCCGCCATGCCCGCCACGCGGGCGCCCTGCTGCGCCTGGGCGCTGGGCTCGAAGACGCGGTTTTCGACGAGCACGGACTGGATGGTGGAAGCCGAGCTGCTGCTCATGGTGATGTCTCCTGAGGGCCGGATGGCCCGGTCTTGAATGGCGGAAGAGGAACGCGGTGTACTGTCCCGCGGGCGTCTTACGAGGCTCTGACGATACAAAACAGAATGGCTAATGATCAAGTGACGATACAATCGCCGCCATGGATTGGGCAGATTCCGAGATCATCGAAGCCGTGCGCGCAGGCGGCCCTGTCGCGCAACGCGCCGTCGAGCGTACCGGACTGACGCGCGTCACCATCTCGCGCCGCCTTGCCCGCCTGGTCGAGCAGGGCTTCGTCAGCCGCAAAGGCGCCGGCACACGTCCGACCTACAGCGCTGGCGACAAGCTCTGGTGGCAAAAGCGATGGGAGCGCCAAGCGCTTGCGGCCGACGGCGAAGGCGAAGGCGAAATCTGGCTGGCCCACGTGGCCCCGATCGTCACGGCGCTGCCACCCAACGTGCGCAACATCGTGCACATCGGGTTCACCGAAATGCTCAACAACGCCATCGACCACGCACAGTCCTCGCATATCAGTTGCAGCCTGCTTGCCGATGCCGAAGTGGTGCAGATCGCCGTGGTCGACGATGGCGTGGGCATCTTCCGGCGCATCGCCGATCATCTGACGCTGCCGGACAAGCGCCTGGCCATCCTCGAGCTGGCGAAAGGCAAGTTCACCACGGCGGCCGAAGGGCACTCGGGCATGGGCGTCTTCGTCTGTTCGCGCATGTTCGACCGCTTCACCATCCACAGCGACGGCCTGGTCTTCACCCATGACCACGACTTCACCTTCGACTGGCTCGACGCTGGCCATCAAGAGACCGGGACCACCGTCCTGATGGAGATCGCACGACGTTCGGCCCGGACCTCCACCAGCGTGTACGACCGTTATTTCGATCCCGATCAGAGCGGACCGGACGCCTTCCTCATCACCGAAGTGCCTTTGCGGCTTGCAGCGCTCGGCAGCGACCTCGTCTCGCGGTCGCAGGGCAAGTGGGTCACCGCGCGCATCGACCAGTTCCGCCGGGCCATCCTCGACTTCGAGGGTGTCACCGGCGTCGGCCAGGGCTTCGTCGACGAAGTGTTCCGCGTGTTCGCGCTGGCCCATCCGCAGGTGGACCTCGTCGCCATGAACATGAGCGACGAGGTAGCACGGGTGGTGAAAATGTTCGCCCCGCGCAATACCGCCCTCTGACTCTCCGACTTTTCTTCCGCTTTTTCCATGGCCGACCTCAACGACCCGACTCCGCCCGCGCCCGTCAAGCGCACCTCTCCCCTGCGCCCCCTGCCCAACCTGATCTTCGCCAGCCGCTGGCTGCAGCTGCCGCTGTACCTGGGCCTGATCGTGGCGCAGGCGGTGTACGTGGTGCACTTCCTGGTCGAGCTGCTGCACCTGGTGGAGGCCGCCTTCGGCAACCAGAACGCGCTGCAGGCCCTGATCAACAGCATCGGCTACAAGACCACGGCGCCCATCACCACCTTGAACGAGACGGTGATCATGCTGGTGGTGCTGGCGCTGATCGACGTGGTGATGATCAGCAACCTGCTGATCATGGTGATCGTGGGCGGCTACGAGACCTTCGTCAGCCGCATGAACCTCGAAGGCCACCGCGACCAGCCCGAGTGGCTCAGCCACGTCAACGCCTCGGTGCTCAAGGTCAAGCTGGCCATGTCGATCATCGGCATCAGCTCGATCCACCTGCTCAAGACCTTCATCAATGCCGACAACTACACCGAGAAGGTGCTCATTGCGCAGACGGTGATCCATGTCGCTTTCCTGTTCTCGGCCATGGCGATTGCCTATACCGACAAGCTGATGAGCAGCACGGCGTCGCATGGGAAGAAGAACGGCGGGCATTGAGCGTCGCCCCACCCGCACAGCCCGCTCGGCGCACACCGCGGCGGGCTTTTTCATTCGGGCAAGAATTCTCGACAACCTTTCATCATCCTCGGCCACCGCCGTGTCGTGCAAACCCCAGATGGAGGATGTGCTCCTCCGGGCCCCCACCAAGAATGCCTCGCCAATGAACGAGGTCGGACCTCAGGTCCGAAGGAGGGGTCGAGATGAAAGTCGAAGAGCCATCGCCCGGGCAGGGCGAACTGCAGCAGGCCGTGGCGCTGCGTCGCGCCGCGCTGGGCGCCACCGCGGCCCGTGGCGCCGACCTGGGCATGCCGCCACCGGCGCAAGAGGCCCCGCTCTGGGGACTGGCCCTCTCGGGCGGCGGGATCCGCAGCGCCACCTTCTGCCTGGGGCTGCTGCGCTCGCTGGCGGCCAACCGGCTGCTGCTGCGCTTCGATCTGCTTTCCACGGTCTCCGGCGGTGGCTACATCGGCGGCATGCTCGGCCGCCTGTTCGACCGCGCGCGCACGGGACCGGGCGCGGATGAGGTTGATCGGGCGCTGGCACAGGCGGAGAAGACCCACTTTGGCTGGTGGCTGCGCACCAACGGCCGCTACCTGACGCCGGCCGGCGCCCGCGACACGCTGTTCGCCCTTGCGCTCTACCTGCGCAACCTCATCGGCATCCATGTGGAATTCGGCGTCCTGGCCGTGCTGCTGGCGCTGGGCCTGTGCGCTGTCGACCTGGCTGCGTGGCAAGCGCTGGCCACCGTCGGCAGCCACGAGCCACGGATGTTCGCTTGGACGGACTGGATCCAGCCCTGGATGCCCACGCTGTGGCCGCTGGCGGCGATCGCACTGCTGCCCGCCCTGAACTTCCTGCTTGCCTACTGGCAACTCCAGTGGGTCCGCGCCAGGAGCTTCGGCGCCATCGTGCTTGGCGCCGGGGCGATCCTCGTGGCCGCAGGCTTGCCGGCATTCGCGCTGTACCGGCTGGGGCAGCTGGGCGACATCCAGCCGCAGCGCTGGCATGCCGTGGCCATGACGGCCGCCGCGCTGTTCCTGTTGCTCAATCTCGGCGCGGCATTCACCGCCCGCTGGATCGCTGGTGGCCCGGGCGGCACGGTCGGCGCCGCCCGCAACGCGCTGACGCATGCGCTTTCCCGGTGGCTGTCGATGTTCGGCGCCTGCCTGGGATTGGGCCTGGTCGAGCGCCTGGCGTGGGTGCTGGCGTTCGACAGCATCTCCACGCTCAACCTCGGCCTGGCGCTGGGCGTCGCTGCCGTCGGCCTGCGGGGCGCCGCGCCCCTGTTCGCCGCCGAAGGCCATCTGGCGCCGCGCTGGGTGCGGGGCATCGGGATGTGGCTGCTGCAAGGCGTGGACTACCTGCTGAGCCTGTGCATGGTCGTGTGGTGGGTCGCGCTCGTGATGAAGGTGGTGATGCGGCCGGTGTTCATCGACTCCGATGCCGGCGTGCAGGCCGGTACGCGCCTCGTCACCCAGATGGCGTTCACGCAAGGGTGGATTCACCTCGCCCTGCTGGCCGTTCCGGTGCTCGGCTATGCCCTTCTCACCGGAAGGAATGTGCAGTTCCTCAACCTGTCGTCGCTGCACGCGTTCTATGCGGCCCGCCTGACACGGGCCTACCTGGGTGCCGCCAACGGCACGCGTTTCGGCCCCGACGTGAGCGCGCTCAGCCCCATTGCCAGTGCCGTGCGTACCGGCAAACCCGCCGTCAGCGTGGGCGAGGTCGCCTTCGACGACGACGTGCCCCTTGGGGCCTACGCGCCCCATCGCGCAGGCGGGCCGGTCCACCTCATCAACAGCTGCGTCAACCAGAGCGCGGACGACAAGGGCCGCCTGTTCAACCGCGACCGCAAGGGCCTGCTGCTGAGCGTGATGGCCGGCGGAGCGTCGCAACTCGGCCAGGAAGGCTGGCGCCGCATCCCAGGGATCGGCCAGCTCAGCCTGGGGGCCTGGCTGGCCATCTCCGGCGCCGCCGTCTCGCCGGGCCTTGGCGCACGCACCCAGCGCGGCCTGTCGGCCCTGCTCACCTTCGCGGGCGTGCGGCTGGGCTACTGGCTGACCGGTGCAGCCCGGCATCCAGGGACCCGCGCGCAGGGCGGGTGGTGGCGCCGAAACCTGGCCAAGTCGATCGGGCTGCTCCACGAGACCACCGGGACGTTCGCCGCCGCCGGGAAGAACGACTGGTTCATCTCGGACGGAGGGCATTTCGAGAACACCGGTGGCTACGCACTGCTGGCTGCGCGGGCGCAATTCATCCTGCTCGCCGACTGCGGCGCCGATCCCAACTACCGCTTCGGCGACCTGGAGGAGCTGGTGCGCAAGGCCCGCGTCGACCTGGACACGCACATCACCTTCCAGAAGCCCGCCGCGACGCCCGCCGCCTGGTGGGAGACGCTGAAGTACTTCGGCTCGCTCAATGCACTCGCATCCAGCGACAGCAACGCCTGCCTCGCCCTCGCCACGATCCGCTATCCGCAGCCTGCCGACGGCACGGCCCCGCCCGTCGGCATCCTCATCGTCGTCAAGCCGAACATGTGCGCCGGGCTTCCGATGGACATCGAGAACTACCGGCTCAAGGCGCCGAGCTTTCCACAGCAGCCGACCAGCGACCAGTTCTTCAGCGAGGCCCAGTGGGAAAGCTATTTCTACCTGGGCCGCTTTCTGGCGGACAAGCTCTCCACCGGCTTCGTCGACAGCGTCCTGCAGAACCCTGGCCAGTACTTCGAACCCGACGAACACGCCAAAGGCGCGACGTCCCGTCAGACCGACAAGAGCGCGACAGCAAGCCCGGCGTCGACCGGCATCCGCCTTCCGCCGAGGATCGGCGTGGCCGCCGTCGGCGCCACCCTGAGTGCCGGTGCGCTCGCCACCATCGGCATCTCGGCGTGGCAGGCGGCCGAGGGTCTGCGCAATGCGATCAACAGCCGGATCGTGGGCGAACGTGCGGCCATGAAGGAACTGGCCCAGCTCTGGGCACAGTTGCCGCGGTCGCCCGACCCGGTACGGGAGGAGCGACAAGTACAGGCTGCGCCTGCGGACAGCGACCGCGGGAGCGAAGCCATCTCGGCCCTGGCCATGGCCGTCGTGCGCTCTGCCGATGCCTATTGCCAGCGCGACGAGGCCCGCTGGCTGCAAACGTCCGCACTCGGGGTGCGCATCGTGCGCGACGCCTCGGTGGCCTGCCAGCGACTCGGCAGCCAGATGGGCAACGCCTGCAATGTGCTGTTGAGCGCCAGCCACGGCCCCATGCCGTCGGCCTTTCCCACCTGCATGACGCAGCCCGACGCGCTGCCGGCCGTGCGCTACTGGGGCCACGACTACAGCCAGGGTGCGAGTTGGGAGGCATTGCATCCCTGCTCTCCGCGCCGGGAAGCGATGGTGCTGGCCGAAGAGGTGTTCCAGGCGTCGAACGACCACACCCGGACCAATCCTTCCATCTCCCGGAGCGCGCTCGACGAACTCTGGGACAGCAAGTGCCCGCCCCGCCCGGCACCGGCCGCCCCCCATCACGGGTTGCCATTGCCCGCGACGACCTCCGCCATCGTTGCCGCGCCTTCTCCCGACGCCCCGCCCGCCCCCGCCGCGGCGGAGACGCCTGCGCCCATGACAGCCAGTACCCCTGCGGCATGGAAGCGCGCCGAGACCATCTGCAAGCGGATCACGATCTATGTGCAGATCTACGGCGGGGCTCAACGCGACAGCGTGCGGGGTCTGCGCGACTGGTGGCGCAACTGGGGCGCCAGCGTTCCGCCCATCGAGGACGTCTACGACGCCGCCCGCAGGACCGGCCGGGCCAACCCCGCCCCCGTCACCACCACCGTGCTGCGCTACCACGACACCAGCGGCAGGGCCTGTGCCTATGCCATCGCCGCGGGGATGAGCTCGGCATTCGGCGATGGCGGAGAGGGCCGATGGATCGCAGAACCTCTCGCCCCCGCACTGAGGGCCACGCCGGGCGTCGTCGAGCTGTGGGTCAGACCGAACGACCCGTTGCTCGCAAAGATGAATGCCCTGCCGCCTGCCGCGCCCCCCGTGCCGTCCGGCGCGCCGGCATCGCCCCGCTGAACCCGCCGCGCCGCTGCGCGGCGGCCACGCCGTCCCTGCCCGCCCAACCACCTTCATGGAGCACTCGATGTCCCTTCCCAACCCTGCCTGCGTCGTCAGTTTCAACGGCTACGACTCCGATGCCTACAACGGCAAGCCGGCCACCGGCCCGGACGATCCGGCCTTTGGCAAGCGGATCATCTGCGAGGGGGATTCGTGGTTCTCCATTGGCGGAGCGCCCTCTTCCAACATCCTGGAGCCCCTGCACTTTCGTCAGAGGACCCTGCTGATCAACCTGGCCCGGCCGGGCGACACGCTGCTCAACATGACCGACCCACATGCCAACCGGCCGCTGGTGCAGACCCTGAACGAAACGCGCTGGGACGCCATCTTCATCAGCGGTGGCGGCAACGACCTGATCGACAACCTGATGAACATCATCTGCACGCCCTCCGTGGGTGCGGGGCAGCACTTTCTGGACTACATCGACCGCATCGAACTCACGCGACTGCGTGTGAACGTCCACCAATACCATCGGCGGCTGGCCCGATTGCGCGACACCAGCAAAAAGAATGCCGGCATCCCCATCGTGACGCACGTGTACGACTACCCCACGCCGCGCGACGCGCCGGCGAACCTGGCCGGCATCCTGAGTCTGGCCGGCCCCTGGCTGTATCCGGCACTGATGACGCGGCAGGTGCCCCAGGACTTCTGGATCCCGATCACCGACTACATCTTCGAATCGCTGGGCTCCTTTCTTGTGGAGTTGTGCGCCGAGATCGACAACTTCCATGTGATCAGCAAGACGAAGGGCGTGCTGCAGCGCGCCCGGCTGGGAACCAGCGGGGCGGATGGCGACTGGCTCAACGAGATCCACCCCACCGCGCGGGGCTACGGCAAGCTGGCCGAGGTCATCTCGCCCGAGTTGGATCGCATTCTGTTTTCGGCGTGAGGGGGTGGGGATGGGGCAGCCACGTCTCCCCAGCCCTCTCCCGCGAGGGGGAGCGGGAGCCCATCCGCCCGCGCGGGGCACTGCGCCTCAGCTCGCCCGCGCCGTCAGCCACTGGCTCGGCGGCAGGGGCGCGCCGACGATGCGGATCTCGCCCAGGCTGCCGAGGAAGCCGGTGGACATGCCGTCGGCCCACTGGCCGCAGCCGATGGCCATCTGCTGCTGGGCGGCCACGTACTGGATGCCGTGCATGTTGCTGTTGTTGCGCAGCACCGGCGCACCCTCCACGTACATCGTGGTCGCGTAGCCGTCCGCCGGGTCGTTGACGATGGCGACGTGCAGCCACTGGCCCGCCGAGATGCTGCCCGACCAGCAGGTCAGGTTGGTCGCCTGGTCGGTGGGCACGATCTCCCACTGGAACTCCATCAGGTTCGACAGCGCGAACATCATGGGGGTGTCGCCCTCGCCGCTGCCGAAGCCCTGCAGGTGCGAGCGCGCACCCAGCCGGTACAGGATGCCCATCCAGCCGTTGACGTTGGCGTCGAAGGCCGGGTCGATGTAGACGAAGGCCTCGACCGTGTAGCCGTTCAGGAACTGCTCGGTGTTCAGCTTCGAGGTCTTGTCGGTGGTGAAGTACGAGGCCCGGCTGCCGGTGGCATTCAGAAAGCGCAGGCTGCCCGGCGCGGCCGACAGCGGGTGGTGGCTCCTGGACCAGACCAGGTCGCCGTCCTTGCCCATCCAGGTGTTGACCGAGATGGGATTGGCGGCCGCGGGGGACACGTCGGCGATCTGCTGGCCGTTCTGGTACGGAAACTTGTCGCCCTCGGCCGCCGTGCTGCTGTAGAAGCGCCAGTGCGCCAGCGTGTTGGCCACCTTGGGATAGTCGTCCGGACCCGACGCCGGCCGGCTCGAGGCCACGGTGGGGCTCTTGAAGTTGGTGAGGATCGTCTCCTTGGCCTGCTGCGTGATGGCCTTGGTGCGCGTGCCGGCGGGCACCGCAAAGCCGGGGTTGAAGCCGCCGAAGCGCGCCGCAAAGTCGATGTCGAGCGTGAAGCCCTGGTTGGCCTCCGTGAGCCAGGCCGAGTCGAAGTTGTTCAGCTCGGCCTGCGGCTTGACCGGCACCCACGGCGAGAAGGAACTGGCCACGATCTTCTTGTGGGTCAGGTCGAACTCGTACATGCGCATCAGGCCGTTGCCGCCCATGTAGGCCATCTGGTAGTCCACCACCATCAGGAACACGTCGTGGCCGAAGGCGTTCTTCTTCGTCACGGTGCACGAGCCGTGGTAATGGCCGTTCACGGCCATGAAGATCTGGTCGTTGTTCTTGATGAGCCTGTCCCACATGTAGTTGGAATAGGCCGTGTCGGCGGCGGTCACGCCGTCCTGGCCGATGCCCATCAGCTGGTGGTTGATCAGGATGACCGGCAGCGTCGGGTTCTTCTGGATCACCTGGTTGGCCCAGGCGATGGCGTCGTCGGAGGCGCGCCACGACATGGAGAGCACCAGAAAGCGGTTTCCCTCGGCCTGGAACACGTGGTACTCGTGGAAGCCGGAGGAATGCCGCCCGCCGAAGGTGGACTGCTGCTGGGCCCGCGCGGTAGGAAACACCTGCAGGTAGGGCTCGAACAGGTTCACGCGGTGGCTGCCGCCGTCCTGGTAGCCGTCGGTGTTGTCGAAGCCGGTCACGCCCACGCCCCAGTCGGGGCCCCATTGCATGTCGGAGCCGATGGCGCCCACGTCATGGTTGCCGGCGCAGATGGAATACGGGCATTTGGCCTGCTCCAGCACCTGCATGGCCTGGCTGGCCAATTCCCATTCCTTTTGCACCGTATTGGCGGCGATCTGGCCATTGCCAACCAGGTCGGTGGAAGCGCTCCAAGGCGCGGATTTTTCCGACGAGTAATACCAGGATTGGTCGACCACGTCGCCCAGATGCATGGTGAATGCGGTCTTCAATTGCTGCGCGTTATTGGCGATCCATTGCGTCTGCGCCTTGAAGGGATTGTTGTAGCGCGGATCGATATCGGCATAGAGCTTCTGGTAGAGCATGCCCATTTTTTGCGACGCATAGCGCGAATAGAACTGCGTGTCGGGCAGCACAATCACCGAAAACGACGACGTCGGCACCACCGGCGTGGGTTGCGTCTGCGGCGCGGCAGCGGGCGCCGGTGCGGGCGCAGGCGCCGCACCGGTGCCGCTGCCCGAGGAGGAAGAGGACGCCGGCAGCAGCGTGCTGCCATCGCCGCCGCAGCCGGCCAGCACGCCCGACACGCCCACGGCGGAGCCTGCCAGCATCAGCTGGAGCAGGCGCCGGCGCTGGATCTCGTTGACGCGCGCGAGCTCGTCGATATTCAACGCCGCGGGAATGCGCGTATTTTGGTATTCATTCATTTCAAACCCTCGATGGAACGGCGCAATGCAGTGCGCCTGAAAAAGGCGAAATGATCGGGACGCGTCTTTACATTCAAGTGACAAATTCACCTGAATATTTCCCAGACCTGGTCAGCTTGGTTTAAGCAAAAACAAGGAATCGCGCGCGGCCACGAAATGCCGCCGCTGCACGCGCCAGAAGTCAGCATCGTTTCAGCTTTCCTTCACGGGCGTGACACCGCCATTAACCACCATTCACCGGTTTCGTATTTCCAGCCACGATCAAGAGGTCATCTTGAAATCCACCGCCCCTTCGACTTCGCGTCTTCTTCTCCCGGCCCTCACCGTGCTGGCCGCAGCCGCCCTGACCGCCTGCGGCGGCGGTGGCAACGACGGCATCGCCTTCCTGCCGGCATCGACCAGCAGCGGCAGTAACAGCAACGGCGGCCAGACCGGCAGCACGGCCAACACCGTGGCCGTCAACGGCGTGGTCGCGGCCACGGCCTTCAAGTCCGGCAGCGCCACCGACCCGGTCTTCTCGGCCGGCTACTTCGCCGGCGCCAAGGTCTGCGTCGACAGCAACAACAACGGCCGCTGCGACGACGGCGAGACCGCCACCACCACCGACGCCAGCGGCAAGTTCGGCCTGACGGTGCCCACCGGCTCGGCCCTGCTGGCCGACATCGGCACGAGCGCCAGGAACACCGCCACCGGCCAGGCCGTGGCCAGCCGCGAGGCGCTGCGCATCAGCGCCGGCCAGGTCAGCGACCAGCAGGCCGCGCAGGTCGTCATCAGCCCGCTGTCGGCCGAGGTGGCCCGCCTGATCGACGCCAACGGCAGCAGCTATGCCACCGAGCGCAAGAACGTCGCCAGCCGCCTGGGCGTGGCCGAGACCGCCGTGCTGGGCGACTTCAACCAGGCCAGCGGCAAGGCCCAGGCCGCCCTGCTGGCCGAGGCCAATGCGCTGAACAACCGCTACGTCTACGCCACCGCCAAGCTCGACCGCGGCGACCTGTACCCCGACGCGCTGGCCGTGCCCGGCGGCGACCCGCGCCTGACGGGCAAGAACGGCGTCACCGCCCTGACCGCCAACACGGCCGACACGCGCAAGCCCATCACCTTTGCGCAGGCCCAGCAGGCCGCCTTCAACGTCGAAGGCATCCCGCGCTACGACAACATCTTCATCGTGATGCTGGAGAACAAGGCGACCTCGTCGATCGTCAACTCGCCCTACGCGCCCAAGATCAACGCCTACCTGCAGGCCGGCAACCAGCTGGTGAGCTACTACGCCACCGGCAACCCCAGCGAGCCCAACTACACCGCCCTGGGCGGCGCCGACGACTTCGGCATCACCGACGACAGCCAGTGGAACTGCGACGCCACCGGCCCCACCGCCGTGCAGGACCTGCCCGTGCCCGACAACACCCAGCCCGGCCTGGCCAGCTCGCCCTTCAAGACCACCTGCACGCAGACCGCCGCCGTCAGCCACAACATCGTGGGCCGGCCGAACCTGTTCAACGCCATCACCACCGCGGGCATGACCTGGCGCACCTACAGCGAGTCGATGAACCCGGGCCAGGACTTCCGCACCGACAGCGTTGCCGACGCCGCCGTCACCGCGCAGGACCATGTGTACCCGCCCGGCACCCTGGGCCCCAACACCAGCGCCATCGGCGACGCCACGCTCACGCTGCCCATGCCCGCCGGCCTGTACAAGACCAAGCACCACCCCGGCATGGCTTACCAGAACGTGCGCAGCGCGCCCGAGTGGAAGTACAGCAACCGCACCATGGGTGGTGGCCAGTGGGACGCAGCCCTCAGCAAGGCCAGCGCCTACACCGTGCCCACCGGCTACGACATCGACCAGCTGGGCACCGACCTGGCCAGCGGCAACGTGGGCAACCTCAACTTCCTGATGCCCGACCAGTGCGACGACATGCATGGCATCAGCGTCAAGGGCACCAATGGCGGCGGCACCACCGCATCGGCCAGCGATTGCAGCAGCGTGGCCAACAACGTGGCCACCAGCGCCGTGTCGCCCATCATCACGCGCGGCGACAACTACGTGGACTACGTCGTCAAGAAGATCCAGGCCTCGCCGCTCTGGCAGAACCCCAACAAGCGCGTCGCCATCGTGCTGATGTTCGACGAGGGCAACGCCACCGCCGGCTTCAACTCCTGCTGCGGCTGGAACCCGCTGAAGGTCAAGCAGACCACCAACATGCCCAACCCGCTGCAGCAGAACGCGGACGGCAGCTGGTCGCAGGACACCAGCATCAACAACTACCAGATGGGCAACCGCGGCCACGGCGAGAGCATCTTCGGCATCCTGACCAACCAGCCCAACGCGCCCAAGGGCGTGGTCGACAGCGACGCCTACAGCCACTTCGCCTTCGTGCGCACGCTGCAGGACATGTTCGGCCTGGCCGACCCGGCCAACGATGCCTCGTACATGAACCGCTCCAAGTACACCGAGGCCTTCATCGCCGCGAACATCCTGAACCTGCCCGAGTACGCCGGCAGCGCCGACACGCACTTCGACAGCGTGCGGCCCATCAACCACGCCTTCGTGGCGCCCGCCGGCTACACGCAGAAGCAGTCCGCCGACGTGACCGTGGCCGCGCAGACCGGCCCCGACGCCAACCAGACCAACGTCTGGGCCGTCAAGCCATGAGGCGGACCATCGCTCCGGCGGCCGGCGCCACGCTCATCGCGGTGGTGGCGGCGGCAGCCGTGGCGGTGGGCCTGGCCAGCTGCGGCGGCGGCAGCGGCGGGGGCGCCAACGCCCTGCCGCTGGGGCTGGGTGCCGGCGGCAGCGCGGCGGCGCCCGCCCCTGCGGCGGCGGCGCCTGCGGCTGCCCCCGCGCCGGCCTCCGGTCCGCTCAGCCTGGCCGCCCAGGTGGGCCAGAAGATGTTCTTCGACAAGGCCCTGTCGGGCTCGGGCCAGATGAGCTGCGCCTCGTGCCACGACCCGGCCCATGCCTACGCCCCCGCCAACGACCTGGCCGTGCAACTGGGCGGCCCCAGGCTCGATCAGCCCGGCACCCGCGCCGTGCCCTCGCTGCGCTACAAGGAATTCACCCCCGCCTACGCCGACCTGCTGGACAACCCCGACGGCATCAGCGCCCCGGGCCCCGGCGGCGGCTTCACCTGGGACGGCCGCGCCGACACCCTGGCCGACCAGGCCCGCGTGCCGCTGCTCAACGCCGCCGAAATGGCCAATGCCAGCCCGACCGACGTGGTGCGCAAGCTACAGGCCGCCAGCTATGCGCCACTCATCGCGCAGGCCTTCGGCGCGCACGTGTTCGACAACCCCGACACCGCCTTCGCCAGCGCGGTGCAGGCCCTGCAGGCCTACCAGTTGGAAGACACGAGCTTCCACCCCTACACCAGCAAGTTCGACCGCTACGCCAGCAACAAGCTGGGCGGCAACCTCTCGCCCGCGGAGGTGCGGGGTCTGAAAGTCTTTACCGACCCTGCCACCGGCAACTGCGCCTCGTGCCACTACCAGGGCGCGGGGCTCAACGGCAGCTCGGCCCTGTTCACCGACTTCTCGTACGAGGCCATCGGGGTGCCGCGCAATGCCGCCATCGCCGCCAATGCCGACCCCACTTACTACGACATGGGCGTGTGCGGTCCCCTGCGCACCGACCACCTGCCCGCCAGCCCCGGCGCGGCCGACAGCTTCTGCGGCATGTTCAAGGCCCCCACCCTGCGCAACGTGGCGACGCGCAGCGCCTTCTTCCACAACGGGGTGATGCACACGCTGGAGCAGGTCATCCGCTTCTACAACACGCGCGACACCAACCCCGAGCTGTGGTACCCCACCGTGGGTGGCCAGCCCAAGGCCAAGAAAGACCCGGCCTTTCCGACCTACGGGCTCATCACCACCCAGTACACGGGCGGCACCGTCCGGAAGTTCGACGACCTGCCCAGCGCCTACCTGCCCAACATCGACCCGCAGATGCCCATGGACGGCCGCAAGCCCGGCTCCGCGCCGCCCATGTCCGAGCAGGACATCCATGACCTGATCTGCTTCCTGCACACCCTGGACGACGCCGACACCACGGCCGCCCAACCACTCAAGCCCGAAGACTGCGCCCAATGACGCGCCCCATGACCCCGACCACCCTGCCCCTTCCCGCCCCTGGCCCCGTCGCCCCGCGTAGCCGCCGGGCCGTGCCCGCTGCCGCCGCGCTGCTCTGCGCCGCCGCCCTGCTGGCCGGCTGCCAGCACGAAGCCACCGTGGACCCCGGCGCGCTGCATGCCGCCACCGAGCTGTACCTGGCCCGCCACGGCGACCTGTGCCTGGGCAAGCCCCACTGGCCCATCGACGTGACCCAGGCCGAAGCCCGGGCCCATGTGCGCGACGCCGTGCAGATGCCCGTGCTGCAGCACCTGGGCCTGGTGCAGGCCGAAGACATCGCCCTGCCCGCCACGGCCGAGGCGCCCGCCACCGCCGCCACGCACTACACGCTCACCCCCGAAGGCCAGAAGTACTTCATCGCCCGCAAGACCGCCACCGGCGCCGCAGCGCCGGCCGACTTCTGCGCCGCCCACCTCACGCTCGACCGCATCGTCGGCTGGGCGCCCGAGCCCGGGCACCCCGCGGCCGACGGCGGCCCGGTGGTCGTCACCTACACCTACCACGTGCAGCCCGCGCCCTGGGCCGCCGACGCCGATGCGCAGCGCGTGTTTCCGATGGTGGCCCGCGTGGTGCAGGGCGCGGGCAGCCTGCAGCTGCGCCAGGCCTTCACGCATGGGCCCGAGGGTTGGGTGCCCGCCAGCGGCACCTGACCTCATCCCGGCCGCCGCGGCCGCTCTTGGCAAGCCATCCAGCGGCCTGCCCCACCCCGCAAAGCACAACGCCCATGGCCCCTTCACAGGGCCATGGGCGTTCTTGCTTGGGGCTGGCGGAGCCCCTTTACAACCACACCGCTAATCGTTGCTGAATTCAGTAGAAATCTTGCGGAGATAGAGATTTTTTCTCATTTCCTTCACTTTTATTAAGCCTAAAGTGTCAGCAAGTCTTCAATTCCGATGATTTCGTGCGCACAAGCCCACATCCCAGCTTCTAGCATGCGTTACTACTTTCAGCCTCCTTGCAACGCATGCAGCGAATCGTCACATTTGGCGCTGCTCATTATTTCGGCTGCGGCCGGCTTGAACGCGCATGTTGATTCATCCTTTGCTTTCCGAAGTGCCCCAAGGGGTGCGCCAGCAACTGATGCGGTTCGTGGAACTGCGCCACTTCCGCAAAAATGACGTAGTTCTACTTACGGGCCAGCCTGCGTTTTCGATGTATTGCGTTGCCTCGGGACTGCTGCGGGTGGGCCTGCCGACCGACGCCACAGCCCGCGCAGAACTCATCACCACCAACTTCCTGCGCGTCAACGACATCTACCTGAGCGGCCCCCTTGCCCAGGCCGACCGCCCCAACATCTCCGAACTCACCCTGGTGGCCGCCCTGCCGTCGGCGGTGTACGTGCTGCCGATGGACATCGTACGCGGACTCTGTACACAGTACCCCTCGATCTCGATGGCTTTGGTGGACATCAGCCTGGAACGCGCCAACATGCTCCGGCGCCAGCTGCGCCGCCGAAGCACCCTGTCGGCCGAGAAAATGGTGGCACGCGTCTTGCACGAACTGACGCAACTCGCACCCCAGGGCACCCGGGCCTTCAGCAAGCGCATCTCCCAGGCGCTCATCGCCTCCTACACCGGCCTGTCGCGCGGCGTCGTCAACAAGGTCATCAACGACCTGGAGCAGCGCGGCCAATTGCGCAGAAGCGGCGATTCGATTCAATTGGAAGAATCCGACGAATACGACACCCTTTTTGGAGAAACGCAGGAATCGCTGAGAAAACTGTACCAGCAGCAACAGCAGCAGGCGGGCAAGGACCCTGGCGCCGCGGCCAATTACAAGAAGCCCAAATGGGCGTGATCTGCCATTGCTTTGCCGGTCCGGTGCGCAAGACGAATGCTTAAATTCATTTTCAGTCCCGAATACGCGGCCCGCCGGCTTGGGAAATGGCGCGGGCTGGTTCTTTTGCTTTATTCCATCCTGCTTTTTCTGGTCGTATTTCTCGCGATCTTTGTGGCGGCACCGGCCAGCGCGGGCAGCGGCGGCTACATCGTCGTCACGGTGTCCGCTGCGTTGCTCTGCGTGGTGTTCCTGCTGCGCGGCCTGCACATGCTGTACCGCGACCTGCTGTTCAAGGACTACGCCACGCTGGCCTGGCGCGCCCGCCGCAGGCACCGTTAGCCGCACCGCGACGGGGCTCCGCGCACCGCCCCGTCCTCACTCCTGCCCCGCATAGCCCACCAGTTGGGCAGGCGCCAGGCTGGATTCGGACAGCCGCTCTTCCACCTCGCACGCCGCCTGGAGCGGCGTCAGCTTGTGCACCCGCGCATAGCCCTCGATGGCATTGCCCAGCGTCACGCGGGATACGAAAAAAGAAGTCAAACGCAGGAATGCGTGAATCGCATCTAGCCGTGCGGCCAGATCGGGTTGGGGAACGGGGACCTGTTCTGATGCGTGACTCATGCCGACTCCTGTGCGCGATCCAGCATGCGATGCAAGGAGCGTGCACATTGCCCGGATGCCTCGGGCAGCGCCGCGTTTTTTCCAAATGGACAACTTTTTTCTGCCGGCCATGTGAGGACCGACCATCCGCAGATGCGGAGGTTTGAGCCGGGGAACTATTCCACGGATCGCGGCAAAAGTTGGGGCGGTCCGCGCCAAGTGCCGCGGACCGCCAAGACCCGCATTTACCCTCCCCCGCGCCGCCTTCGCACCCATAACAAAGCAAGCGAAAGCGCGGCGCAAAGGGAGAGGTTTCATGTCCACGCTGTCACACACGCTGCGGGTGCATTCGCCCGCACTGCCGGTCTTTGCCGGCACGCCCCTGCTGCAGCCCGTGCGGCTGTCGGGCCACGAGGGCGTCAATGCCCTCTTCACCTATGAGCTGCTCCTGCAGACCCCCGATGCGCTGGACCCCGGCGCCCTGGCCGATGCCTGCGCCGACATCGACCTGGACGCGCTGATCGGCCGCGAGATCCATTGCGAGATCGACCTCGATGGTGCCGGCACCTTCGTGCCCGGCGGTGTCGGCGATGCCGTGGATCACCTCGGCGCCGGCGTCCGCCAGATCAACGCCCTCATCACCGAAGCAGAGTTGCTGGGCGAGCATGGCCGACACCTGCGTTACCGCCTCGTGCTGCGCCCCTGGCTGCACCTGGCCACCCTCAACGCCGATTGCCGCATCTTCCAGAACGCCACCGTCGTCGACATCCTCGACGCCCTCCTGGCGAACTACCCCTTCCCCGTCGACAAGCGCCTGGCCGAGTCCTTCCCCATCCGCGACTACCAGACCCAGTTCAACGAAAGCGACTTCGCCTTCTTCGAGCGCCTGTGCCAGGAGTGGGGCATCAGCTACCACTTCGAGCACGACGCGGACGCCCACCGGCTGGTGCTCTCGGACCATCTGGGCGCCTTTGCACCCAACCCCAGCGAGGCCTACCGACAGGTGAGCTATCACCCGCCCGGCTGGAAGCTCGACGCCGAGTATCTGCATGCCTTCATGCCCGCCAGCCGCCTCGCCAGCGGGCGCTACAGCAGCCGCGACTACGACTACACCCGGCCGCGCGCCGACCTGACGGTCAGCCGCAGCGATCCACGGCCCACGGGCTTTGCGGAGGCCGAGGTCTACGCCTGGCATGCCAGCCTCGGTGGCAGCCACTACGCCCAGCCACGCGCCGGCACCGCGGGGGCCAACGACCCGCTGGCCGAGGGCGACCTGATCGCCCGGCTTCGCATGCAGCAGCTGCGCACAGCGGGTGCACGCGCACGGGCCAGCGGCAACCTGCGCGGCATGGTGCCGGGCTTCAGCTTCGTGCTGCAGGGCCATCCAAGGGAGGCAGCCAATGCGGAATATCTGGTCCTGGAAACCGAATTCCTCATCGAGGACGTGGGGCAGGACAGCCAGGCGGCGCTGGCCGCGGGGGCGACGGTAGCGCGGCCCCAGGCGCAGCAACGCTGGCGGGTGCAGGTGGACCTGCTGGCCCATCCCATCACCGAGCCCCTGCGGCCGACGCTCACCCGCACCAAGCCCCACACCCATGGCCCGCAGACCGCCCGCGTGGTCGGCCCCGAGGGCCAGGAGCTGTGGACCGACGAACTCGGCCGCATCAAGGTGCAGTTCCCCTGGGACCGGCAAGGCCAGGAGAACCCGCACAGCAGCTGCTGGCTGCGCGTCTGCAGCCCGTGGGCGGGCAACCAGTTGGGCGGCGTGCACCTCCCGCGCATCGGGCAGGAGGTGGTCGTCGACTTCCTCGGCGGCGATCCGGACCTGCCCATCTGCACAGGACGGGTGCACAACCAGCTGAACCTGCCGCCGTGGAAGCTGCCCAGCCAGAGCGCCCTCAGCGGCTTCCGCAGCCGCGAGCTGACCGACGGCGGCGGCAACAGCGCGGCCGGGCGCAGCAACCACCTGGTGATGGACGACACGGCCGGGCAGATCCAGGCCCAGCTGAAGAGCGACCACCAGCACTCCAGCCTGAGCCTGGGCGCAATCACGCGCATCGAAGACCACCAGGGCCGCAAGGCCGCTCGTGGCGAAGGCTTCGAACTGCGCACCGATGGGCACGGCGTACTGCGCGCCAAGGACGGGATGCTGATCACCACCGAGGGGCGGCCCGGCGCCGCAGGCCACGTCAAGGGGCTCGCCTCCCTCGTCGGGCGCCTGACCAGTGCACGCGACCAGATCGAAGGCCTGCACGAAGCCGCTGTCCAGGCCACCGCCCAGGAACAGGACCAGGACCAATCCCGCGTCGCCCAGGCCGTCAAGCAGCAGAACCAGGCCCTGCAGGGCCGCGGCGTGGTCGATGCCGCGGCCCGTCGCTTCCCAGAACTGGCGCAACCCCATCTGGCGCTGGACAGCCTCGCCGGCCTTGCAGCCACCAGCACGCAGGACCTTCATCTGCACAGCGCCGTGCACACCCAGATGACGAGCGGCGGCCATGTGTCGCTGAGCAGCGGCAGGCGCCTGCTCGCGGCGGTCGCCGAAGGGCTGCGCTTCTTCACGCTCGAACACGGCCTGAAGGCCTTCGCCAGCGAAGGCGACATCCAGATCGAGGCGCAGAGTGACATGGGCGAGATCACCGCCCTGCAGGACGTGGAGGTGCTCAGCACCGAGGACACCGTCTATCTGATGGCGCCCCAGCGGGTGGAAATCCAAGGCGGCACCAGCTTCAGCGAATGGAGCGGCTCCGGCGTGCTGCACGGCACGCCCGGCGTCTGGCTAGAACACGCGGCCAGCCATGCCACGCCCGGGCCCGACCAGCGCCCGCCACCGGGTGCCGAGCAGCGGTTCGCCCAGCTGCCCCCTCGCGTCTGCCCGGAATGCATGCAGCGCGCACTGCGTCGCGGCGCGGCGGCCGTCCCTCAGGCCTGAGCGGAACCTGCCGGATGAGCGCCCTCCTTCTCGCCGACTTCGAACATGCGCAAGCCGTCCGCCAGGCCTTCGACGCCACGCTCCACCGCTGGCTGTGCGCCCAGATCCAGCGGCTGCTCGAATCGCCCGCCGCCGCATCACCCGGCGCTTCGCAGCCCCTGCACCGCTATGCCCTGGTGAGTGCCGGACAGTGCCTGCATCACCTGCCCGAGTCCCTGGCAGCCACCCACGGCCTGCTGCACGAATGCCTCTTCCTCCAGACGTCGGAGGCCGAATCGGTCGATGTCGGTCCCTGGCTGATCGCGCTGCCACCGGCCACGGATGCGGCCTTGCAGGATGCGCTGGCCTGGCAAGCCGCCGACGAGGCATTGACGCTGCTGGCCAGTCCGCTGCGCCTGCCCGCACTGGCCGCCCATCTGCGCGGCTTCCTCCACGGCACCCTGGATAACGGCGGGGCCGATCACGGCATCGCCGTGCTGCTGCGCTACTTCGATCCCCGCATCGGCTTCGACGCCGTCCAGCACTGGGCGCCGGCCTTGCGCGATGCCTTCCTGCAACCGCTGGCATGGTGGGCGGGCTGGGACGCGTCCGGCCAGCCCCGCTTTCTGAAAGGCCGTGCCCGGCTCTCGGCCAACCCGCCCGCGGGACGGCTGCCCCTGCCCCTCACCTGGCGCAAGGCCGTCGACGCCGTGGGCGAGCCGCAGCTCCTGGCAGCCCTCACGGCCGAAGCGCTCGAGGCCGACGACCCGGTGGCGGCGCAATGGCTGGCGCTGGTGCATCCGTTGATCCAACGCCGGATCGTCCGCGATGCCCTGGACTTTGCCGCCAGCACCGGCCTCTCCGGCTGGACGGACCGCAGCCTGGCCTGCCGGCAGGCGCTGCTCGTGCACGCGCGCTTTCATGCGCATCCGGCCGTGGCTGCAGCCCTGGCCAACCAGGCTCCCGCCCAACAGACTGGCCCCACACCGCAACTGCACACGCTGCTGGCCAGCCTGCCGCCCCAGGTCGTCCAGGACTGGGCCGCCGACCGCGACCCGATGCTGGGCCGTCTGTACGAGGCGCAGGCCCGGGCGCTCGACGCGCTCCCCTCGCATTTCCAGGGGGCCTGACCGCGCCGCCCGTTCGACCCTTTGCCATGACCGACCCCACCCCTTCCAGCGCCCTGTGCGACTGCGGCGAGCCCACGCCGCTGATGGCCGTGATCCTGTACCCGAGCCTGGGCACGCCGCTGCTGCTCGCGCCCGGGCAGAAGAAGTGCAGCGTCTTCATCGCCACGGCGGCGCCGCTGGGCGTGGCCAACACGGCCGCCGGACGCCTCAGCCTGGACCGCAAGGCCGTCGTCACCCCCATGGACGGCGACAGCGCCCACAGCGCTGCCGCCACCGTCGCCCGCCATCTGCGCCTGGTGCCCATGGAAGGCCCCAAGCCCGCCACCGACACCACCGTCGGCGCCCTCACCGGCGATGGCCGCGACTGCGCCACCGCACGCCGCGCCATCCGCGTTTGGCGCGTGGGCAGCTTCACCGCCGGCGCCCTCATCCACAACCAGATGGGCGAAGCCTTCGCCACCGTCAGCCCCCAGGCCGTCGCGGCCTACGCCAGTGCCGGCTTCGGCAGTGCTCACGTCTACGAGGTCGAGCTCACGCTGGACGCGCTGGCCGTGCAGCCCGAGACGGGCACCTTCAAGAGCTTCGCCTGGATGGTGCAGCCCACCGCCGAGCAGAAGAAGAACTACCCCACCCTGTGCCAGGCCGCCACCGTGCACGCACAGGACCTGATCGTCGAGGCCTTCCTCGGCGCCCAGACGCGCGACGCACGCCACCGCCACTTGGCGGCCAACGGCAACGGCCCGCGCCGCGGCCTGGAAGCGACGCTGCTGGAGTACGACGTCGAGGCCACCGCCGCCAGCGCACGCGACCTGATCCAGGGCAGCCAGCGCCTGGCCGCCTGGCATCCCGTCATCCGCCTGGACAGCCGCAAGCCGCTCAAGCTCGGCCACCTCAGCGACGTGCACATCAACGTGCGCCACTGCGCCCTGGCCAAGTCGCCCGCCAAGGTGATCGAGGACGCCCAGTTCACCCAGCCGCCCGTCGGCCAGCGCGTGTGCAACAGCTTCAACGCACTCAAGCAGCTGTTCGACCAGTTCGGCGCCGCCGGCCGCCCCGACACCGCCCTGCTGCTCACCGGCGACCTGATCGACTTCAACCGCAACATCGATCCGGCGCGGGTGGGCCACACCATTGCCGATCAGTGGAAGCGCTTCAACGTCATGAACCAGCTGAACACGCCCGGCCTGTACCCGCGCGGCCTGGACGACCTGCTGGCCTTCAGCCTCGTGCGCCATGCCTACACCCGGCTGAAGCTGCCCGTGTTCATGACCAGCGGCAACCACGAGGCCTACGGCGTGCCCTATGGCATCAGTCCGCGCATCAACGACTGGAGCGGGGCGCTGGGGGTGCTGGAGGACGCCACCGACGCGCTGGAACAGGGCCGCTGGGGCCGCGAGCGACAACTGAACGAGACAGAAACACTGGCCGGCATGGCTGCCTGGGCCGGCAAAGTGGCGGTGAATGCAAGCAAGCAGTTGCAGATCAAGGACCTGGCCGCGACCTACAACGACTTCGACAAGGCCAGTGCTTGGCACAGCAACAAGGGCAACGAGGGCATTGCGGCCGACCACAACATGACCATCTACGAGGCCGCCCTCGCCTACGGCCCCACCTATGCCCAGGTGCTGACCAGCAACAACTACAGCCTGGACAACTACGACTGGTTCTACGCGCTGTTCACTCCGCTGGAAGACGCCGTGCTCGCCCTGGGCGCCGAGCCGCACCAGCCCTCCCCCGCCATGCAGGTGCTCGCCCTGCTGGGCTGGGGGCAGGGCGAGAACTACAAGAACCTGGTCAGTGGCCTGACGGGCAAAAATGTCGGCGGTGTGGACCGGCAAGGCACCGGCGTCCTGCCGCGGGCCACCCAGTCCTTCAGCGAAGCCCAACTGGCCCTGCTGGCCCAGGCCCAGCAGCACAAGCGCCGCAGCCCAGGCGCCAGCCTGGCCATGGCCAGTCACTTCACCCTCATCAACTACGACGAGCCCATCGCCTATTCCGCCCGGCCGCAGGACATGCGCTTCGTGCCGCCGCGTGGGCCCGGCAATCCTCTCGTCTCGGCCGGCTTCAACCGCGTCAACACCGGCACCTGCGAGATCAACCAGGCGCGTTACTTCGACACCGCTGTGCGCAGCAAGGGCGCCTCCGACGGACCCGCCAGCCCCCATGTGCCCGCCGACGCCTGCGTGGACTGGCATTTCAGTGGCCACAGCCATCGCAGCGGCGTGTACGAGGTGGCGTGGCGCCAGGTGAGCACACCCACGAGCAGCCGACCCACGCAACCCGTGCGCAGCATCGAAGTGCAAAGCGCCCGCGACCCCGGCATCCAGGGTCCCCAGCCTGCGGCCCCACGCGAACACACCCGCTTCGTCGTCTCCAGCTGCGGCGGCCCCATCGGCAAGCAGAACCTCGACCACGAACTCGACAGCTGGACGCTGCGCCCGCCCTCGGGCACGCTGCTGGACCCGGCCGAGCGGCTGATCCGCCAGATCAAGACCCTGCGCACCAGCCGCAGCGCGGGACGCCCGCTCAACGAGAAGCCGCGCCTGTGCGTGGCGCTCGATTACCTCGCCGTGATGAGCGCCGACCCCGAGAAGAAGATCGCGCCGCCTCTGCGATTCGAGTCGGTGCAATTGCCGGCCAGCGGCGGGCGCGTGCCCATCAAGCTCAGTCCTACGGTGGCCAGACTGGACTGCATTGCGGGGGTGAGGATCTGGGTGTTCCAAGGGGGAAAAGACGCATCAGGAGACGCCATCAAAAGCTGGCATGTCATCTCGCCTGCCTTCAACTCCGACGCCAAAGGCGCCAGCATGACGCTGACTCGCGGTGATTTGAAGGTGCTGGATCGAGCCATCGCAGCCTATGTCAATGCGGATAACGGCAGCAGTCACCGCGCTCGCGGGCGCGGCGTGGAACAGGCGTTCTTTGAGGTAATGCTAAAGAGTCGGCCCTGCAAAATTCAGAGAGCCACCCAGCCGACGCGAGCGGCCCTGGCTTTGCCCACGCCCGAGGCCACTGCAAGCGAGTGCACCAGCAT